>DATBHU010000251.1:0-11395 GCA_036557265.1 Polyangia bacterium
CGACAAGCCGCGCGTGGCGGCGCTGCGCGAGGGCCTCGCCCCGCTGACCGCGACGGCGGCGCGCGATCGCGTCGATCAGGAGGCCGCCACGGGCGCGCCCCTGGACGCGGCCAGCCTGGAGCGGCTGCGCGCCGGGATCACGGGCGCGGCCGGCGTCGCCGTGCTGAGCTGGATCGAGGCCGGCAACCTGGCGCGGCGCGGAGAGACGGCGGGCGCGCTGGCGCTGATGGGGCGGGCGATCGCGGAGAACGCGGACGCGATCCCGCTCGGGCTGCTGGCGCAGCAGCTGGCCGACGGCTCGACCGACGCGGGCGTGCGCGCGTCCGCCTTCGATCTCTGGCTGCGCAGCGATCCGGGGCGGCGCGCGGAGGCGGCCCTGGCGCTGGCCGAGGCGCGCGAGGCGGCGTCGGGCGGCCAAGGGGGGCAAGGGGGCCAGGATCCGCTGGCGGCGCGCGGCGCGCTGCAGACGGCGATCGAGGCGGCGCCCGGCTCGGCGCTGTTCTGGTCGGTGGCGGCCGCGGACGCGCGCGCGGGACGGCAGGCGGAAGCGTCCGCGACGCTGGCGTACGGCGCCGAGATGTGGGGCCCGAGCGCGCTCGCGCCCGGGCTGCGCGCCTGCGCGCTGTCGCACCTCGCGCTCGGCGATCCGGCGCGCGCGTTCGAGGAGCTGCGGTCGCGGCTGGCCGCCGATCCGCCGCCGCCGGCGCCCGCGCATCCGTTCGAGTGGGAGGCGCGCGCGCGCCTGGCCGAGCGGGCCGGCGACGAGAGCGCGCTGGTGTCGATGCTGGCGGCCGCGGCCGCGGCGGCGAACCCGGGCCGCAAGGCGTCGCTGGCGCCCCGGCGGGCGGCGCTGGTCGACGAGAGCGCGAACGGTCGCGGGCGGGCGCGCATCTTCGAGGAGGCGCTGGAGGAGGTGCCGGAGGATCCGGCGTCGCTGGCGCTGGCCCTCGTCGAGGAGGGCACGCCGGCCGGGACCGCCGAGGCGTTGTGGCGCGCCGGCGCCGCGGCGGCGCAGGGATCGGCCGCGCCGATCGCCCGCGTCTACCGGCTGGCCGCCGCCGCGAGCGCGGCGCTGGACGGCGACGCCGGGGCCGGGCTGGCCCGCGCGTCCGCGGTGGCGGCTGTCTTGCCGGCCGATCGCCTGGCCCGGCGCGCGCTCCAGCGCGGCGCCGCCCGCCTGGACGCGACCGAGGGCGGGCGGGCGCTGGTCGAGACCGGCGGCGCGGTCGACGCGGCCGACGCCGGGCTCGCCCTCGCCGTCGCGGAGGCGCTCGCGCAGGCGGGCGACGAGCGCGCGCCGGCTGCCTTCGCCGCGCTGGCGGCGGGGCGCTTCGGCGCGGACGCCCGGCGCGCGCAGGCGCGCCTCGACGCGCAGGCGGGCCGGCAGGCCGAGGGGCAGGGGCTTCCGCCCGGGCTGCTGGCCGGGCCGGCCGACGACGCCGCGGCCGCCGCGCGCACGGCGCTGGCCGATCTGCTCGACGCCGCCCGCGGTGGCAGCTGGGTCGACGCCACGACGTCGCTGCGCGACAGCCCGCCGCACGAGGGCGCGGCCGGACCCGCGACGCTGCACGCGGCGGCGCTGCTCGCCGAGGGGCGCGGGCAGATGACGGACGCGCCGGTGCTGGAGGCCGCCGCGCTCGCGGCGGCCGGCGCGGATCCCGACGCGCTCGCCGTGATGGGCCTCGGCCGACTCGCCGACGGCGACGGCAAGGCGGAGCTGCGGGTCGGCGCGCTCGAGCTGGCCGCCAGGCGGTTCGCCGCGGATCGCGCGGGGGGAGCGGGAGCCCCGCCGGGGCCCGAGGACGGCAACGCCGGGGTGGCGGTCGCGGCGGTCGAGTCGGCGCTGGCCCGGCTGGCCGAGGAGGCGGCCGATCTCGAGGGCGCCGCCACGCGCTGGCGGGCGGCGCTGGCCGCCGACCCCGGCTGCCTGCCGGCGGCCCGGGCGCTGCGCCGCGACGCCGCCCGCCGCGGCGATCTGGCGCTGGCCGTCGACGCGAGCGAGGCCGAGGCGGCCTGCCTGCGCGTCCCCGAGCACAAGGTTCACGCGCTGCTGCTGGCCGCCGCGCTGGCCGAGGAGGCCGCGCGCGGCGAGGAGGGCGGCGTTCCGCACCGGCGGCGCGCCGTCGGCCTGCTGCGTGCGGTGCTGGAGATCGACGTCGGCCACGAGGCCGCGTTCGAGCAGCTGCGGACGCTGCTCGAACAGGGCGGCGACACGACGGCGCTGGCGGCGGCGCTGGCGGCGCGCATCGCCGCCGCGGCGAATCCGTTCGAGGTGACGTCGCTGCGGCTGGCCCGCGCCGAGCTGCTGGCCGAGACGCTCGGCGAGCGCGCCGCCGCGCGCGCCGAGCTGGACGCCATCCTGCAGAAGCAACCCGAGCACCCGCGCGCGCTGGCGCGCCTGTCCGATCTGCTCTGGGACGAGCAGGCCTGGGGCGAAGCGGGCGAGATCTACCTGCGGCGCACGGCGGTCGAGCGCGACCCGGCGGCGCTGCGCGAGAGCTTCCTCCGCCTCGGTCACATCTATCGCGAGCGCGTCTCCGACGCGCACCGCGCGATCACCGCCTACGAGCGCGTGCGCGGCATCGAGCCCGACAACCGCGAGGCGCTGCAGGCGCTGTCCGAGCTCTACCTGGCGGGCGGCGACGCCAAGCAGGCGCTGCCGGTCACCGAGCGGCTGGTGGCGCTGGAGCCGGATGCGCGCAAGCGGACCGCCACCCGCGTCCGGCTGGGCGAGCTCTTGATGCGCGCGGGCGATCTGCGCCGCGCCGGCACCGAGCTGCGCAAGGCCGTCGACAGCGAGCCCCGCAACGTCGCGGCGGTGACCGCGCTGGCGCAGCTGCTGGAGCGATCGCGCGACGCCCCGGGCCGCCGTGCCTTGCTGGATCACACCGCGGGCCTGTTGCGGCACGACGTCGAGCGCGGCGAGCTGGACGTGGAGACGTTGCGCGCGCTGATGACGCTGCTTCAGCTGCGCGAGCGGCCGCGCGCCGCCGCGGCGGTGGCCGATCTGGTGGCCGTGCTGACGTCGGGCGCGGCGCCTGTCCGTCCGGGGCGCGCGCTGCTGGCGCTGCGCCGGCCCGAGGTCGACGAGCGCTCGTTCCCGCCCGGGCTGCCGCCCGGCATCCGGCAGATCTTCCGGCTGGCCGGCCCGCACCTGCGCCCGAGCGGCGGTGAGCTGGGCCAGCAGCTGGCGCGGCAAGGTGTCGCGCGCGGCGACCGCGCGGGCCGGGGAGAGGGACCGCGGCCGGTGTTCGACAGCGTCGGCGCCGAGCTCTCCGCCGGCGACTTCGAGCTGTTCGTCAAGAAGCCGGGCGCCGCCGCCACGCCGGCGGCGCTGCGCGCCGAACCGGGCGCGCCCGCCGGGATCATCGTCGGCGCGCCGATCGTCGCGCTCGGCGCCGGCGCGATCCGGTTCGCCGCCGCGCGCACGCTGCGCCTGGCGGCGACCCACCTGGACCTGATCCTCGCCGTCCCGCCCGAGGAGGCGGCCGCGCTGGTGATCGGGGTCGTGCGCCAGTTCGTCCCCGACTTCATCCATCCCGCCGTGCGTGACGTGCTGGTCGAAGGGGAGGCGGCGCGCGCCGCCCGCCTGATCCCGCGCAAGCTGAAGCCGACGCTGGCGCCGTTCGCGATCGAGACCGCCGGCCCATTCGACGTGGCCGCCCTGCACGCCGCGGTGCGCGACGGCGCGAACGCGACCGGCCTGGTGGCGAGCGCCGATCTGCCCGCGGCGCTGTCGGTGGTCCTGGCCGCCGCCGGGACGCCGGCTCGGCCGCTCACCTTGTCGCCCATCGTCGCCAACCCGGAAGCGCGCGCGCTCCTGCGTTTTGCAGTCTCCGACGCCTACGACGACCTAGCCGCGGCGATGGACGCGTAGGGGCGCAGGCGGCTTTGCCGCCGGAGCCCATCGCGGGAGGTGTGGAACCCTTTGAGGGTTCCACCGTCGATGGAGGGCTGACACCCACCCGTGTTAGATTGGGGATCGCCATGCCCGTCGGGGATCCCAGCCCACCGACCGACGATCCGCTGATCGGGAAGGTCCTGTCGGACCGCTACCGCATCGTCCGCAAGATCGGGGAGGGGGGGATGGGCGCGGTCTACCAGGCCGAGCACGCGCTGATCGAGAAGAAGATCGCGCTCAAGATCCTGTTCCAGGATCTGACGCGCCGGCCGGATCTGATCGCGCGCTTCCTGCAGGAGGCGAAGAGCGCCTCGCGCATCGGCCACGAGAACGTCATCGACATCTCCGACTTCGGCCAGTCGCCCGACGGGCTGGTGTTCATCGCGATGGAGTATCTCGACGGCCAGGACCTCGGGAAGCTGCTGCGCAAGAACGGGGCGATGTCCTGGGAGCGCGCCCGCCCGATCCTGATGCAGATCGCGAAGGGGCTGCGGGCCGCGCACGGCAACGGCATCATCCACCGCGACATGAAGCCGGAGAACGTCTACCTCGTGCAGCGCGAGGGACGGCCGGACTTCGTCAAGGTGCTGGACTTCGGCATCGCCAAGATCGTCAACGACGACGCGGGCGGGCCGGCGCTGACGCAGACCGGGATGATCTTCGGCACGCCCGAGTACATGTCGCCCGAGCAGGCGCAGGGGAGCCCGCCCGATCACCGCGTCGACATCTACGCGGTCGGCTGCATCATGTACCACATGCTCACGGGGAGCGTTCCGTTCACGGCGGACAACTTCATGGGCATCCTGACCAAGCACCTGCTGGAGGCGCCGGTGCCGCCGCGCAAGCGCCGCCCCGAGCTGGAGATCCCGGGCGAGATCGAGGCGATCTGCCTGCACGCGATGGAGAAGGATCGCGACAAGCGCTACCCGGACATGGACGCGTTCTATCGCGCCCTCGGCGCGGCCGGCGACATCGCGTTCGAGCCGTCGCAGGTGTTCGCGGCGCCGCGCCTGCCCAAGGCGAGCCTCAAGTACCCGACGCTGACGGCGTCCAACCCGGAGGCGCGCGAATCGCGCACCGCGATCGCGGCGGCGGGCACGGGCTCGTTCGAGGACGAGCGGCCGGTGCGCGCCGAAGGGGCGTCGGCGAGCGGCAGCAAGACGCTGGTGATCGCGGCGATCGCCGCCGCCGTCGTGGTCGCGATCGTGGTCGGCGTGTTCGCGCTGCGTCCGTCCGGTCCCGCCGCGCCGGCCAGCCCGAGCACGTCCGCCGCCACCGCGCCCGTCGCGCCGGCCGCCCCGCCCGCGGTCGCGCCGGCGGCGGTGGTCGCGCCCGCGGCGCCGGCGAAGCCGGCCGATACCACGCCCGCGGCGGCGAGCGACAGCGCGAGGTCCGGGCCTGCGGCGCAGGCGGGCGGCGACACGCCGGCGCCGTCGAAGCGCTCGCGCCGCCACCGCAACGAATCGGAGGACGAGCCGAAGGCCGATCCCCTCCACCGCGCGATCCCGGTCCCGTCGGATCCGACGCCGCCCGAGCTGAAGGGCTTCCCGGGAAACAATTGAGATGGGAACCCTGAGAGGGTTCCCGCACCCTCCGGCTCCCGCTTTCCCAAACTCTCCCGCAGCCGCCGGTCCGTCGTGAGAGGGTTTCCCGTCGAGGTGAGCGCGGAGGCGGCCGCCGCGCACGAGGCCGCGCTGGTGCTGGATCTGCACAACGATCTGCTCACCAAGCTGACGCACATGCCGGGCTACGATTTCTCGCGCGCGCACGCGCCGGCCACGTTCTACAACCCGCTGCGCCTGGATCTGGATCTGCCGCGCATCCGCCGCGGCGGCATCGACGCGCTCGGCTGCCTGATGTTCGCGGGCTTCCGCTTCGACAGGTCACGGCGGCGCTTCTGGCGCCAGCTCGACTGCGCGCGCTCCCTGGTCGAGCGCCACCCCGAGGCGGTGACGCTGGCGCGCACGGCCGACGACATCCGCGCCGCGCGCGCCGCGGGCCGGCTGGCGCTGTTCCTGGGCGTCGAGGGGAGCTACGCGATCGACGACGACGTCCCGGCGGGCGTGGCGCGACTGGCGGAGGCGGGCGTGCGCTTCATCGGCCCGCTGTGGGAGCGCGACAGCCGCGCCGGCACCTCGTGCCGCACGTCGGGCGCGCGCGACGCGGGCCTGACCGATCACGGGCGGATGCTGGTGCGCGCCTGCAACGAAGCCGGGCTGCTGCTCGACGTGTCGCACGCGAGCAAGAAGACGTTCTGGGACATGCTGGAGACGTCGTCGACGCCGCCGTTCTCGTCGCATTCGGGCGCCGACGGCGTGCACAAGCATCCGCGCAACCTGGACGACGAGCAGATCCGCGCGCTCGCCGCGCGCGGCGGCATCGTCGGCGTCATCTTCGTGGCGGCTTACCTGGGCGGGACGTTCTGCACGCTGGAGCGCGTGGCCGACCACATCGAGCACGTGGCGGCCGTCGGCGGAGACGACTGCGTCGCGCTCGGGTCGGACTTCGACGGCTTCATGCCGCTGCCGCGCGGCCTGCGCGACGCCGCCGATCTGCCGCGCCTGACCGAGCTCCTGTGGCGGCGCGGCTGGCGCGAGCCGCGCCTGACCAAGCTGCTGGGCGGCAACGCGCTCCGCTACCTTTCGCTTTCGCCGACGCCGGCGCCCGCGCAGAGCTGAGCCGTTTCGGCCGGCAAGAATCCGCTCGCGGCGCTTGCGAAAAAGCGCGCCTTTCGGCGCAGATTTCTTGCCTGGCGGAATCGGAATTCCGCTTTGTTTGAGCGCCGACCCCGCCTATGCTGGCGCTCCAGCCATTTGCCTGGACGGTCGCGTCGGGAGAGCTGGGTTCATCCAACTCGCACACAAGGGGGAGAAGGCATGCGCGTAGCCGCCGGAGTCATCCTGATCTTTGCAGCGGTCTTCAACCTGTTCGGCTCGTTCGCGTATCTGGCAGGCGGCGCCATGATCGGCGGCGCAGACAAGTTCACGTCGATCGTGGAAGAGCAGCGCAAGAAGCAGGGTGGCCAGCTCACCGAGGACGAGAAGCGGTCGTTCGCGCAAATGAAAGAGCTGCGGACGCAGAAGCGCGGCTCGGCAGGCGCGCTGGCGGGCTTTGGCGTCTTTCTGCTGGTGACGGTCGGGACGTCGATCGCGGGCGCCGTCTGCCTGTTCCGCCGGAAGGCGGCGAAGTTCGTCATCGTGGCCGCCGCTCTCGCCATCGCGGCCGAGGTGCTGAGCTGGGTGATCTTCACGTCGGTCCTGGGCGTGCCGCTCGGCGCCGGCAAGATCGTCCTGAGCATCCCTGGCTTGCTCGGCGGCGTGTTCGCCATCCTCGGCGCGCGGCAGATCCAGGCGATGAACGCCGCGCCGGCGGCGATGCCGCCGCCCGCCGCGGCGGCGATGTAGATTGTAGACGTAAACGAAGAGCGGATCAGAGAAGAGAGAGCCAGAGAGCCGGACGTGCCTGCCCGTCGGCACATCGGGGTCCTGATCAAACACGACCTCCGCTACACGCTATCGAGCGCGCGCGGCCTGCTGTTCCTCGTCTTCTTCGCGCTGGTCTGGGGCGGGGTGCTCTGGAAGCTGGCGGGGGGACTGGGGGAGCGGTTGGCGACCCCGCAAGGCAGCTTCTTCCTGGCGTGGATCTTTGACAGCAGCATCGCGCAGCTGCTCCAGGAGCGCCCGCCGACGCTGGCCGCGTACTTCGTGCTCGCCGCGACGCTGACGCCGTTCTTCTCGATCCTGGCCTCCTGCGATCAGACCGCGAGCGACATCGGCACGCGGCACATCCGCTTTCTGATTCCGCGCGTTGGCCGCGCCGAGATCTTCGTGGCGCGGCTGGTGGGCGCGGCCGTTCTGGTCGCCGTCGCCCAGCTGGCTGCCGGAATCGCCGCCACCATCATCGCGCTCGTGGTCAACGGCGGCGGCGACTTCGGCACGGCGGCGATCCTCGGCTACGGCGTCGCGGTGACCGCCCGCCTGATCCTCTATTCGATGCCGATCGTCGCGCTGATGTCGCTGGTGTCGGCCGGGATGGGATCGATCGGTCTGGCGCTGCTGGTCGGCCTGGGCGCGTACACGTTCAGCCTGGTGCTGGGCCTGATGCCGCTCGAGGGCAAGCTCGGGACGATCGTCAGTTTCATCTTTCCGAGCGGGCTCAAGCCGTTCCTGCTGCAGTCCGAGCTCGGGCCGGCGCTGGGCGCCTGCGGGGGCGCGCTCGCCTACGTCGCCCTGTTCGCGTTCCTCGGGTGGCAGGTGTTTCGGCGGCGGGACGCGTGATGGGTGCGCTCGTCAAGACCACCGGGCTGGGCCGCGACTTCGGCGGCACGCGCGCGCTCGACAGCATCGACCTGGAGCTGGCGGCGGGCGCGCCCATCGGCCTGGTGGGGCCGAACGGCGCCGGCAAGACCACGTTCTTCTCGGTGCTGTGCGGCTTCCTGCGCCCGACGCGCGGCACCGTCGAGGTGATGGGGCGGCCGCCGCTGCACCGCGATCTCCACGGGCGGGTCGCGATCCTCCCCCAGGACGCGGCGTTCGTGAAGGGCGTCCCGGTGCAGAGCCAGCTCGCCATGCTGGCCGAGCTGCAGGGCTTCTCGGCGGCGGCGGCGCGCGCCGAGGCGGCGCGGGTGCTGAAGATGGTGCTGCTCGCCGACGCGGCGAAGAAGACGCCCGAGTCGCTGAGCCACGGCATGTTGAAACGGATCGCCATCGCGCAGGCGTTCCTGGGCGCGCCCGAGCTGGTGCTGCTGGACGAACCGACGGCGGGGCTGGATCCCGCGACCGCGTCGGAGATGAAGAACCTGATCCGGTCGCTCGACCAGGAGCGGACGTTCATCGTCAGCTCGCACAACCTGCAGGACATCGAGGAGCTGTGCGGGTCGGTGGTCGTCCTGGATCGCGGGAAGATCGTCGAGCACCGCAAGGTGGCCGAGCTGGTGTCGCGTACCAGCTGCCTGACGTTCCGGCTGGAGGCCGATCCGCCCGAGGCGATCGTCGGCACGCTGACCGCGGTGCCGCTGGTGACGCGCGTCGAGCTGGGCCGCCCGGGCGAGCGCCGTCTGGCCGTTCACTTTCGCGACCAGGGCGAGGGCGGCGCGAGCACCACGCAGATCGCCGTGCTGCAGGCGCTGACCGCCGCCGGCATCGGCATGATCGAGATGACCCGCGGGCAGTCTCTGCAAGACAAGGTCATCGAGATGACCCGCCCCGCCCAGGGCTGACTTCAGCGGCGCTTCTTCGCCTGATTGCGCAGCTCGCGGATCTCCTTCATGGCGGTCTTGCCCATCTCCTTCAGCGTGTCGAGCCAGACCTTCCGGTAGGGGCGGAGGGTCCGCACGATGCGGTCCATGACGGCGACGTTGCGGAACCATTTCTTGTCGGCCGGCACGAGGTACCAGGGGGCGTCGCGGCTGGCGCAGCGGGTGAGGGCGTCCTCGTACGCCTCCGTGAAGTCGTCCCACAGCGGCACCTCGCGCCAGTCGCCCGGGTTCAGCTTCCACGCCGTGCGCGGATCCTTCTCGCGCGCGCGCAAGCGCCCGTACTGCTCGTCGGCGCTGATGTGAAGGTAGAACTTGAGCAAGATGACGTCGGCGTCGAGGATCAGCCGCTCGAACGCGTTGATGTGCGCGTAGCGACCCTTCCAGACCGCCTCGGGCACCAGCTTGTGCACGCGCGCCGCCAGCACGTCCTCGTAGTGCGAGCGGTTGAACAGCGTCATGTGGCCGCGGCGCGGGACCGCCCGGTGCACGCGCCAAAGGAAGTCGTGCGCGCGCTCCTCCTCGGTCGGCACCTTGAACGGCTGCACGTACGCCTGCTGGACGTTGGTGAACTCCAGGATCTTGCGGATGGCGCCGTCCTTGCCGCTGGCGTCGCGGCCCTGCAGCACCACCAGCAGCCCGTGCGTGCCGGCGTAGGTGAGCAGGTTCTCCAGCTCGGACAGCTCGGTCCCCAGCTTGTCGACCCGATCGAGCCCCTCGTCCTTCTCCATCCCCTGCGTGTCGGCGGGGTCGAACTTGTCGAGGCGGACACGGCTCGAGCCGTCGAGGCGGTGGGCGAAGTGGGCCATCGCGGCAGTGTGCTACCGTGGGTGCCGGCATGCAATCCGAGGCCCTCGATCTGCCCCTCGACCTGCGCGTCAATCTTCGCAACTTGGATCGCGCCGAGCTGACGGCGGCGGTGGCGCGCTTCGGGGTCGGGGCCGACGTCGCTTCCAGGATCTTCGCGCGCGTTCACCGGGATGGGGCGGCGGGGTTTCCACCCGGCTCGGTGCGCGGCCTGTCGCACGCGGCGGCGGCGGCGCTGGACGCTGCCTGCGTCTGGCCGGAGCCGGAAGTGCTCGAACGGCGCCGGGCCGCGGACGGTTTCTTGAAGTATCTCTTCAAGTTTCCGGACGGCCGCGAGATCGAGACGGTGCGCATCCCGCTGCCCGATCCCGCGGCGGCGCGCGCGCTGAAGGAGCGGCGGCGGGCCGGGCAGGCGGCGCCGCTGGAGGCGCTGCCGACCGCCAAGTACACCGTCTGTCTCAGCTCGCAGGTCGGCTGTGCGCTGGCGTGCGACTTCTGCGCGACCGGGCGCCTGGGCGGCATCCGCAGCCTCAAGACCTGGGAGATCCTGGCGCAGCTGCGCGTCGTCTCGCGCGAGGCGGACCGCCCGGTGCGCGGCGTCGTGTTCATGGGGATGGGGGAGCCGCTGCTGAACTACGAGAATGTGATCCGCGCGGCGCGCGTCATGTCGGATCCGGCCGGGCCGGCGATCGCCGCCAAGGCGATCTCCATCTCGACGGCGGGCGTGCTGCCCGCCATCCGCCGCTTCACGGCCGAGGGGCACCACTATCGGTTGATCCTGTCGCTGGGCGCGCCGACCTCCGAGCAGCGGCGGCTGCTGATGCCGATCGAGGACCGGTGGCCGCTCGCCGACGTCATGGCGGCGATGCGCGAGCATGCCGCCGCGCGCGGGCAGCGGGTGACGCTCGCCTACGTCGTGCTCGGCGGCGTCAACGCGACGCCGGCGCACGCGCGCGCGCTGGGCGCGCTGATCGGCGAGACCCGCGTGAAGCTGAACCTGATCGACGTCAGCGACGACAGCGGGCGCTACCGGCGGGCGACCCCGGACGAGCTGGCGGCGTTCCGCGACGCGCTCGACGCGCTGGGCGTGCCCGTCGTGCGGCGGTATTCGGGCGGATCGGACATCGGCGCCGCGTGCGGCACGCTGGCGGCCAGCCGCCGTGGCGGGGAGCCCCTCTCCCTAACCCTCTCCCCGCTCCGCGGGGAGAGGGGATCTGATCCTTCTCCCTCTCCCGATTGATCTGATCCTTCTCCCTCTCCCGATTGATCTGATCCTTCTCCCTCTCCCGATTGATCTGATCCTTCTCCCTCTCCCGATTGGCGGGAGAGCAACTGTGCTTTAGGACAAGGCAGCTCGGGAGCCGGAGAGCGCTGCGCGATAGTCGCGGATACGGGCGTTGAGAATGGTGAGGAGCTTTCGCATGCAGGCGACA
>DATBHU010000252.1:0-11510 GCA_036557265.1 Polyangia bacterium
CGGAGCTGATCGGTGGGGTGGTCGCGCGTGTCGGCGACCTGGTGCTGGACGGTAGCGTGCGGACACAGCTCGCCGACCTTCGGGACAGACTTCTCAACTAAAAGAACGAGAGCAAACACGACATGCAAATTCGCGCCGAAGAGATCAGCCAGATCATCCGGAAGGAAATCGAAGGCTTCGACAAGAAGGTCGCGGTCACGGAGACCGGCACCGTCCTCGAGGCCGGCGACGGCATCGCCCGCGTCTACGGGCTGGACGCCGCGATGGCCGGCGAGCTCCTGGACTTCGGGCACGGCGGCGTCGTCGGCCTGGTGCTGAACCTGGAGGAGGACAACGTCGGCGTCGCGCTGCTCGGTAACTTCGAGGAGGTGAAGGAGGGCGACGAGGTCAAGCGCACGGGCAAGATCGCGCAGGTTCCGGTCGGCGACGCGCTGATCGGCCGCGTGGTCAACGCGCTGGGCGTGCCGATCGACGGCAAGGGCCCGATCAGCGCCAAGGAGTCGCGCAAGATCGAGGTGAAGGCCCCCGGCATCATCGCCCGCAAGTCGGTGCACGAGCCGATGCAGACCGGCATCAAGGCGATCGATTCGATGATCCCGATCGGCCGCGGCCAGCGCGAGCTGATCATCGGCGACCGGCAGACCGGCAAGACCGCCGTCGCCGTCGACGCGATCATCAATCAGAAGGGCCAGAACATGATGTGCTTCTACGTCGCCATCGGCCAGAAGCAGTCGACCGTGGCCGCCGTCGTCGAGAAGCTGCGCGAGACGGGCGCGATGGCCTACACGACCGTCATCGCCGCCACCGCGTCGGAGTCGGCGCCGCTGCAGTTCCTGGCGCCCTACACCGGCGTCACGATGGCGGAGTACTACCGAGACAGCGGGCGCCACGCGCTGATCGTGTACGACGATCTGTCGAAGCAGGCCGTCGCCTACCGCCAGCTGTCGCTGCTGCTGCGCCGCCCGCCGGGCCGCGAGGCGTACCCGGGCGACGTCTTCTACCTGCACTCGCGCCTGCTGGAGCGCGCCGCCAAGCTGTCCGACAAGGAGGGCGCGGGGTCGCTGACCGCGCTGCCGATCATCGAGACGCAGGCCGGCGACGTGTCGGCGTACATCCCGACCAACGTCATCTCCATCACCGACGGCCAGATCTTCCTGGAGAGCGATCTCTTCTACTCGGGGCAGCGGCCGGCCGTGAACGCCGGCATCTCGGTCAGCCGCGTCGGCGGCGCGGCCCAGATCGCCGGCATGAAGGCGGTGGCCGGCAAGCTGCGCCTCGAGCTGGCGCAGTACCGCGAGCTGGCGGCGTTCGCGCAGTTCGGGTCGGACCTGGACAAGGCGACGCAGCAGCAGCTGGCGCGCGGCGCGCGCATGACGGAGCTGCTCAAGCAAGGGCAGTACGTGCCGCTGCCGGTCGAGAAGCAGATCCTGATCCTGTTCGCGGTGACGAACGGGTTCGTCGACAATCTGCCCATCGATTCGCTGGGGCGCTACGAGCGCGACCTGTACGCGTTCGTCGACAGCCGCCACGGCGGCAGCGGTGGATTGTTCGGCGAGATCGCGACCAAGGGCACCGACAAGAAGGCCTGGAACGACCTGACCACCAAGATGAAGTCGGTGCTGACCGAGTTCGGCCGCGAGTTCGCGCCGGACGCGCAGGCTGCGTAGCCGGAAACGACGCTCAGTCGATGCCTTCTCTCAAGTCCATACGAACGCGGATCTCGTCGGTCAAATCGACGCAGAAGATCACGCGCGCCATGAAGCTGGTGTCGGCGGCGCGCCTGCGCCGCGCCCAGGACGCCATCCTGGGCGCGCGCCCGTACGCCAACGCGCTGGCCTCGGCGGTCGTCGAGGTGGCGCTGCGCGCCGGCGCGGACGCGCACCCGCTGCTCGACCGCCGCGCGGTGGAGCGGGTGACGATGGTGCCGCTGACGTCGGACCGCGGGCTGGCGGGCGGCTTCAACGCCAACGTGTTCCGCGCCGTGCAGCGCTTCACCACCGAGCAGCAGCGCGCCACGCCGCCGGTGCGCGAGATCGCCCTCGAGATCGTGGGCAAGAAGGGGCGCGACTTCTTCCGCCGCCGCAAGGCGACCATCGGCCACGAGGTGCCCGGGCCGACCGCGGAGACCGCCGTGCAGATCGCGCGCGAGGTCGCGTCGATCGTCACGCACAGCTTCCAGAACGGGCGCACCGACGCCGTCTACCTCGTCTACAACGAGTTCAAGTCGGCGGGCACGCAGCGGGTGGTCGTCGAGCCGCTGCTGCCGGTGACGAGCGCCGGCCTGACTGTGCCGGAGGGAAGCGCCGGCGCGTCGACGGATTTCCTCTACGAGCCGTCGAAGGAGCGGCTACTCGACGCGCTGCTGCCGATGTTCGTCGAGTCGCAGATCTACCGCGGGCTGCTGGAGTCGATGGCGTCGGAGTTCGGCGCGCGCATGACCGCGATGGACAACGCGACCAGCAACGCCAAAGAGATGATTTCCTCACTGACCCTGCAGTACAACCGCGCCCGCCAGGCGGCCATCACCAAGGAGCTGATGGAGATCGTCAGCGGCGCGGAAGCACTCAAGGGCTAAGGTTCGGAAAGAAAAAGCGCAAAGGACACCATGAGCACGCAAGTCACCGGTCAAGGCAGTGTGGGCAAGATCGTCCAGGTCATCGGCCCCGTCGTCGACGTCGAGTTCACGGGCGCGCTGCCCGAGATCAACACGGCGCTCCGCATCTCGAACCCGTCGATCAGCGACAAGCCGGGCAACCTGGTGGTCGAGGTGTCTCAGCACCTGGGCGAGAAGAACGTCCGCTGCATCGCCATGGACACCACGGACGGCCTGGTGCGCGGCATGTCGGTCGAGAACACGGGCGCGCCGATCCAGGTGCCGGTCGGCCGCGAGGTGCTGGGCCGGATCATGAACGTCGTCGGTGAGCCGGTCGACGAGAAGGGGCCGATCCCGGCGAAGAAGATGATGCCGATCCACCGGCCGGCGCCGAAGTTCGTCGACCAGTCGACGCGCGTCGAGATGTTCGAGACCGGCATCAAGGTCATCGACCTGCTCGCCCCCTACCGCCGCGGCGGCAAGATCGGCCTGTTCGGCGGCGCCGGCGTCGGCAAGACGGTCACGATGCTGGAGCTGATCAACAACGTCGCCAAGAAGCACGGCGGCTTCTCGGTGTTCGGCGGCGTCGGCGAGCGCACCCGCGAGGGCCGCGACCTCTACAACGAGATGGCGGAGTCGAAGCTGTCCGACGGCAACAGCGTCCTGTCGAAGACCGGCCTGGTCTACGGCCAGATGAACGAGCCGCCGGGCGCGCGCGCCCGCGTCGCGCTGTCGGCCCTCACCGTCGCCGAGCACTTCCGCGACGAGGAAGGGCAGGACGTGCTGCTGTTCATCGACAACATCTTCCGCTTCACCCAGGCGGGGTCGGAGGTGTCGGCGCTCCTCGGCCGCATCCCGAGCGCCGTCGGTTACCAGCCGACGCTGGCGACGGACATGGGCGAGCTGCAGGAGCGCATCACCTCGACCAGCAAGGGGTCGATCACCTCGGTGCAGGCGATCTACGTGCCGGCCGACGATCTGACCGACCCGGCGCCGGCGACGGCGTTCGCCCACCTCGACGCGACGACGGTTCTGTCGCGCGGCATCTCGGAGCTGGGGATCTACCCGGCCGTCGATCCGCTCGACTCGACGTCGACGATCTTGTCGCCCGAGGTCGTGGGCCAGGAGCACTACACCGTCGCGCGCCAGGTGCAGAAGATCCTGCAGAAGTACAAGGAGCTGGTCGACATCATCGCCATCCTCGGCATGGACGAGCTGTCGGAGGACGACAAGCTGACCGTGCAGCGGGCGCGCAAGATCCAGAAGTTCCTGTCGCAGCCGTTCTTCGTCGCCGAGACGTTCACCGGTTCGCCCGGCAAGTACGTCGAGGTCAAGGACACCGTGCGCAGCTTCAAGGAGATCGTCGACGGCAAGTGCGACGACATCCCCGAGCAGCTGTTCTACATGCAGGGCGGCCTCGACGACGTGCGCGCGGCCTTCGAGAAGCAGACGAAGGAAGCGGCGTAGCCCGCCGGAGACGACGAAGATGCGCCTGTCCGTCACCACACCGCGCGGCTCCCTGGTCGACACCGACGTCGACGAGGTGACCGCGCCGGGCGAGCTGGGCGAGTTCGGCGTGCTGCCGGGCCACGTGCCACTGATGTCGGCGCTGAAGCCGGGCGTGCTCTGGTACAAGACCAAGGAGCACAGCGGCGTGCTGGCGATCGGGCAGGGCTTCCTGCAGGTCGCGCCGCTGCCGCAGGGCGACGAGCACGGCGGCGGGCGTGACCGCGTGCTGGTGCTGGTCGATCAGGCCCTGACCGCCGGCGACGTCGACACCGCCGACGCCGAGAAGGAGCTGGCCACGGCCGACCGGGAGCTGGCCGGCTGGCACGGCGAGCTGGACGGCGCCCACCACGCCCTCACGGTCCGCCGCGGCTGGGCCCAGGCCCGCCTGGACGCCGCCGCCCGCGTCAACGCGCACTGACCTTCCTTCAGGCGGCCCCTCTCCCCAACCCTCTCCCGGCTTCGCGGGGCGAGGGGGTCGGATCGGCTCCCTCTGCGCCTCTCCCATCGGGAGAGGCCGGCGCCACAGGCGCCGGGTGAGGGGCGCGGGCCCGGTAGCCGCTCGTTTGCGCACCACCCCGCGACGCGAGACTCTTCCCGGAGCGATGAGGCTCGACGAGCGACTCGCGCTAACGGACGTGGGCGTCTCGGTCGTCCCGCTGCACGTCTGGAGGCTGATGCCGGCGCTCCCGATGCCGGTCTTCGGCGTCTACCTCCTGCACGTCGCCAGCGGCGTCCAGCTGAACGTGCGCACGCTCCCCGCCCAGGCCGCGCTGTCCGCTGACGCCTTCGCGGCGGCGTCGATGCGATATCTCGACGGGGGCTGGCCAGGCCCGCGACGGATCACGACCTTCGCGATCGACGGCGGCCTTCGCGGCGCCGTGGGCGTCTACGACGACGCGATGCCCGGCGCGATCGTGAGGGAATGGCTGATCACCGACGGGACGCGGCTGCTGAACGCCGCCGCGTACGCGACTGCGCGCCAATGGGAGGATCGCCTCCTCGACGACGCCGAAGCGCTGCTCCGTTCGCTGCGGTTCGAATAGGGCGGCCCCTCTCCCCAACCCT
Source organism: Polyangia bacterium (assembly GCA_036557265.1). Taxonomy (GTDB): domain Bacteria; phylum Myxococcota_A; class Polyangia; order Fen-1088; family Fen-1088; genus JADGRB01. Next base: position 5,168 of record DATBHU010000252.1, read on the forward strand.
CTCCCCGCTTCGCGGGGCGAGGGGGACAGACAGGCGCCGGTGAGGGGCGGGACCTAGTACCGCGGGTAGCTGGGCGCCAGCGCCAGCGCGATCCAGCCGAGGATCTGCATCACCAGCAGGATCGACGCGAAGATGATGGTCAGGATCGACATCACCAGCAGGCCCGCGCGCAGGCCGGAGCTGACGCCGTGGTCGTCCCGGCGGCGGCCGAGCTCGTTGTAGACGCGGATGCCGCCGATCGCGCTCCAGAGCGCGACCGCTGACAGCACGCCGGGCGCCGCCAGGTTGATCAGCGGGATGATCAGCGAGAACCACGCCAGCAGCGACACCATCGCCGGCGCCAGCATGTTGTTGCGGGCCCGCCGGCGCATGCCGGCCTTGGCCTCGTCCTTGGCCAGGCAGGACTGGCAGGTCACGGCGCCCTGGTCGTTCAGCAGCATCGTGTGCATCGGCGCGATCACGCCGCAGCCGGTGCAGGTGACGGGGTTGACGCCGGCGGTGGTCATCGGTGGATCAGACGCGATCACCCGCCCGAAGTCGCGGGTAAAGTACGCCCTCCATGCCGGCCAAATACCGCTTCTTCGTCACCTCCGCGCGCGGGACCGAGGGCGCCCTGCGCCGCGAGCTCGCCGCGATGCGCATCGCCGGCGCCAAGGGGGACCGCGGCGGCGTCTGGTTCGAGGGGCCGCTGACGATGGGCATGGCCGTCTGCCTGCGCGCCCGCGTCGCCGTGCGCGTGCTGCTGCAGCTCGCCGAGTTCGACGCCCCCGACGGCCCGGCGCTGTACGCCGGCGCGCGCGCGATCGCCTGGCGCGACTGGCTGACCGATCGGAGCACGCTGTCGGTGCACGGCAGCGTCCGCGACACCCCTTCGCTCACGCACTCGGGCTTCGTCGCGCTGAAGGTCAAGGACGCCGTGGTCGACGCGCTCCGCGACGCGTACGGCGCCCGCCCCGACGTCGACACGAAGTCACCCGACGTCGGCATCGTCGCCCACGTCGCCGCCGGGCGCGCCGGCCTGTTCCTCGACCTGGCGGGCGAGGCGCTGCACCGGCGCGGCTACCGGGTCGCGATGGTCGAGGCGCCCCTCAAGGAGACGCTGGCCGCCGCCGTGCTGGCGCTCGGGGGCGCGCGCACCGACCTCCCGTTCGTCGACCCGATGGCGGGCTCCGGCACGTTCGCCATCGAGCACGCGCTGGCGGCGCGCGGCATCGCGCCCGGCCTGCGCCGCCGCTTCGGCTTCGAGCGCTGGCCGACGCTGCCGCCCGAGCCGCTGGCCGAGTTCGCCCGTATGCGCGCCGAGGCCGACGAGGCGGCGATCGCCTCGCGGCGCGCCCCGCTGCCGCCGATCTTCTGCGCCGACGTCGCCGCCGACGCGCTCGCCGCCGCCCGCCAGAACGCCGCGGCCGCCTCCGTCGACGACGCGATCACGTTCGCGCGCGCCGACGTCGCCACGCTGGAGCGGCGCGCGCCCGCCGGCACGCTGGTGACGAACCCGCCCTACGGCGAGCGCCTGAAGCCCGAGGCGCTCGGCGCGCTCTATCGGGCGATGGGCCGCAGCTTCGAACGCCTGGGCGGCTGGCGCGTGGTCGTGCTGTCGGGCAGCCCGCTGTGGACCCGCGAGGTGCGGCGCAAGCCCGCGGTCTCGCACAAGCTCTGGAACGGCCCGCTCGAGGTGCGCCTGCTCTGCTACGACATGCGCTGAGTTGCGACCGCTCTCAGTTACGACAACACGTCGAGATCGCGATATGACTGGCCCGATGCATCCGGTCGCCAAACGGATCGGCCTGTCGCTGCTGTCGGCCGTGCTGCTGTTCCTCGCCGTGCCGACGTTCGGGCTGTGGCCGCTGATGTGGATCGCCGTGGTCCCGCAGATCGCGGTCGCCCTCGACGCCTCGACGCACAAGCGCGCGTTCCTGTACGGCTGGTTGACCGGAACGGTCGCCAACGCGGTCGCGTTCTCCTGGATGGACGGCCTGCTCGAGCGCTTCGGCCACATGCCGGCGCTCGAGGCGCTCCCGATCATGTTGCTGCTCGTCGGCTACCAGGGGCTGGCGTTCGCGCTGTTCTCGTGGGGCGTGCGCCGGCTCGCCCGCCGCGTCCGGCTGCCGCTGGCCGTGCTGGCGCCGCTGGTGATGGTGGTGCTCGAGCTCGGGATGCCGCAGATCTTCCCGTACTACCTGGCGATCTCGCAGGCGTTCGTCCCGCTCGTGATTCAGATCGCCGACGTCACCGGCCCGCTCGGCGTGACGGCGCTGATGATGGCGTTCAGCGGCGCGGTCTTCGACGCCTGGCGCGCCCGCGCCGACGGCCTTCGCGTCGCCGGTCGCGGGCTGGCGGTCGTGGCCGCGCTGATCGTCGCCGACGTCGCGTACGGCGGTGTCCGCCTGCATCAGATGAGCGCGCGCCGCGCCGCCGCGCCGAAGGTGCGGACTGGCCTCGTCCAGGCCAACGTCGGCATCATCGAGAAGTGGGACCCGCGCGAGTTCGCGCGGCTGCTGGCGACGCACCAGCGCGAGTCGGCCGACCTGGCCAGCAAGGGCGCGGAGCTGATCGTCTGGCCCGAATCGTCCTACCCGTACGCGCTGCGCCGCCCGCCCGATCCGTTCGCGCGCGACTTCGGGCCCGAGGACGCGCGTCGCGTGCGGCGCGGCTTCGAGACGCCGCTGCTGTTCGGCGCCGTGACCCGCAGCACGCAGGATCGCTATCCTTATAACACCGCGCTGATGCTGAACGCCGCGGGCGAGGCCACCGGCAGCTACGACAAGGTCTTCTTGATGCTGTTCGGCGAGTACATCCCGTTCTACGACGCGATCCCCTGGTTCACGAAGCTGTTCCCGGAGGCGTCGAACTTCAATCGCGGCAGCGAGCCGGCATCGTTTCCGCTCCAGGTGGCCGGCCACGACTACCGGCTCGGGCCGCTGATCTGCTACGAGGACATCCTGCCCGGGTTCGCGCGCCGGGTGGCCCAGCTCTCCCCCAACGCGTTCATCAACATCACCAACGACGCCTGGTTCGGGCGGACGGCCGAGCCGTACCAGCACCTCGCGCTGGCGGTGTTCCGATCGGTCGAGCACCGCATCGAGATGATCCGGGCCGTGAACACCGGCGTTTCCGCGCACATCGACGCCGCGGGCCGCGTCCGCGAGCGGACCGACTCGGTCGACCCGGACGAGCTGCCGCCCCCCACGCCCAAGACGTTGCTCGTCGACCTGGCGATGCTCCCGGGCGGGGGTATCTACCGCACCATCGGCGATCTTTTCGGGTTCGGTTGTCTGGCGGCGCTGGTGGTCATCCTGGTGCGCTCTCGCCCCGCGCGACCTCGGCCGGGAAGAAAAGCACGGCGATGACGAGTTTGATGATGGGCCGGTATTCCCATCTCCTATCTGATGGGTCTTCCGGCAGGTCGCGTGATGCCCAAGCACAAGCGAACAGCTGACACGCGGGGCGGCTCCAAGTGGGTCATCATCCTGACCCTGGCCGTGGTGGTGGCCGCCTTCCTCGGCGGCAGCAGCTACGCGGAGTGGCGGGCGAACCGGACGCACGAGCTGACCGCGGAGATCGCCACCAACGAATCGCCCAGCATCCTCTACCTGGCGGCCGCGCGCGCCGAGCTGCGCGACCTGCAGCGCCTGCTGAACACGCACGTGCTGCTGGCGTCGACGGGACGGCCGGCGCCGACGCAGCCGCTCAAGGACGTCCGCGATCGGCTGCGCGAGAACCTGCAGGCCTACTTCGCGCTGCCGGCGCTGCCCGCCGAGAAGGAGCTGTGGCATCGCATCGACAAGGAGCTGATCGACGTCGACGTGCTGGCGGGCCAGATCATGCAGGCCACCGCGGGCGGGCGTTACGCCGCCGCGCAGAGGTTGCTGGTCGACGAGCTGCCGGACGCCATCGACGACGAGGCCGACGCGATCATCGCCGACATCCAGCTGAACGCGGCGCGGGTGCGCGAGGTCGCCGAGATGATCGAGGGCGAGCGGCGCAGCCGGGCGCTGTGGGTGTTCGGCCTCGACGGCATCAGCGTGGCGCTGGCGATCACGCTGGCGGTGCTGGCGCTGAAGACGCTGGCGCGGCAGGAGATGATCCTGCGGCGGCGCTCCGAGGAGCTGGAGGGGTTCGCCGGGCGGGTCGCCCACGATCTGCTGAACCCGATCTCGGCGGCCGAGATGGCGCTGGCGGCGACCGAGCGCGGCGCGGCGGGCAACGAGCGGATGACGGCGCTGGCGGCGCGCGGCCGGCGCAGCCTCAGCCGGGCGCGGGCGCTGGTCGACGATCTGTTCGCGTTCGCGCAAGCCGGCGCCCGTCCGCTGGCCGGCGTGACGACGACGGTGACGGAGGTGGTGGAGGGCGTGCTCGAGGAGCAGCGTGGGCCCGCGGCCGAGCGCGGCATCACCCTCACCGTCACGCCGTTCGACGAGCCGGTCGCGGTGCGCTGCGCCAGCGGCGTGCTGGCCAGCCTGCTCTCCAACCTGCTGCGCAACGCGATCAAGCACATGGGCCAGAGCGAGCGGCGGCAGGTGCAGGTCCGGATCGCCAGCCGCTACGATCGCGTCCGCTTCGAGGTGGAGGACAGCGGTCCCGGGCTGACGCCCGAGCTGCTGAAGCAGGCGTTCGATCCGTACGTGCGCGGGACGCGGACGACGGAGCCGGGGCTGGGCCTCGGCCTGGCGACGGTGCGGCGGCTGGTCGAGGGGCACGACGGCCGCTACGGCGTGTCGTCACGGCCGGGGGAGGGGGCCCTGTTCTGGTTCGAGCTGCCGGCCGAGCATGTGACGCCGCCCCACGAGATGGCGGCGGTCACCGACGAACCGGCCGAGCAGCAGCCGCGCGTCAATTGACCGGCGGCGCGGATCGGCGCGCGCCGGTCCGCCTTGTCACTGCCTGAGGAAGAACGGGTACGTGAACTTCTGCTCGTCGAGCTGGAAGGGAGCGAAGTGCGCGTCCTTGGCGGCTTCCTTCACGCAGGCGCCGGTCGGCGTGCCGCGCCACGCGGCCGAGACGGTCACCGATTGCACCGTGCCGTTGCCCGCGACGACGAAGGCCAGCTCCACCATGCCGGGCACCTTGAACTGCTGGTAGCAGGCGAACACCTGCGGTCGAATCTTCGCCATGGCGTCGGCGATCAGCGCCTGCGACAGCTGCGACGGCCGATCTGCCAGCGGCGGCGGGGGCGGCGGCGCAGCCGCCTCGGCGGCGCTCGCCCGCGCGGCGCAGGCCGGATCCTCGTGCGCGGGCCCCGGGCGATCGGCCATCGCCGTCGAGGGCGGCTTCGACACCAGCACGTCGCCGGTGCAGCGGTTGTAGACGCGCGCGCCCACCAGCTTCAGCGAGACGCCGCGGCCGGCGCCGAACGTCCAGACGTCGCCGACGATCTGGGGCTGGAACAGGAACTCCGCGCGCAGGAACGGCCGCTCGGCCTCGAGCCAGCGCTTCGCCTCGGCCAGGCTGTCGAAGCCGAAGGTGTTGTGCGACAGCGCGACCGCCTTCGCGAGCGAGTCGGCGCCGGCCTCCGGCACCTTCAGCGTCACGAAGCGCGGCTCCTTCGCCTTGCCGATCGTCACCGGCTTGCTGCAGGCGACGCAGCCGGCGAGCGCGACGTGGTAGCCCTTGACCGCCGCGTCGTAGTCGGAGACCGCGACGACGCCCGGCTCGTCGCTGGTGAAGGCGAAGGTCTTGGCCGGGAGCGTCCGGCGCAGGTAGGCCGTCGTGGCCTGGCAGCGCACGCGATCGAGGTCGCGTTTCTCGCTGTCGCAGCGTTCGACGATGGAGGAGAGCAGCGTCTCGATGTCGCGCGTCCGGACCGCGCCGTGCCCGAGCGCCTCGAAGCTGGCGGCGGCGGCTCCGGCGTCGGCGGCGGGCGCGGCGGCAGGTTTTGCGGGCGCGCCGGCCGCGGCCTCGCCGACCTGCGGCGCGGGCGCAGGCCCGAATAACACGAGCGCGAGCGCGAGGGCGGTGGAGGGTGTCATCGAGGATTCCGACTATAAGTCAGGCGCCAGAACGAAGGGCGGCCGAATCGTAGCGATGGGGCCTGGTTTTTCCTCGCCCCCGACAGGGGGAGAGGCCGCCGAGCCGAAGGCTCGGCGGGAGAGGGGGCCCGCGTGAAGACGGACCCCTCTCCCGAACCCTCTCCCCGCGGCGCGGGGCGAGGGGACCGGAATGAGTCCCTCTCACCGCGGCGCGGGGCGAGGGGAGCGGAACAAATCCCTCTCCCCGCGGCGCGGGGCGAGGGAGCGGAGTCGGTTCAGGTCTTGCCGCCGTGCCCGGGGCCGACGATCGCCTGCCTGAACTTCTGGTAGTCGAAGTCGCCGCCGGTGATGTCGACGGTGTGGCAGCCGCGGCA
>DATBHU010000253.1:0-9464 GCA_036557265.1 Polyangia bacterium
GCCAGCGCCGCCGCCAGATCGGAGAAGGCCACGCCGCGCGCGCGCATCGGCTCGGCGAGCGCCTCGACCAGCACCTCGCGCGTCGCGCCGCCCACGCTCGCCACCTCGGCGACCCCGGGGACCGCGGCGAGCGCCGGGCGCACCACGTCTTCCTGGAGGCGCCGCATCGCACGCGCCGGCTGCCCGTGCGTCGGATCGACGAGCACGTACTGGAAGACCCAGCTGGTGCTCGAGGCGACGGGCCCGACCCGCAGGCGCGCGCCGGCCGGAAGCCGCGGCCGCAGCGCCGCCGCGCGCTCGACGATGGCGGCCCGCCCCGGCGCCAGATCGCCGGTCGAACGGAACGCGACGTCGAGGTAGGCCATGTCGGCCATCGACGAGCCGCGCACCGCCGCCACGCCCGGTACGTCGCGCAGCGCCTGCGAGACCACCGCCGTCACGCCCTCGGCCACCGCGCTGGCGTCGTGCCCCATCCACTCGGCGACCACGGCCAGCTGGGGATCGGCGAGGTCGGGGATCACCTCGCGCGCGAGCCGCTGCTGCGCCGCCAGCCCCGCCGCCGCCACCAGCGCCGCGGCCGCCAGCACGCGCCGCGGGTGGCGGGCGCTCCAGGCGACGGCGCGCGCGATCAGCACCGGCTCCCCCGCCCCGTCGTCGCCGTCGGGATCTCCCGCGTCATCGCTCCGGTCAAGGCCCCACGTCGATGCGAGACGCCGTCGGATCGCGCAACCGCCGCCCCGCGTCCAGGAAGAACGTCCGCCGCGTCGCGATGCGCTCGCCCGCCGCCAGGCCGCCGACGATCGGGATGTTGCCGAACGTCACCTGCCCGATCACCACCTTCCGCCGCGTGAACGTCCTGTCGTCGCGCGAGGCGACCATGACGTAGTCGCCGTCGGCCGCTTGCAGCAGCGCCCCCTCCGGGATGACGACGATCTGTTGCCGGCGCGGCGCGAACGCGATCGATCCGGGCGTGCCCGGCGCCGCGCCGGCGCCGGCGTCCGCCTCGAAGCTCACCTCGAAGGTGCCGGCGTCCCAGGGACGCGGCGGCGACGCGCGCCGCCGCACCGGGATCGGCGCGCGCCCGGCGCCCGCGGGCTCGAACGACGCGCGCTCGTCGGCCGCCAGCAAGGCGATCTCGTCGAGGTGCAGCAGCGCGACGACCACCCCGCCCGCGTCCGCGCGCGCCGGCGCGCGCATCGTGCGCGTGCTGGTGTGCGCGCGCGCCACGCGCACTTCGTACGACGCGATCTCCGACAGCTCGGCGACGCTCTCGCGCCGCGCCAGCGCCATGCCGCAGATCGGGCAGCTTCCCGGCGTCGCGGCGCGGACGTCGCGGTGCATCGGGCAGAAATAGCGGGCGTCCGCCGCCGTCGCCCCCGCTCCCGAAGCGGACGAAGAAGACGACCGGCGCCCGAGCGCGAGCCCACCCGCCACCGCGCCCGCCGCGGCCAGCAGCAACGCCAGACGCCCGACGAAGACCCAACGCCCGCCGGCCGACCTCCCTGGCGGCGTGGCCCCTTCCGGCATCAGAGGTCGGCGTCCGCCTCGGTCAGGTACCACGTGTCGGCGTCGGTCAGCTCGCCGCGCGGGTCCTGCCCGGCGCCGAGGCCGACGATCACCGGCGCCGCGTCCTCCTGCTCGCGGAAGCCGAGCAGGGTCAGGCAGGTGACCAGGGCCGGCGCGCCCGCGAGCCGGATCGAGAGGGCCTGGACGCCGTCCCGGGCCGCCCGCACCGCGCACAGCCGCAGCAGCGGCGCCAGCCCCTGGCGCGTCGCGAAGACGTCGACAAGGTTGGCGTCGTCGCCGTCGCGCGCGAGCGCGGCGTAACCTGTCAGCGCGCCCGTCTTCCGGTGCGCGAGCGCCGCCAGCGCCACGCCGCCGCCGCCCGCCGCCCCGGCAAACCGCCGGCCCACGAAGGCCGCGTCGCGCACGCCGACGAACGGGAAGTCGTCCTGGGCCGCCTCCCACAGGTGGTCGAAGCGCTCGTCGACCTGGGCGGGCATCTCCAGGCTGTATTCGATCGCGGCGCGCCCCGCCCGGGCCAGCAGCCCGGCCGAGCGCAGCGCGTCCAGACCGGTGCTGACGACCGATCCCGCCGCCGTCCCGAGCTTGTCGCGCAGGAACGACCCGGTGCGCAGCGCCAGCGCGAAGCGGCGCATCTCGCCCAGCTTGCGAAACCCCGCGTCGAGCAGGGCCGGCATCGCGTCGCGCGCCGGAAAACCGTAGGCCAGGTCGGCCTGGTACTCGACATCCCCGGCCCCGAAGCGGGTGAGCAGCGCGGCGCGCACCGTCTGGCCGCCCCGCTGGAAGACGCGCGTCGCGTGATCGGCGGTCATGACCGCCGCCGCGCCCCTGCTCGCCATCTGCACCGGTGTCATTCGCGCAGAAATTAACACGACCTCGTTGACGCGACCCCCGTAAAGCTCGGACGACGGTCGGGCGACGGCTTACGGTCGGGCGACGGCTTGGTGACGCGCGGAACAGCGCGCCGCCCGACAGCAAAAAAGCTGAAATAGTGTTATGAGAGACGCGTTCAGAGATCCGAACTTCACGTACGGAGACCGCCTTAGATGATTTTTACCGAGACCAAGCTGAAGGGCGCCTTCATCATCGACCTCGAGCCCCGGGAAGACAGCCGCGGCTTCTTCGCCCGCGCATTCTGCCAGAACGAGTTCAACGCCCACGGCCTCAAACCGGTGATCGCGCAGGCCAACCTGGCCTTCAACAAGGTGAAGGGCACCGTGCGCGGCATGCACTTCCAGATCCCGCCGGCCGCCGAGACCAAGCTGGTCCGCTGCACGCGCGGCGCCATCATCGACATCATCGTCGACCTGCGGCCCGAGTCGCCGACCTACCTGCAGCACATCTCGGTCGAGCTGAACGAGGACAACCACCTCGCCCTCTACGTGCCGGAGCGGTTCGCGCACGGCTACCAGGTGCTGCGCGACAAGACCGAGACCAGCTACCAGGTCGGTGAGTTCTACAGCCCGCCCAACGAGCGCGCGCTGCGCTACGACGATCCCCGCCTCGAGCTCAGCTGGCCGCTGCCGGTCACGCAGATCTCGGACAAGGACAAGGTCGCGCCGCTGCTCGACACCTGGGCGGATCGGCTCAAGAAGGAAATGACCATCTCCTAGTCCGTCAGTCCGTCGTCAGCTCGAAATCGGAGGCGCATCGTGATCATCGTCGACAACGCCCTCAAGGCGAGGGAAGCGCAGGGCAAGCCGATCCGCGTCGGCATGATCGGCGCGGGGTTCATGGGTCAGGGGCTCGTCAACCAGATCGTCCACTCCGTGCCGGGCGAGCGGATGACGGCCATCTTCAACCGCCACGTGCAGAAGGCGATCAACGCCTACAAGTACGCCGGCCTCGACGCGGTCGTCGCCAACACGCAGGGCGCGCTGGAAGACGCCATCCACGCCGGCAAGCCGGTGGTCACCGAGGATCCGTTCCTGCTGACGCGGTCGGAGCAGATCGACTGCCTGGTCGACGTCACCGGCGCCGTCGAGTTCGGCGTCCACGTCGTGCTCGACGCGTTCAAGAACAAGAAGCACGTCGTGCTGATGAACGCCGAACTGGACGCCACCATCGGCCCGATCCTGCAGGTCTACGCGCGCAAGTACGGCGTGAAGCTGTCGGCCTGCGACGGCGATCAGCCGGGCGTCGAGATCAACCTGTGGCGCTACGTGAAGGGCCTGGGCCTGATCCCGCGCGTGATGGGCAACATCAAGGGGCTGCAGGATCGCTACCGCAACCCGACCACGCAGAAGGGCTTCGCCGAGAAGTGGGGCCAGAACCCGTCGATGGTCACGTCGTTCGCCGACGGCTCGAAGGTCAGCTTCGAGCAGGCCATCGTCGCCAACGGCTGCGGGCTGAAGGTGAAGTCGCGCGGCATGTCGCGCGGCTACGAGCACAAGGAGCACGTCGACACGCTGACCAAGTACTACGACGTCGACGAGCTGCGCGCGCTGGGCGGCATCGTCGACTACGTGGTCGGCGCGCAGCCGAACCCCGGGATCTACTGCATCGCGGAGCACACCGATCCGAAGCAGCGCCACTACCTGAACCTGTACAAGCTGGGCGAGGGGCCGCTCTACTCGCTGTACACGCCCTGGCACCTCTGTCACTTCGAGGTGCCGAACACGGTCGCGCGCGTGACGCTGTTCGGCGACGCGGACGTGCCGCTGGGCGGGCCGCTGGTCGAGGTCTGCGCCTGCGCGAAGAAGGATCTGAAGGCGGGCGAGACGCTCGACGAGTACGGCCACTACATGACGTACGGCGAGGCGGTCAACAGCCCGGAGATGCGCGAGAAGCGCTACCTGCCCGAGGGGCTGGTGGAGGGCTGCAAGCTGAAGCGCGACATCGCGAAGGACGAGGTCATCACTTACGACGACGTCGAGCTGCCGCCGGGGCGGCTCGCCGACACGCTACGCACCGAACAATACGAACACTTCGACGTGAACGGAGAAGCCAGAACATGAAGGTATTGGTCACGGGACACCGCGGGTACATCGGGGTGGAGATGGTGCCGGCGCTGCGCGCCGCCGGGCACGAGGTCGTCGGGCTGGACACGGGCTACTACGACGAGTGCGACTTCGAGTCGCCGCCCGATCCGACGCCGGAGCTGAAGGTCGACCTGCGCGACATCACCGCCGACCACCTGCGCGGCATCGACGCGGTCGCCCACCTGGCGGCGCTGTCGAACGATCCGCTCGGCGATCTCAACAAAGAGCTGACCTACGACATCAACCTGCGCGCGTCGGTGAAGCTGGCGCGCGCCGCCAAGGAGGCCGGCGTGCCGCGCTTCCTGTTCTCGTCGTCGTGCAGCCTGTACGGCGCGGGCGGCGACGGGTTCTGCGACGAGACCTCGGCGTTCTTCCCGCAGACCGCCTACGGCGAGTCGAAGGTGAAGGTCGAGCAGGAGGTGTCGGGCCTGGCCGACGCCAAGTTCACGCCGGTCTACCTGCGCAACGCGACGGCCTACGGCGTGTCGCGCCGGCTGCGCGCCGACATCGTGGTCAACAACCTGGTCGGCCACGCCATCACGACGGGGAAGGTGCTGCTGCAGAGCGACGGCACGCCCTGGCGCCCGCTGGTCCACATCGGCGACATCATCCACGCCTTCATCTGCTGCCTGAGCGCGCCGAAGGACGCCATCCACAACCAGGCGTTCAACGTCGGGCGCAAGACCGAGAACTTCCGCATCCGCGAGGTCGCCGAGACGGTGGCCGCGGTGGTGCCGCAGTCGGAGGTGTCGTTCGCGGCGGGCGCGTCGGCCGACACGCGCGACTACCGCGTCGACTTCGGGAAGATCGAGACCAAGCTGCCCGGCTACAAGCCGAGCTGGACGCTGCGCAAGGGGATCGAGGAGCTGTACGCGGCGTACAAGAAGCACGGCATGACCAAGGAAGAGTGGCAGGGGCCGCGCTACTACCGGCTGAAGACCATCAAGGGGCTGCAGGACCGCGGCCTCATCGACGGGAATCTGCGTCCGGTCAAGGCGTAGTCATGGGCCCAAAGCTGCGCGCCGGCGACTGGGTCGAGGTCCGCAGCCAGCGGGAGATCCTGGCGACGCTCGACCGCACCGGCGGGCTCGACGGCATGCGCTTCATGCCGGAGATGTTCGAGCAGTGCGGGAAGCGGCTGCGGGTGGCGAGCTCGGCGCACAAGTCGTGCGACACGATCACGCCGGCCGGCGGGCTGCGCGTCGAGGACGCCTACCACCTCGACGGTGTGCGCTGCACCGGCAAGGGCTTCGACGGCTGCGGGGCGGCCTGCCTGGTGTTCTGGAAGGGCGCGTGGCTGAAGCCGGTCGACGGGCCGATCGCGACGTCGGAGGCGCCGCCGGCGGCGAGCAACGGCGCTTCGAACGGCGCGGCGGCCGCAGCCGTTGCAGCCGTTGCAGCCGTTGAAGGCTGCACGATGGCCGACCTCGTCGCGGCGACGCGCGTGCCGGTGCCGGCGGGTGAATCGATCACCTATGCGTGCCAGACCACCGAGCTGCTGAAGGCGTCGAAGCCGCTGCCGTGGTGGGACGTGCGCCAGTACATCGCGGACTACCGCTCGGGCAACGTCGGGCTGGGCCAACTGGCGAAGGGGGCCGCCTACGCCGTCCCGGCGGCGGTGATCCGGCAGGCGAAGCGCCGCCCGCGCGTCGAATCGAAGCTGATCGCGATGTACGACGCGGTGGTGTCGCTGTGGGGCGGCGCGCCCTTCCCGCGCAAGCGCGGCACGGTGCCGCCCGGGCAGAAGACGCCGCCCGTGAAGCTGGATCTGAAGGCGGGCGAGCTGGTGCGGATCAAGAGCTACGACGAGATCCGGGCGACGCTGGACCAGGACTTCCGCAACCGCGGCCTGCGCTTCGACGCCGAGCAGGTGCCGTTCTGCGGCGAGACCACCCGCGTGCATTCGCGGGTGCAGCGGATCATCGACGAGAAGAGCGGCAAGATGATCGAGTTCAAGAACCCCTGCCTGATCCTGGAGGGCGTCGTCTGCAAGGCGCACTACAGCGATCGCCGCATGCACTGCCCGCGCGCCATCTACTCTTACTGGCGCGAGGCCTGGGTCGAGCGCGTCGGCGAGGCGCAGGCGCCGACCCCAAGCACCACCGCCAGCGCCGCCGCGAGCGCGACCGCGCAGTCCGCATAGTCCGATCCCCTCGCCCCGCGAAGCGGGGAGAGGGAGATCAGCTCCGATCAGGCCGACGCGGTCGCGGAGGGCTTGATCTTGTGGCGCAGGTAGCCGGCGAGGAACTTCAGATCGCCGTTGATGCGGCGGCGGTTCACCACCAGCCACTCGGCCAGCGCCTGAAAGCAGGCCGCGCGCTCGCTCTGGGGCATCGGCACGCGCAGGATCGAACGGCCGTACTCCACCAGGTAGCGCAGCTCGGGCAGCGAGATCTTGCCCGCCAGCTTGGGATCGAACCACTGCGCGCGCATGTGCTCGGGCATCTGCTTGATCGATCGCCCGTCGTGATCGCGCATCTGGAACAGCACGCGCGGCACCCGGTGAAAGCGCCCCTGCAGCCCCAGCTGCGCCAGCATGGGCCGGTCCGAACCGACGTAGCTCGCGATGCGGTGGGTCTTGGCCAGCTCGTCGCGGCGGATGACCCCGAACATGTCCATGCAGAAGTGCCGCACGACGATCAGGTTGCGGAACCGCACCGACGGGCGTTCGTCGCCCACCGCCGGCAGCTCGTGGTCGTGCTGGGCGAACACCTTGCCGTCGCCGTCGATGTGCTCGATGTCGCAGCCGGCCACGATCACCTCGGGCCGCCGATCCAGCACCGCCACCAGCTCGGCGAGGAAGTCCGGCGCGTGCCGATCGTCGTGGGCCGCCCACTTGAACAGCGGCGCCCGGTTCGCCAGGTCGAACGCGCGGTTGAAGTTCGGCCCGCCCCCGATGTTGGCCGGGTTGCGGTGGTAGCGGACGCGCGGGTCGCGCGCCGCGAACGCCCGGCAGATCTCCGCCGTCCGATCCGTCGACGCGTTGTCGACGATCACCAGCTCGAAGTCGGTGAAGGTCTGCGCGAGCAGCCCCTCCACCGCCTCGCCCACGTAGCGCTCCCCGTTGTAGACGGGCATCCCGATGCTCACCCGCGGCATGCTGGCGCTGCCTCCCTTCCCCCGCTCATGGCTCGACCTGGACCTCGACCCGGCGCGCGGGGACCAGCAGGTCGACCAGCCCCCGATAAGGCTGGCGGGTCGGCCCCGGCAGCATCGACGCGATCCCGCGCAGCCGATCGCGGTCGACCTTGTCGAGACAGCGCAGCCAGCGCATCAGCGGCACGAACACCGCCACGCCCAGCGGGATGCCGATCAGCAGGCCGAGGATCGGCGGCACGCGCGTCACCACCAGGTGCACGGCCACGTACATCGCCGTGCAGCAGGCGATCAGCTTGAGGATGCGGTCCAGCGGCAGCCGGACCTGGAAGCGCGTCACCATGAACAGCACGAACCCCGCCGACGCGATCGCCTGGCTGATCCCCTTGGCGTAGGCGGCGCCCACCGCGCCGAACTTCGGGATAAGGAGGAAGCAACCCGCCATGTCGACACCGGCCCCCAGCAGGAGGAGCAGGATGTAGACGACCTGCCGCTCCGCGGCCACCAGCAGGTGCTGCGCCGACTGTGACGCCGCCAGGCTGACCGCGAAGAACGCCAGCACGGCCAGCACCGGGATGGCCGGCAGGTACTTCGAGCCGTAGAGCAGGCTCAGCAGCGGCCCACCCACCCCGGCGATGCCGAACAGCACCGGCGCGCCGAGCAGGATGGAGAACCAGGTCGCCGAGCCGGCGATGCGGGCCGCCTCCTTCGGGTCCTGTCCCTGCTTGACCATGATGGTGACGCTCGCCGACCCCGCCAGCGTCTGGGGCACGATCAGCAGGTACTGCACCAGCGTGAAGCTGATCGAGAAGAACGCGATCTCGCGGGTCGGCGCCAGCCCCTTGAGGAAGAACACCTCCATGCGGTCGAACAGCAGCGTGTAGAGGAGCGAGTTCACCAGCTGCAGCGCGGCGAACTGGATCAGGCGGCCGCGCAGCACGGGCTCCAGCTGGTTCTGCGCGGTGCCCGGCATCTCGCGGGCCTTGATCCTGAACATCAGGAATCGCAGCGTGCAGTCGGCGACCCGCGACACGAGCAGCGACGCGACGACGCCCACCAGCCCCCAGCCCGCGATCACCGACACCGTGACACCGCACAGGTTCACCGCCATCGCCGAGACCGAACCCATCACGGTGTAGCGCAGGTTCTCGGTGCCGTAGAGGACGCCAGCCGGAACGCTGAGCAGCAGCGCCGGCACGATCGTCAGCACCGCCAGCGTCGCGAGCGTCCGCTGCTCGGGCCGGAAGAAGAGGAACACGATGGAGAGGCCTATCGCCGCCCCCACCACCGTCAATTTCAGCTGCAGGCGCAGCACGCTGCGCACCATGGTCTTGACGGTGCCGTAGTCGCCCCGCCCCATGAACTCGGCGGCGAACTTGCGGAAGGTGGCGGGGATCGCCACGTCGCTGACCATCTTCAGCGTCGCCGCGAACCAGAGCACGTAGTTGTATTCGCCCATCCGGTCGGGGCCGAGGGCGCGCGCCACCAGGATGGAACAGGTGAACGAGGTGATCATCCCCGCCACGTTGTCGATCAGCAGCCAGAGCGAGTTCTTCGCGATGGTGGCGCTGGCGCCCTTGGCACGGGGCGGCGGGGCGGGCGGCGCGGCGGCGGCCTCGGACTGCGGGACGGCTGCGTCCATATAGGGCCCTCTTCAATACCACGGGCAAGGTCCAATAGACGTCACAGATCGAGAACTCTGCGACTCCTGATATAGTGGCGAACGTCCATGAAGGTCGTCCTCTTCTGTGGGGGTCTCGGCACGCGGCTGCGGGATTACTCCGACAGCCTCCCGAAACCGTTGGTGGAGATCGGGTCGCGCCCGATCATCTGGCACCTCATGCGCTACTACGCGCACTACGG
>DATBHU010000254.1:0-3368 GCA_036557265.1 Polyangia bacterium
TCAGAGCAAGCCGGCCACGGCGGCCGCGATGCCCACGAGCAACCAGCCGCCAATGCACAGCGCGAAGACGCTCGCGTTCGAGATCTTGGGGGTGCCCGCGCCCAGGCGCCGGAAGACCTCCGGTCCCTGAACGGCGTTGCAGAACCCGTAGAACTGCAGGTCCTGGACGAATTCGAAGAGCCCGCCCGGGATCCTCCGCGGCAGCGACAGCCTGACGGCGAACCAGGCCGCCGCCGCCAGCAGGCCGAGCGCGAGCGCCCGGCGCGCGCGGCCGGTCTGTCCCAGCGCGCGATAGTTCAGCCACAGCGCGAAGACGCCGGCGAACAGCGTGCCGACCAGCGTGCACGCCAGCAGCTGCCGCGGCGTGAACAGCGCCCGGACCCGCGCGCCTTCGGCGGCGGGGCTGGCGTGCTGCAGCTGGTCGGTCGGCCCAGCGTACGGGTTGTCGATGGGCGCGCCGGTCATGGCGGTCAGTGCAGGCCGCCGATCGGCGCGTACGGATTGATCGGCCTCTCGCCCTCCACGGGGCGAGGTTATCACGGGAGGGCGGCGGAGCAGCCGCTTCGCGCGGGGCCGTTCAGCGCGACGCGGTGGGCGGCACGCGCCGCCGGATCAGGCGCGCCCGGCGCAGGCGGAAGAACATCTTCGAGACGTCGAACGATCCCATGCGCAGCTTGCGCACGACGTCGCGCACCGACTGGCGGCCGTCGATCTGCTCCAGCACGGCCAGCTCGTCGCGCGTGAACGTGCCGCGCGGCGTGTCGGCGATCTTGTAGTCGTTGCGCACGAACACCTCGTCGAAGTCGGAGATCTCCCGCTCGATGATCCGCCACTCGTCGACGCGCCGGTATCCTTCCAGCAGCATGCGATCGACGTTGATCTGCAGGGCGGCGTCGCGCGCCAGCAGCGACAGCTCCTCGGTGCGGCGAAACTGGAAGAAGCCCGCGCGCCAGCGCAGCGCCTCGTAGGCGAGCTCGCTGGTCTGGCGCACCATCGCCCGCGTCAGCGCCTCGCGCGTCACCAGCCCGCGCGCCGTCAGGTCGGCGCCGAACAGCGGCACCGCGGCGGTCGACTTGGCGCGCGCCGCCAGCACCTCGTCCAGCTGCTCGGGCGAGAGATCGCCGTCGTCGACGATGAAGCGCCCCAGCAGGAATTCCTCCGCGGCGCCGACCGCCGACGCGAAGTCGACGCGGCCGTTGCGGAAGTAGATCTCGATGCGCGCGCTGGTCTCCGTGCTGACGACGCGCAGGATGCCGCTCTGTCCCTGCTCGGCCAGCAGCTCCAGCACCTCGCTCATCGAGATCGCCGCCAGGTCGCCGGCCAGCGCCTGCCCGCCCGCCGCGAAGGCGCGCGCCTCGGCGAGGGCCGCGTCCGCCGAGCGCGACAGCGCCTCCTCGACCGCGGCGCGGACGCCCGCCGACGCGCGCGTGGCGGCGGCGGCGGCGCCGTCTCTTCCAGCGGCCGGTTCCGACGTGCGTGCGCCGACGACATGTGAGACCACCGCTTGCAGCGCGTCGGGCGAGAACGGCTTGCCGATGAAGTCGACCACGTTCGAGGCCCGCGCGAAGCGCGCCTCCATGTCGGCGCCCTGGCCGCGCGCCACCATCACGACCACCGGGACCTGCTTCAGCGCCGGATCGGCCGCGAACCGCCGGCAGATCTCGGCCGCGTCGCGGTTGGGGATCAACCCATCCAGAAGGATGAGGTCGGGAACGGTGCGCGCCTCGCGCACCAGCGCCAGCCCCGCCTCGTCCTCGGCGGCCGTGAAAACCCGGTATCCGGCCTGCGAGAGCGCGAGCTCGATGACCTTCAGAACGGTGGGACTATCGTCGATTACGAGAAGGTGCCCCCCCGGCATGACGCGTTTCATGGTGCACCAAAATCGGGTTCGAGTCAGGAGAGTCGATCGCGTGGGCGAGGGGCGGCTCCGCCGACTCGAGCCCGTCGCGGGAGGTTCGGAGGGGAAGGGTGGGGGCCCCTCCGTGGCGCGAGCAACTTTGTAGACCGACGCCAAATGATTTCGCACGGAGACGAGGGGACCCCCACCCATCCCCTCCGAGGTCGATGATAAGATCGCCAACGCAGCAAGATGACGAAGCCTTTCGGGCCGCGCCCCGTCTGGGCCCGGCACCACCGAAAGGCCCTCCGGCGAAGCGGCAGCGAGACATGAACGAGTTCCCGCGCCGGTTCGGACCTTACGTATTGCTGAAGCCTCTCGCCCGGGGCGGCATGGGGGCGCTCTACCTCGCGCTGTCGGGTCCGGAGGAGAGCGCGAAGCTCTGTGTGATCAAGACGGTGCTCCCGCACCTCGCCGACAAGGAGTACCTGCAGCGCTTCCGCGACGAGGCCAAGGTCGTCGTCCGCCTGTCGCACGGCAACCTGGTGCCGGTCTTCGATTCCGGTCAGGTGGCGGGCGAGATCTACCTGGCGATGGACTTCGTCGAGGGCAAGGACCTGCGCGCCACCTGGAACCGCTGCGCGAAGAAGGGGATCGCGTTCCCCGTCGACGTCGCCGCGCACATCGTGAAGGAGCTGTCGCGCGGGCTGAACTACGCGCACGGCTTCGGCGACATCAAGCTCGTGCACCGCGACGTCTCGCCGCCCAACGTGCTGCTGTCGTACAGCGGCGAGGTGCGGCTGACGGACTTCGGGCTGGCGTCGTCGACGCTGAAGCTGGAGAAGACCGCGCCCGGGATCATCTACGGCAAGGTCAGCTACATGTCGCCCGAGCAGGCGCGCGGCGAGACGCTCGACGGCCGCACCGACCTCTACGCGTCGGGCATCATCCTGTGGGAGCTGTTGACCGGGCGGCAGCTGTTTCCGTCGAACAAGCCGCCCGGCGCGCCCAAGGACGGCCACACCTCGGAAGAGATCCTGCGGCGCGTGCGCAATCCCGAGATCGTGCCGCCGTCGCGCCGCGCCCAGCGCGTGCCGCCCGAGCTGGACCGCATCACGCTGAAGGCGCTCGCGCCCGACCTGAAGGACCGCTACGCGCGCTGCGAGGAGCTGCGCCACGATCTGGCGACGTTCCTCGCCCAGACCTACCCGGCCACCGACTCGACGCGGCTGGCGAACTTCCTTCACGAGCTCTACTCGGACGACGAGGCCGCCGAGCGGGCCGAGCGCGAGGCGCTGATCGTCAAGGCGCTCGAGTGGTACTCGACGAAGCACCTCGCCGCGCCGCCCGCGCCGGCGCCGGGGGCTGCGCCGCCGCCCCTGCCGCCGGGCGCGAAGCCGCCGGCGCCGCCGGCCGCGCCGGGCGCGGGCGCCGCGAAGGAGACGCCCACGCCGCCGACCGGCGTGTCGCGGCCGAACCGGCAGAAGCCGGCGCCCGCCGCCGACGATGCGCGCGAGCGCGGCCGGGCGTT
>DATBHU010000255.1:0-3518 GCA_036557265.1 Polyangia bacterium
GATCAAGACCGGCAGCACGTGGCCGGGGATCGTGAACGTCGAGCCATCACGCGGATTGGTCGACGTCACCGCCGGCGTGCGCCGCGTGGTGATGCACAGCAGCCCGGGAAAGACGACGTCGCCGCGATCGTCGCGCGCCGCGGTCAGCGCCTCGGCCAGATCGTCCTCGGCCTGCGCCACCGCCGCGGCGCCGAGCCGCGACGCCAGGCTGGAGAAATCCAGCGCGAGCGCGCCGGCGCCGCCGTCGAAGAACCGCAGCAGCGATCGCGCCGGCCGCACCGCGACAGGGCCACCGCCCTCGCCCGCGCGCGACAGCAGGCGCCCGCAGCCCTTCATCATCGCGCTCCCCGTCGCGCGCGCCCGACGCAGCGCCGCCCGCAGCACCGCGCGCAGCGCCGGCGACGGCTCGCGCGTCCGGTAGCGACGGAAGATCTGGGCGACCGGCTCGCCGCGCGCCCCGCGCGCCCCGTGCTGCCAGCACAGCAGCCCGTCCACGAACTCGGCGTCGCGGCGGGCCTCGAACAGCGCCAGCAGGTCGGCCGGGAACGGCGGCGCGACCGCGCCCGCCGAGAACGACCGCCAATCGACGCCGCGGTAGTCTCCCGCGCGCACGCGGTCGAGCCGGGCGATCGCCTCACCCGCCTCGAGCTCGACGAAGAAGATCGGGTCCCGCTGACCCCACAGGATGACGCGCGCAGGCGCGCGCCGCGACAGCTCCCGCGCGCCGCCCTCCAGGTCGCGCACGGAGAAGTCGCCGCGACCGACGTCGATCTCCAGCGCGGCGCAGCGCTCACGCGGCCGCGCGAACAGGTGCGCGGTGTTCGGCGTCACGTCGTCGACGCCGCACGTCCAGCCCTCCGGCAGCAGCGAAGGCAGCGCGGCGACCAGCTCCGGCACCTCGAGGCCCGCGGCGGCGATCTCGGAGCGGCACGGCGGCAGGCGGGGAGACGGTGGGTTGCTCGCGCGGGTCACGGGTTCATCGTCTTCTGACGCAAGCCGGAGGCCGGCGTCGCGCCCCGCCATCGCGATTCCGATCGCCCGCGCGGAGCAAAATGCGCTGCACCAACAGCGCCATCGGCCGCACAGAATGCGCAAGCGCGACCGTCGGACCGCGGCGGCGCGCGGCCCGGGCGCGCCGCCGGTCGTGGCACGTCCGATGCAGTTTCCCGGAGGGCGAACACCCCACGGACGAGCTGACGATGAACCGACCGCTGACTTCTCACCTGACGTCGACCGCGCGCGCGCCGAGCGCGGCGCTGCGGATCCTGGTCGCCGACGCCGACCCCGAGATGCGCCGGCTGCTGGGCCTGGTCCTGCGCGGCGACGGCCACGAGATCGTCGAGGTGGCCGACGGCAGCGCGCTGCTGGACGCCATCGCCGCGCTGGTCATCGACGGCGCCAAGGCGTTCGATCTGATCGTGTCGGCCCAGGCGATCCCGGGATTGCCGGGCGTCTCCGTGCTGGCCGGCCTGCGTTCGCGCGGCCGCCGGACGCCGTTCGTCCTGATGACGGGAAACCCGGTGGTGCAGGCCCAGGCGACGCGGCTCGGCGCGGTCGTGCTGGACCGGCCGTTCGACGCCGAAACGATCCGGCGCGCGATCAAGCGCGCGGACGCGCTCGCTCAGGGAACCTTGTGAAATAGCGGCAGCCCGGGCGGCGCCGGATAGATGGCGAACCACGCGGCGTAGCCGACATCGGGGCTGGTGATGACGGTCGCGGGCGCCATCGAACCGGACGCCGCCAGCTGCGCCGGCGCGATGCGCGCGAACCTGCCCGTCGCGTGCGCCAGCCAGAGACCGCCGTCCTGATCGAACGCGATCCCGACTGGCAGCGTCAGCACGTCGGTCGTGATCTGAACGCCCGGGCTCAGCGTCCTGGAGCCGCTCCCGGTCTGCTCGGCCGGCGTGAGGCGCGCGATCGTCCCGTCGTAGTTCACCCACAGGTTGCCGGCGGCGTCGAACGCGAGGCCGACCGGCCTCAGCGTCACGTCGTTCGTCCCGGTCGCGACGATCGATAGATCGCCGCCCGTCCCGGACGAGCCGACGTTGCTCCGGTCGATGCGCACCACGGCGGCGTCGTCCTCGGCGGCGACCCACAGGTTCCCGGCCGCGTCGAACGCGATCCCCTGCGGACCGGTGAGGCCGCCGCGTTCCACCGCCGCCGCCGGGGAGCCGCCGGCCGCGAGCTGGTCGGCGGTGAACATGACGACCTCGTCCGTGGACCCGACGGACACCCAGAGATCGCCCGCGGAATCGAAGGCGAGCGCGCGCGGCCCGGGCGTGCTGTCGCCGAACGTCGGGCTGTTGATGACGACGTCGGGCGTCTTGTCGCCGTCGCCCGCGAACATCGCCGCCGGGTATCGGGCCAGCGGCGGCGCGTCCGTCGTCCCGCCCACCACCCACAGGTTCCCCGCGCGATCGAAGGTGAACCCGTCGGAGCCGCCGGTGTTCGCGGCGACGTCGGCGGACGCGGAGCCGGTCGTCGCGACCGACGCGGGCCCGAACCCGAGCATCGTCGATCCGTCGGGCGCGTCGCCGACGCCGGCCCACAGCTTGCCGCTCGTCGGCACCAGCGCGTAGGCGACGTTGACCATCGCCGTCTCGCCCGCGCCGACGCAGACGCTCGCATGATCGATCGTCGGCGCGAATACCTGGCTGGTGATGCCGGCCTGCGCGGCGCGCACACGCGCGGCGGTCACCGTGTGCGCCCCGGCGGACGCGCTCACGGAGGCGCTGCCGGACAGCACGCCCGGGACGCCTTCGATCGTCACCGCCGCGGTGTCGTGACCGGTGACCACCACCACGACGGTCCCCTCGCCGGACCCGACCGGGCACACCTCGGCGGCGGCGCCGCCGCAGCCGCTCCCCATCCACATCGGCGCGAGCGACGCGAACAGCGCCGCGGCCGCGGCCAACCGCGCCGCGCGCGGCGGCGCAGGGGCCGGGAACGAAGACCTCGGAGCGGGCACGCGCGAATCAAATCAGGATCGGGCCCGGCCGTCACCTCCGTACCCTTCGTTAAGCATGTATACTAATCGCCGACGCGGCGCTCCTGAGCGCCGCCAGCGATTTCGCGGTTCATCGCGTGAAGGCGATCCCGGCTGCCGACACTGATCAGATGATGAAATCCCTCGCGCTCCACCTGCTCCTGACGTCAGCGCTCGCGCTGGCCGGTCTGCCCGCCTGCGGGCCCTCCGGCTCGACCGGCGGCACCGCCGGCGCCGGCGGCGGCGCCACGGCCGGATCGACCGGGCCAGGAAGCGGCGGCGCGGGCGGCGGCGTCAGCGGCGCCGCCGGCGACGCGGCGGGCGGCGCGGGGAGCGGCGGCGGCGACAGCGGCGGGACCGGTGGATCGTCGACGTCGGGCGCCGCCGGCGACGCGAGCGGCGGCCGCGGCGGCGCGGGCGCCGCGGGCAGCGGCGGCAACAGCGGCACCGCGGGGAGCGCAGGCGGCGGCACCGCGGGCGCCGCCGCCGGACGCGGCGGGAGCACGGGCGGCGCGGCCGCGGGCCGCGGCGG
>DATBHU010000256.1:0-3469 GCA_036557265.1 Polyangia bacterium
TCCCGCGGTCGATCCGCGAGCGGGCCTGCCCGCGCAGCCGTCGATGCTCGTCGACGTGCCGCGGCTGATGACCGCCTACTACACGCGTCGACTCGACGCCGCCGTGCGCGCCGAGCGCGTGGCGTTCGGGACCAGCGGGCACCGCGGCGCGGCCGAGGACGGCGCGTTCAACGAGGCGCACATCCTCGCCATCACGCAGGCGATCTGCGAGCAGCGCGCGAAGGCAGGAATCTCGGGCCCGCTTTTCCTGGGCGCGGACACGCACGCGGCGTCGGCGCCCGCATTGCGCTCGGCGCTGGAGGTGCTGGCCGCCAACGGCGTCGAGACGCGCGTCCAGGCCGACCGCCAGTACACGCCGACGCCGGCGCTGTCGCGCGCGATCATCACGTTCAACGCCGCGCGCGGGAGCAAGGCCGCCGGCAATTCCGGCGCGGCCGACGGCATCGTCATCACGCCGTCGCACAACCCGCCCCGCGACGGCGGCTTCAAGTACAACCCGCCCCACGGCGGCCCGGCCGACAGCGACATCACGAACGCCGTGGAGGCGCGCGCCAACCAGCTGCTCGCCGACGCAGCCGCCATCCGGCGCGTCCCTTACGAGCGCGCGCTGACCGCGCCCACCGTTCACGTCTTCGATTTCCTCACGCCCTACGTCGAGGATCTGCCCAAGGTCGTCAACGTCGACGCCATCGCGCGCGCCGGCGTCAAGCTGGGCGCCGACCCGATGGGCGGCGCCAGCGTGCAGTACTGGGCGCGCATCGCCGAGCGCTTCCACCTCGACCTCGAGGTCGTCAACAAGACCGTCGACCCGCGCTTCGCGTTCATGCCGCTGGACCACGACGGCAAGATCCGCATGGACTGCTCCAGCCCGCACGCCATGGCGGGGCTGCTCGCGCTGAAGGACCGCTTCGCCGTCGCGTTCGGCAACGACACCGACGCCGATCGCCACGGCGTCGTCACGCAGGCGGGCCTGATGAACCCGAACCACTACCTGGCCGTCGCGATCGAATACCTCTACACGCACCGCGACGGCTGGCCGGCGGGCGCGGCCGTCGGCAAGACGCTGGTGTCGAGCACGCTGATCGATCGCGTCGCGCGCGCCCTCGGCCGCGACGTGCGCGAGGTGCCGGTCGGCTTCAAGTGGTTCGTGCCCGGCCTGGTCGACGGCAGCCTCGGCTTCGGCGGCGAGGAGAGCGCCGGCGCCAGCTTCCTCTGCCGCGACGGCGCGACGTGGACCACCGACAAGGACGGCATCATCCTGGATCTGCTCGCCGCCGAGATCACCGCCGTCACCAGCAAGGACCCCGGCGTCCACTACGAGCGCTTGCGCGACAAGTTCGGCACCTCTTACTACACGCGCGTCGACGCCCCCGCCACGCCCGCCGAGAAGACCGCCCTCGGCAAGCTCTCACCCGAGGCGGTGACCGCGACGACGATGGCCGGCGACGCCATCGTCGCCAAGCTGACCAAGGCCCCCGGCAACGGCGCCTCCATCGGCGGCCTCAAGGTCGCCAGCGCCAACGGTTGGTTCGCCGCCCGCCCCTCCGGCACGGAGAACGTCTACAAGATCTACGCCGAGAGCATGGTCAGCGCGGATCACCTGGCGGCGATTTTGGGGGAGGCGCGGGAGATCGTGGGGCGCGCGCTATCATCATGACGATGGAGCGCATCCCGCCAGATCCTGGTGACTCGCTCGACGAGGATGAGCGCGCGCTGCTGCACGAGACGCTTCGTGAATCGGAGAGGGACGTTGTGGCCGGTCGACTCATCGACGCCGAAGATCTGTTGCGCGAACTTTGGTCAGTTTCGCCGCTCTAGTCGCTTGGGCGATCGCCGTTCGTGAAAGTGGCCGCATTCGCTTTCCGGTCACGCCAGAATAAGCTCGACGCCGTCCTCCGCCTCGCTTCCCCCGGAACCGTGCTCGCGGATGATTTCTACGAGTGTGCCGTATAGCTCCAGGCCGAGCCGATGCTGTGAAGTTGCGTGGTCTTGCCATACGAGGACGAAGCCGCCATCGGGCGTGCCGAATCCGCCGCGGAGGATGTCGTTGAACGCATCGAGGTTGCCGCGCCACGTGTGCTCACGCAGGACGGTTTGCACTGAAGCACTTCGCGAACTCCTCGATAGTGGAGAACGCCTTCCCGTCGATGGTGTAGCGAACCTTCTCCAAGTCCGTGCAAGGATAGCGCCCACCGGGGTGGGCGCGAAAGGACGGACTCACAGGCGTTTTGGTGAGAACACCGACGGTCGCCCGTCGACGAAGAGCAGGTCGCGGGAGTGCTGCTCGAGGAGCGCGTTCGATCGGGACAGGAACGCCGCGATGTTCTCGGCCACGACGTACATCGCGTCCGGATCGTGCTGGTACGCGATGACCGCAGGCGCGTCGAGCTCGCGGGCGTTCAGGTCGAAGTAAGCCGCCGTCGCCCAGCCGTTGAACTCGGCGAACGGAAAGCAGGTCGGGCGCACGTAGCGTTCCGGACGGATGCGCTGCGGATTCCGACTGCCGCCGTCCGTGGTGTGAGGCAGCCAGTCGGACCACCGGGTGAGCGCTGCTTCCAGCGACGGCATGCAGCACGCCGTGAGCTCGTCGGTCTGGACCGCGAAGCAGGTCTTGCCGAACGAGCCGTTGGCCGCCGCGAACAGCTCGCCCAGCTCGTTGTCGAACGACAGGCCCGTCGCGCGTTCGGCGCGCGCCAGCTCGTCGCGCGACGCGCCCGCCGCGAACTCGAGCGCGAAGCCGTGCTCCGCGAGGATCTGCTTCGCGCGCACCAGCTCGCGGCCGATGGCGCCGGTCATCGGCTCACCGGCCGGTGATGGCGTTGCGCGCCAGCTCGTCGCAGCGCTCGTTCTCGGGGACGCCGGCGTGGCCCGACACCTTCACGAACTCGACGCTGGGCAGCCCCGCCAGCCGCTTGCGCATGCGCGCGATCAGCTCCTGGTTGGCCTTCGCCTTCCACCCCTTCGACAGCACGCCGATCGAATAGGCGGAGTCGGTGTAGACGCGCACTCGCCGCGTGCGCGCGTCGTCGCCGATCACGTCCAGCGCGCGATCGATGGCGGTCAGCTCGGCGATGTTGTTGGTGCCGATCCCCAGATACGCGCCCACCTCCTTCCGCTTGCCGCCGTCGATGGCCACGATGCCGATCCCCATCGGCCCCGGATTCCCCGAGCAGGCGCCGTCCGTCCACAGCTCCACCGCCGGCTCGCCCGAGGCGACCTTGGCCTTGGCGTACGCGCGCACCGGAGACGGCGCCGGGGTCCGCGTGGCCGCGCCGCCCCCGTCCTCGTCGGGCAGCAGGTTCCCCGCAAAAGGACGGTAGCTCTTGTTGTCGGATTCGCGATACTTCATCTCGGCGCGCCCGGCCTCATCCAGCGCCGGCTTTCCCGATTCGTCGGCGCGCACGAAGACCCGCTCCCCTTTGAACCGCATGCGAATCCAAGACATCGCTCGCACTATAGTCGTCGTCGC
>DATBHU010000257.1:0-9059 GCA_036557265.1 Polyangia bacterium
CGCCTCCGCCGCTCGCACCGCCGTGGCCGCTGGCGCCCGCCGCGGCGACGCCGCCGTGGCCGCCGGCGCCGGGGCCCGTCGCCCCGCTCGCGCCGCCGTGGCCGGACGATCCGGTGGATGCGCCGCAAGCGCTCATCGCGGCCAGCGCGATGACGACGGCCAGCCGCGTGCCCGCCGCGCGAGTCACCGCCCCACCTCGCATTTGCGGGCGATTTTCACACGAAACGCGGGCGGGCGCCCGCGCCGCGGCGCGCGCGCGCTCCAACCTACTTCTTCGCGGCGTGGGGGCGCTTCGCGGCGGCCGCGAGCAGGTCGAGGGTGTGCTTGAAGGCCGCGCCCGACCGATCCACCGGACCGTGGCCCGGGACGATCGTCGCGTCCGTGTAGCGCGCGCTGACGTTGCGAATCGCGGCGGGCCAGGCGGCGAGATCGGCGTCGCCGGTGAAGCCGAGATCGTCCGCCGCCACCGACTTCACCAGGCAGCCGCCGTACGTGAGGCCCGGGAAGTGCAGCACGATGTTGTCGCGCGCGTGGCCGGGGCCCGGGTAGAAGGCTTCGAAGCCGCGCGGATCCTTCACGACGCCGTCGCGCGCGGCGAACAGCGCGGTCACGCCGCGGACGCCGCGCGC
Source organism: Polyangia bacterium (assembly GCA_036557265.1). Taxonomy (GTDB): domain Bacteria; phylum Myxococcota_A; class Polyangia; order Fen-1088; family Fen-1088; genus JADGRB01. The sequence goes on from DATBHU010000257.1 coordinate 630, forward strand.
GGTCATCTTCGCGACGGTCAGGTCGAGCGCGGAGACGGGAATGTGCCGCCGCTCGAGCGCGGCGAGACCGCCGGCGCGGTCGTTGTGATCGTGGGTGATCACGGCGCCGATCCAGGGCCGCCGGAAGTAACCGTCGCCCCAGGCGAGGATCTCTTCGGTCTGCGCCTCTGTCCAGGCGGTGTCGACGAGCAGCAGGCCGCCCGCCGCCACGGCGATCAGGCCGTTCGAAGGGACCTCCTTCGCGTCGGTCGAGCGGTGGACGTACAGCGTCGGCGTGATCGTCTCGATCTCGACCGCGCCCGCGCCGCCGATCTTGGTGCCGAGGAAGATCCCCGTCGTGGGTGCGACGTCGGACTGCTCCACCTCGGGCTCCTCCAGGGTCGGCGTCAGGACGAAGGGATACGAGATGATCACGACGCCGCCGCGCGGCTTCGGGAACTGCCAGCGGCGGACGGCTTCGACGGCGCAGGTCTCGACGTGCGCGTTCTTCATCGTCGAGTTCTGCAGCACGGAAGCGATCACCTGGCCCGACGCCGCGATCGTGAACTGCACCATGATCCGTCCGCCCAGGGCCGGGTGGCGCGACAGCTCCGCCGCGTAACAGGACTTCACCTCGTTGATGTGGCGGCGAATGATGGTGCGGATGATCTCCTTGTTGGAGTCGCCGGCCTTGCCGGGGACGCCCAGCGACGGGTCGGGCTCGAAGATCGACTGGAGCGAGTCAGGCCCCGGCCCCGACGGACCGGCCGGCACGCCCCAGGCGAGGACGGCCGACGCCAGCATCGATTGGACAATCGCAGCGCCAGACATGCGGCGACTTTACCGGAAGGTTGCCGGCGCGCGAACGGGGCGCCTCAGAAACCGGCGAAGAACTCGCGCACGGCGACGCGCCCCCACGGCGGTTCCTGGTGCCCCGTCTCGCCGACGTGCGGGCACCAGATCACCGGGTAGCCGGGCATGCAGCCCTGGTAGTTCTGGCACTCCATCGGCGTGCCCTGCGTGGTCGTGGTGGTGCAGCCGTCTTCCATCAGCCAGAAGTCGCGGCTCTTCTCGCCGCTCGTGAACGCGACGCTGTCGTCGTCCATGCCGTGCGTGATCCAGACGGCGACCGGGCCCTTGCACTGCGACGGGTTGCTCGGGCCCGAGCCGGCGACGGCGGCGATCGCGCGGATCACGTCGCCGCGGAAGCAGCCGACGGCGTTGGTCATCAGGGCGCCGTAGCTCTGGCCGGCGACGAAGACGCGCGCGGGGTCGACGCAGTAGTCGGCGGACATCTGCGCCAGCATCGCGTCGAAGAACGGCATGTCCATTCCGTTCGCCGACAGATCCCACGCCTTGCTCGGCTGGTCGGCGGGCGGCAGGCCGTCCGGGTAGACGTAGATCGCCTTGTCGACGAGGGGCGCCTTCTCCATGTCGAGGTACGTCCGCATCATCTTCCCGGTGTAGTCGCTGCCGTGGTAGCCGAACACGAGCGCGCGCGGCACCGCCGGATCGTACGTGGCCGGGATCGCGACGTAGTACCCGCGCGCGAGCGCGCCGACGGTGATCGTCGCCTGGAACGCGCCCGTCTGCGCGAGCGTCTTGCCGCAGCCCGCGCTGCGCCCGCCCGGCGCGCCGCCGGCGCTGCTGCCGCCGGTGCCCGTCGTGCCCGCGCCGCCGGCCGTGCCCGCGCTGCCCGGCGCACCGCCGCCGCCGGAGCCCGCCGCCGCGCCCGAGCCCGCCGTCCCCGGATGCCCGATGCCGTCGATGTCAGACCCCGCGCACGCGCCACAAAGCGCGGCGAGCGTCAGGCAGACGAACGGACCGCGAGCCACCATGCGTGGTGTATGGCCGCATCCGCCTCTCCCTGTGGGAGAGGGTCGAGGGCCTTTCCCTCTCCCTACGGGAGAGGGCAAACGGCTTCAATGACTCGGGCGTTAGCGGGCGAGCGTGGGCGCGATGTCGAAGCCGTGCAGGTAGGCGGGGCCGATGAACGTGGTCGCCTCGGCGACCGCGGCGCCATCGAACCGGACCAGCTGGATCGAATGCAGCCGGGATACGTCGTCCTCGGGCGCGGCCGCGTAGAAGACGAGCGCCGGCAGGCCGTTCGCGCGGGTCTGGGTCAAGCGCAGGCGGCGTGTCCAGAAGGCGCCGAAGCGCGGCGCCTCCAGAAACGCGCGGACGGCGTCGGCGCCGCGGAACCAGGTGGCGTGCGGGGGCATGGCGAAGACGACGTCTTTACGCAGCAGCGCGACCAGCCCGTCGATGTCGCGCGTCTCCCACGAGCGCAGGTACGCGGCCAGCACCGCCGGCGGTGGATCCTCGTGCGCCTCGCGCGCGCCCGCGGCGACGGTGGCGCGCGCGCGGTGAAGGGCGCTGTTCACCGACGACAGCGTCAGCTCCAGCGCCGCCGCGATCTCCTCGGCCGCCCAGCCGACCACATCCTTGAGCAGCAGCACCGCGCGCTGCTTCGGCGGCAACCGCTGCAGCAGGGCGATGAACGCCAGCGCCACCTGCTCGCGCGCCGCCGCGGCGCGCGCGGGATCGGGGAACAGCCGCCCGTCCGGCGCCGGCGTCACCCACGCCGCGGCCTCGTGCTCGACCAGCGGCGCGCCCGCGTCGCGATCCAGCTGCGGCAGCGCGCGCGGCCGCCCGCGCGTCAGCGCGTTCAGGCAGGCGTTCGTCGCGATGCGCATCAACCAGTGCCCGAGCGGCGCGTCGCCCGCGTAGCTGTCGCGCGCGCGCCAGGCGCGCAGCAGCACCTCCTGCACGACGTCCTCCGCCTCCTCGAACGACCCGAGCATGCGGTAGCAGTGCCGCAGCAGCGCGGGGCGGTGCTCGACGAACGTCTCGCCGAGCACCGCCGCTCCCGGATTGTCGCCCGCGCTCATCGCGTCACGCCGTCGGCTGGACCGCCGTCCGCGCCGCCGCCCGCTCGGCGATCACCGCCATGACCTGCTGCCACGGCAGCTGATCATAGTAGAGATCGATCGAACGGACGCGGTCGCCCTCGAACCGCAGCCATTCGATGGTGGTCAGCGCGCCGGCGGGCGTGTCGGTGACGAAGTCGTAGATGACGCAGACCTCGTCGCCGTCGGCGAACACGCGCTTGACGTCGCTGCGGACGTGGATGGCGCCCAGGCGCTTGACCGCGCCCAGGAAGTCCGCGGCCGAGGTGCGCGTCGCCGCCGGCCCGCGGACCGTCAGGTCCGGCGCCAGCATCGCCTCCAGCTTGCCGTACTGCTGCTTGCCGACCGCGTTCAGGTACTCGAGGGCCAGGGTCTTTCGATCTGTGCTCATGGTGTCCTTCCTTTCGTGAGGTCATGAGCATTGACCCCGGCCCCCCGCAAAACTGTGCGGTCACGAAGAGCGGCGCGGCGAAACGGGCGGCGCCGCCCGCCCGGCCGTCACTTCGTGGAGTTGTAGAGCTGCGCCACCCCGGCCGCGGAGAGCGGGTGGTCGTAGAGGCGCACCTCGTCGATCATGCCGGTGAAGTAGTCGGCGCCGAAGCGGCAGCCGCCGCCCCGGCCGATCCAGTACTCCGTCGCCCAGTCGAAGCCGCTGCACCCGATGCCGCAGTTGCCGGTGGCGGACATCGAGTTGACGTCGAGCACGCCGTCGATGTACGCGCGGAAGCCGTTCGTCTTGTCGAGCACGTAGGCGAGGTGGTGCCACGCGCCGTCGTTCGCGGCGATCGCGCCCGACATGTTCACCTCGTCCCAGGCGTTGTAGTTGAACAGGTTGCCGCCGCCGTTGCCGACGACGCGGTCGCAGCCGCCGCCGAAGCTGCCGCCCTCGACGACCTGCAGGCCGCCCAGCGCCGGCGCGCTGGTCTTGAACCACATCGCGAAGGTGATGTCTCCCTGCGGGATGAAGACGCCCGTCCCGTCACCACGCGCGTCGTTGGGGAAGACGACCCGGATGTAGCCGTTGCCCGCGAACGTCGCGGCGCCCGATCCCTGCAGCCCGGCCCCCGGCATGAAGGTCACGCCGCCTGACAGCTGGCCGTCCAGGCGATTGCCCGAACCGTCGGCGGCGGAGGTCCCGCTCGCCGCCTCGTCCAGGTTCCAGTAACCGATCAGGCCCTGCGAGAGATTGGTGGTGCAGAGCCCGGCGCTGCAGGTCTCGCCGAGCGCGCACGCGTGGCCGCACGCGCCGCAGTTGGCGACGGAGGTGCTGGTGTCGATCTCGCAGCCGTCCGTCGTGTTGCCGTTGCAGTCGCGGAAGCCGGCGTCGCACGAGGCCAGGACGCAGCCGCCGCCCAGGCAGGCCGCCGATCCGTGCGAGAACGAGCAGACGTTGCCGCAGGTGTTGCAGTTCGCGGGATCGAAGGCGGTGTTCGTGCACATGCCGCCGCACACCATCTGTGACGCCGAGCAGTTGGCCTGGCAGCTGCCCGACACGCAGATCTGGCCGGCGCCGCACGGGTTGCCGCACGTCCCGCAGTTGGCGCCGTCGGTGTCGGTGTTGGCGCAGTAGGGGGCGCCCGCGGACGGCGTGCACTTCGCGAGCGACCCGCAGGTCAAGGTGCAGGTGCCGCCGCTGCACACCTGGCCGGCGCCGCACGCGTTGCCGCACGTCCCGCAGTCCGCGTTGTCGGTCATGGTGTTCGCGCAGTAGGGCGCGCCGGCGGACGGCGTGCACTTGGTGAGCGCGCCGCAGGTCAGCGTGCAGACGCCCGACAGGCAGGTCTCGCCGGCGCCGCACGCGTTGCCGCACGTCCCGCAGTCCGCGTTGTCGGTGGCCGTGTTGGCGCAGTAGGCGACGCCGGCGGAGGGCGTGCACTTGGTGAGCGCGCCGCAGGTCAAGGTGCAGACGCCGCTGCTGCAGACCTGACCGGTGCCGCAGGCGTTGCCGCAGGTGCCGCAGTTCGCGTTGTCCGTCATCGTGTTCGCGCAGTAGGGCGCGCCCGCCGACGGCATGCACTTGGTCAGCGCGCCGCAGGTCAGCGTGCAATCGCCGGCGTTGCAGACCTGGCCGGTGCCGCAGGCGTTGCCGCAGGTGCCGCAGTTCGCGTTGTCCGTCATCGTGTTCGCGCAGTAGGGATCGGCGCCGTTCGGCGTGCATTCGGTCAGCGCGCCGCAGGTGAGCGCGCACCCGCCGGCGCTGCAGACCTCGCCGGCGCCGCAGACGTTCCCGCAGGTGCCGCAGTTGGCGTTGTCCGTCATGGTGTTGGCGCAGTAGGGCGCGCCGCTGGCGGGCATGCACTTGGTGAACGCGCCGCACGACAGGGTGCAGCTGCCGCCCTCGGCGATCATCGCGAGCGAGATGGAGGTGCTCTCCGCGCCGGCGGCGTTGGTGGTGATGGACAACGTCCCGGGGAAGGACGCGCCCGAGCCTGCCGTCGTGGGGACCGTGGCGGCCAGGACGTGCACCGTCGCGCTGGCGCCCGGGGCCACGTCGCCCGACAGCGAACCGTCCGCCATCGCGCCCTGGATCGAATACATGCCGCCGGGCGCGATCGACGCCTTGTAGTGCAGCGTCGCGTCCCCGCTGTTCATGAACATGAGGGACCGGTCGCCGCCCGCCGACCCGCAGGCGACCATGCCGAAGTTCAGCGGGGCCGTCGGGATCGTCGTCGCGGGCGCCGGCGTCGCGGCGTCGCCGCCGCCGTCGGGCGTGCCCGAGCCCGCGCTGCCGCCGGTGGCGCCGCCGGTGCTTCCGCCCGTGCCGCCGCCACCCGTACCGCCGGTCGCGCTTCCCCCCGTCCCGCCCGTCGCGCTGCCGCCCGTCCCGCCGCCACCGGTGCCGCTGCTGCCGCCCGTCCCGCTGCTGCCGCCCGTCCCGCCCCGGCCGCCCGTCGCGCTTCCGCCTGTTCCGCCGCCGCCCGTGCCGCTGCTGCCGCCCGTCCCGCTGCTGCCGCCCGTCCCGCTGCTGCCGCCCGTCCCGCCCCGGCCGCCCGTCGCGCTTCCGCCTGTTCCGCCCCCTGCTCCGCCGCTGCCGGCCGCGCTACCACCACCGCCGCCCTTACCCGCGGCGGCGCTCATGCCTCCCTTGCCGGCCGCGCCGTCGGGCTGTTCGCCACCGCCCGATCCGCCGCAGCCGGCGATTCCAGAAATGACGAAGAACGGAAGCGCCGCAAGAATCGTGGTGGAGGTGGTGGCCGAGGTTTTCGCGAGACGTCTGGTCATGGGGAGATGACTCATCGACCCGGCGCGCCAAATTCTGTAGCGCTGCCAGCAGACAATTCGCGCGCGCGATCCGGCTCCCGCCGACGGTGCCCGCTGCTATCGACAGAAGAGACGGCGGCTGGTAAACCGGCCTCCACCATGAGCACCGGCAAAAAATTGTTCGTCGAGGATCTCTCCGTCAGCGGCAAGCGCGTCATCGTGCGCGTCGACTTCAACGTCCCCCTCAAGGACGGCAAGGTCGAGTCGGACAAGCGGCTCAAGGAGTCGCTGCCCACCATCAAGTACCTGCGCGAGAAGAACGCGAAGGTGATCCTGATGTCGCACCTGGGGCGGCCCGACGGGAAGCGCGTGCCGGACATGAGCCTGCGCCCGGTCGCCGACGCGCTGGCCGCGCTGCTGGGCGCGCCGGTCGCGTTCGCCGACGACTGCGTGGGGCCGGACGCCGAGAAGGCCGTCGCCGCCCTGCAGCCCGGCGGCGTGCTGCTGCTCGAGAACCTGCGCTTCCACGCCGCCGAGGAGGAGAACGATCCGGCGTTCGCCAAGCAGCTGGCCGCGCTGGCCGACGTCTACGTGAACGACGCCTTCGGCAGCGCCCACCGCGCCCACGCGTCGACGGAAGGCATCACCAAGTTCGTGCCGCAGGCGGCGTCGGGGTTCCTGATGAAGAAGGAGCTCGACTACCTGGGCGAGGCGCTCGGCAACCCGAAGCGTCCGTTCGTCGCCGTGATCGGCGGGTCGAAGGTGTCCGGCAAGATCGACGTCATCAAGAACATGCTCCCGCGCGTCGACAAGCTGCTGATCGGCGGCGGCATGACGTACACCTTCCTGAAGGCGCAGAGGCTGGAGGTCGGCAAGTCGATCGTCGAGAACGACAAGCTGGACCTGGCCAAGAGCCTGATGGCCGAGGCGGGCGACAAGCTGGTGCTGGGGACGGATTTCGTCGTCACCGACAAGCTGGACTTCAAGGGCCGCACGGTCGGCGCGCTGAAGACGGTCGCGAAGGACGCCATCCCGGCCGACTGGGAAGCGGTCGACGCGGGCCCGGCCACGGTGGCGGCGTTCACCAAGATCCTGCTCGGCGCGAAGACGATCGTGTGGAACGGCCCGGTCGGCGTGTTCGAGATCGACGCGACGGCGAAGGGGACGATCGCGATCGCCGAGGCGCTGGCCCAGGCGACCGCGGCAGGCGCGACGACGATCATCGGCGGCGGCGACTCCGCCTCCGCGGTGAAGAAGGCGGGCGTCGCCAGCAAGGTGTCGCACGTCTCGACCGGCGGCGGCGCCTCGCTCGAATACCTCGAGGGCAAGGTGCTGCCCGGCGTGGCCGCGCTGACCGACAAGAAGTAGCTTTTGATCCACCTCTCCTCTGGGAGAGGTCGAGGGCCGAAGGCCCGAGGGTGAGGAACTCCGCCGTGGAAAATCGCCGCGCGTTCTCGGTCGCTGTCTTCTGCCGCAACGGCGGCGAGATCCTGCTGGTGCGGCACAAGCGCCTCGACCTGTGGCTCCCCGTCGGCGGCGAGATCGAGCCGGGCGAGACGCCGCTGGAGGCGGCGCGGCGCGAGCTGCGCGAGGAGACCGGCCTCGACGGTGTGTTCCCGGGCGGGCTCGGCGTCGACGGCACGCCGCCGGGTCTGATCGGCTACGAGGAGCACCCGGCCGGCAGCAAGGGGCTGCACATGAACTTCGCGTTCGTCGCCGACGTCGCGTCGCGCGACCTCACCGCCTGCGACGAGTACACGGCGGTCCGCTGGGTCGGCGATCCGGTCCCGGTCGAATGCCCGCTGAACGTTCGCCAGCTGGTGCGCCTCGCCCTCGCCGCCGGGCGCTGAGCCCGCGCAGCGTCGGTTTTGCGCAGGCAGCCGGCGCCGCGTTAGCATCGCGCCATGTCTCTCCGCCCCGAGAACGTGGTGTGGATCCTGGCCATGGTTCTCGCGGTGATCGCGCTCGCCTTCCGCGCGAAACGGCTCGCGGCAAAGCGCGGGTGGTCGCGCGTCCTCCCGCTGATCGTCCTGCCCCTGCTGGCCGCGGTCGCCATCACGCTGGTCGCCCACCGCCAGCAACTCAGGCGGCCGGCGCCGCCGCCCGCTGCCGCGGCGGTCCCACCACCGCCGCCCGCCCGCTGATGACCGTTTTGCTGCCCCTTTCAAGTTTCGGGACCGCGCCCGGTCGGGCGGTCATCACGGCGACGTGACGGCCCTCGGCCGCTTCGCGGCCTCGCGCACCAGACGGTCCACGAGCTTCAGCAGCGTCGGGATCCGGTGGGCGCCGTGCATCGCCGCGACGTGCGCCGCCGCCTCTTCCGCGGCGAGGCCGGCCGCCG
>DATBHU010000258.1:0-12427 GCA_036557265.1 Polyangia bacterium
TGGACCTGGTCGCGCTTGTTGCCGGACGACAGCGTGTTGCGGACGATCTTGTTCTGCCACTCGCAGATGCGGGGCGAGTCCATGTTCTGCGCGATGACCTTCTTGTAGACGCGCGTCGACTCGGGGAACTTACCTTCTTCCCAGTAGAGCTCCGCCAGCGACTCCATCATCTTCGGCGCGAAGTCGCCGCCCGTCTTCTGGAAGAACTCCCAGGCCTTGTCCGGGCCGCCGACGTGCGAGTACGCCTTGACGATGTCCTTCTTGGCTTCCTTGGCCAGCACCGTCAGCTGCGCCTTGGAGACGTTGACCTTGCCCTCCTGGGTCATGCGGACGACGCCGACGAAGGTCTCGAGCGCGGTCTTGTAGTCGCCGTTGTTGATGTAGCACCACCCCTTCTTGTAGACGGCGTAGGGGTAGACGCTCGACTTCGGGAACTGCTCGACCTTCTCGTAAAACTTGAGGGCGTTGTCCATCTCGCCCTTGTCGAAGTAGTACTCGGCGAACGACAGGTACGCGTCCGGGATGTACTTCGAGTTCGGGTAGTCCTTGATCAGGCGGTGGAAGAACTCACGCGCCTGGTCCTCCTTCTTCACGCTGGTGAGGAGGTAGGCGAGGCGGAACAGCACCTCGTCCATGCGCTCGTACTTGCGGAACTTGGTGGCGCCGATGTACGCCTTGACCGCCTCGAGCAGCCACTTCTGCTCTTCCTGCTCATAGCGCTTCTGCGTCGCCTGCAGCGAGCCGCGCTGGTTGGGCTGCAGCTCGAAGATCTTCTGATCCAGCGCGCGCGCCTGGTTGAAGTTGTAGCGCTGCTTCTCGGCGTAAAGCTCGCCGAGGCGGAACATGAAGTCCGGCTTCTGCGGATCGTCGTCCTGGGTGACGGTGATCAGCCGGCGCATCTTGCTGATCTGCGCGTCGACGATCTTCTGGATCTCCTGCGTCTTCTGCTCGCGGAAGGCATCCACGGTCAGCGTCGGCCGTGTCTCCTTCTTCGGCGGCGGCGGCGCCTCCGGCTTGGTCAGGTTGGTCTGCTTCGCCTGGACCTCGAGCTCTTTCTTCGTGTACCGGCCTTGGCCGCTGTTCGCCGGCTTTTGGTCCGCGGCCAACGCGGCCGCGGGCACGAGAAGCAGCGAAAACGTGGCTGCGCAGATCCCTTTAGAAAACCGGAACTGGATGCTCATGGTTTCTCCACTGTCCTCATTGTGCCGTTACTTGGTTTCTCGAATACGAGCTAGGGCGTCGGCGCGCCGCCGCCCTCAGCCGGTGCCCCACCGCCGCCCTCGCCGCCCGCCGGAGCGGCCGGCGTCTCGCCGGTCGCCGGCGCGCCCTCGGGCGCGTTGCGCTGACACTTGTTCTTGATCTTCACGCGGTAGTAGCCGAGCTCGTCCCTCCAGTACTCGCCGACGAACGGCCAGATTACGTGCTCGTCGTCCGCTCGGATCTCCTCCACTGGATGATTCGTACCGGCGCCGGAGGTCCGGTCGCGCTCCTCGATCACCTCGTGCTCGAGCTCGCCCTTCTCGCCCTGCAGAATTTCGAACTCGATCTTGATGACGCGCTTGATGAGCTGCGACAGCTCCTCCGTGAGGCGCTTGATGCGGCGCCGCGCCAGATCGCCCGCCTCGTTGACGGCCAGCGACCGCTGCAGCGTCAGGTCGGCGAACACCGTCTGGGCGATGCTGGTCGACCGCCAGGCGGCGTCGGCCTTGTCGTACGCCTTCAGCTCCTTGTCGAGCTCCTCGACGTACTGGAAGCGCTTGAGCAGCGACAGGTCGCCGAGGACGCCGCGCGCGGCGCGCTCGACCTGCTCGGGCAGGCCCGAGGTCTCCTTGCGGATCTTCACGGCCAGGTCGAACAGCTGGCTGTTCTCGGTGGTGCCGGCGATCAGCTTCTTCAGCTCGGTGAACACCGTCGGGTAGACGGCGTTGAACTCGTCGATCGCCTCCTGGGCGCGATCGAACAGGCAGTTGTAGAAGTAGATGGTCGCCTTGACCGTCAGCCCCTCGCCGATCGACTCGGGCTTGATGTAGTTCTCGAAGAACGGCGCCTGGATGGTGTGGATGTTGCCGAGCGCCTTCGAGTAGCCGCGCTGCTTGAGCATGAAGTTCGCCCACGACGACTCGAACAGGCTGTTCGCCCAGTCGTAGGACTCCTGCGACACGCGGTCGAAGTACTTGGTCGCCAGCTCGTACTGGCCGGTCGAGTAGAACGTGCGCGCCAGCGACAGGTTGGCGAGATCCTCGAACGGCTTGATGCGCGGATCGGTGCTATCCGCGGCGGTGCGGAGCACCTCCTTGAACGCCTCGACGGCCGGCTTGGCCTGGTACTCGCGGACGTGGGTGGCGCCCTCGAACAGCTTCGCCTGCACGTAGAACTCGCTGGTGGGCGGCACCGTCGAGAACAGCTCGACGGCCTGCTTGAAGTTGCCCTTCTGGTAGTTGAACTTGCCGAGCAGGAAGTAGAGCTCGTCGCGCACCTTCTCGAGCGCCGGCTGATCGAGCTCGGCCCGGTTGTATTTACCGATCTTCTCGAGGATGCCGGTCGAATCGGGCAGCTGCCGCGACAGCGACGCCAGCCACTTCAGCGTCGCGTTGTAGTAGGCGTGCCCCGATCCCTTCTGGACGATGCGATCGAAGTACGACAGCGACGCCGAGTAGTACTTCATGTTGTAGAGGGCCTTGCCCATCCAGAACTCGGCCTTCTGCTTGTTCGGCTCGCTGTCGCCCGACTCGCCCTCGATGACCTTGTTGAGCTCGATCGACGCCGAGTAGTAATCCTCGCCGTCGTACAGCTTGAAGGCGCGCTCGAGCACCTTGGAGGGCTGATCGCCGGACGCCCCTTCCTCCGGCACGAAGTCGGCGTTCTTCTTTTTCTTCGCGTGCGCGAGCGGGCTCGCGAGCAGCATCGAAGTGGTCAACAACAGGCCGACGACACGGATTCGGGTCATGCGGGGACCTCGCTGGGTTGTGCGTAGAAGCACGGCAACGTGGATGGGAGCCAATGTGAAAAAGCCGGAAGTCTTTTACGACGATTCCGAGAGAAAGGGATCACGAGTCGCAGCTACCTGTGAATCCTTACACCGCCCGCCATCACCTTTCACAACTCCACACGCGCGTGCGCGGGCGTGGAGTTACATACCCAAAACCGCCACATGCTAGGCGAGTGCGATCTTTTGTGTCAAGGGGATTCGCCCCCGAAATCAAGAGATTAGCCGCGTCATCGTCGTTCTCGGCTGGCTTCCGGCGCGCGCTTTTTCCGACCGATTTTTTCTCGCGGGACGCGACTAGGGAGATGTGTGCTTCGTCGGTTTGCGGCTCGCGTCAGCGCCGGAGGCGACGCTTGACAGCTACGGTCGTGTAGGTAACATGGCGCCGCCTTTCGAGCTTTGGCAGCGATCGACAGCATGCGCCGAAGCGCGCGCGAGCTCCCCACTGGACGCCAAGGAGTCCCCATGAGGTTTTCTCGTTCCTTCCCGTCGTTTTCGTCGGCTCTGCGCTCGCCCACGGCGCGCCGCTTCGCGCTGTTCGCGCTGACGCTGTCCGCGCTCGCCCTGGGAGGCGCCTGCGAGGACAAGCACATCGGACGCTCGTGCGAGCTCGGCACGCAGGCGACCGGAATGGGCGGCTCCAACGGCGGCACCGTCGCGACGATTGCGTCGCCGGCGCTCGAGTGCCCGAGCCGCATCTGCATCCTGCCGAGCGGCGATTCGGCCGCGGCGGCGAACACCGGGCCGCTGTGCACCGCCCCGTGCGATTCGAACGACGACTGCGACGGTGAGGGTGGCCCGAAGGGCAACGCCACTGATCGTCACTGCGAGAACGGCTTCGTCTGCATGTGGCCGACGACGGTCGGCGACTTCGCCTGTCAGAAGCTGTGCGTCTGCCGCGACTTCGTCGTCGAGCCGCGGGGCGGCTTCCAGAAGCCGGCTACCTGCAACTGAGGTCTGCGGCTAGCCGCCGACCTCGAAGGCGTTCGGGATGTGGACGACGTCGGGTTCGCGCCCGTCGTCCCAGAAGGTGACCGCGACGACGTCGAAGCGATAGCCGCGCGCGGCCGGCGTCTCGGCGCCGAGGTAGAGACGCGCGGCGCGGATCACCTGCTGGCGCTTGTGCGCGGTGATCGCCTCCAGCGCGTGGCCGTGCGCCTCGCCGGTGCGTGAGCGGACCTCGACGAACACGCAGGTGCCGTCGTCGTCGGCGACGATGTCGAGTTCACCCTCGGCCTGGCGCCAGTTGCGGGTGACGATGCGCAGGCCGGCCGCTTCCAGGCGCGCGGCCGCCAGGCTCTCCGCGCGACGGCCCGAGACGGATCGACGATCCGCCACCGCGCGCCTTGCTCGCCGCTACGAGGCGGCTTCGGACGCGCTGGCGGCAGCAGCGCGGGCGCTCTGCTCGGAGGCGGAGCCGCCTCCTTCTTCGCTGCTCTTCTCGCCCTTGATGCGGGCGGCCTTGCCCTCGAGCTCGCGCAGGTAGTTGAGCCGCGCGCGCCGGACCTCGCCGCGCGCCACGATCTCGATCTTCTCGATCCGCGACGTGTGCAGCGGGAAGATGCGCTCGACCCCGACGCCGTAGGAGACCTTCCGGACCGTGAACGACGCCCGCGAGCCACCGCGGTGCTGGCCGATCACGACGCCCTCGAAGATCTGAACGCGTTCCTTGTCGCCTTCCTTGATCAGCGTGTGAACGCGAACGCTGTCGCCGGCGCGGAGATCAGGCAGATCGGCGCGCCGATAGCTGCCTTCGATCTCCTTCAACAGCGGATGCTGGCCCATGGAAAGCCCGTATACCTAGACGGCCCGGCGGCGCGAGTCAAGTGCAGGATGGCGCTTTTGTCGCTGGCCCGCCTCCAGCACGACCGTCGGGCAGCCCGGCCGGGGCCCCGGCCGCGCCGCGGCAGAGCCGCCGGCAGGAGCGCGATGGGCGGCATCTCAGGTCGAATCCGCCCCGTCGTCGGAGGCGAGCAGCGCCCGTTCCTCGTCGGTGAGCGGGTGCGCCGCGAGCAGGTCGGGGCGCAGGGCCTGGGTCAGGCGCAGCGAGGCGCGCCGGCGCCAGTGCGCGATCGCCGCGTGGTCCCCCGACAGCAGCACGGGCGGCGGGGCCTGGCCGTTCCAGTCCGCGGGGCGCGTCCACTGCGGGTATTCGAGGCGGCCGGCCGAGAACGACTCGTCGCCGGCGGACAGCCCGCAGCCGAGCACGCCGGGCACCAGCCGCGCCGTCGCCTCCAGCACGACCGCCGCCGCCAGCTCCCCGCCCGCCAGCACGAAGTCACCCAGGCAGATCTGATCGTCGACCAGGGCGCCGACGCGCTCGTCGATCCCCTCGTAGCGCCCGCACACCAGCGTGAGGCGCGGCCGGGCCGCCAGCGCGCGCGCGGCCTCCTGATCGAAGCGGCGCCCGCGCGGCGTGAGCAGGATCCGGTGCGACGGCCCGCGCGCCGCCGCGATCGCGTCCAGCGCCGCGGCGATCGGCTCGACGCGCATGATCATGCCGGGCCCGCCGCCGTAGGGCGTGTCGTCGACCTGCCGGTAGTTGCCGAGCCCGAAGTCGCGCGGGTTGGTGCGATGGACGGCGATGATGCCCGCGGCGATCGCCTTGCCGATCACGGTCGTCGCCAGCAGCCCGTCGAACAGCTCCGGGAACAGCGTCACGATCTCGAACGCGATCCGGGCGGGCGCCGCCTCAGCCATCGCTGTCGTTGTCGTCGTCATCGTCGTCCCACCGCACGATCATCTTACGAGCGGGCGCGTCGACGTTCAGCACGAACTCGGCGACCAGCGGGATGAGCCGCTCGCGGCCGTCGGCGCCGTCGACGGTGGCGACGTCGTGGGCCCCGTTCCAGAGCGTGCCGCGCACGACGCCGAGCGGGCGGCCGTCCTCGCCCTCGACCGCGCAACCGACCACGTCCTCGACGAAGTATTCGCCTGGCTCGAGCGGCGGCAGCGCGGCGCGCGCGACGCGCACCTCGGCCAGCCCCAACGCGGCGGCGGCCTCGCGAGCCTCGACCCCCTCCAGGTGCGCGATGTACGCGTCCGCGACCGGGCGCATCGACGTGACCTGGTAGCGACGGCTCTCCCCGTCGCGCACGATCAGCAGCTCCTGCACCTCGTCGAAGGCGCGGCTCTGGGGGTTGTGCGGCCGGAAGTAGACGTCGCCGCGAATGCCGTGCGGGCGCCCGATCACCCCGACGGAGAGCGTCTCCGGATCGTACGCCGACTCCGCCATCCCGGCGGCTTCGCTACTCGAGGATCTCGAGGATGACGCGACGGCGCGTCTTCGCGGAGGCGGCCGACAGGATCGTGCGCAGCGCCTTGGCGGTCCGCCCCTGCTTGCCGATCACCTTGCCGAGGTCCTGCTCGGCGACCTTGAGCTCGAACACCAGCGCGTCGGGCTCCGAGATCTCCTCGACCTCGACCTCCTCGGGATGATCGACCAGACCGCGCGCCAGGTAGTCGACCAGCTCGCGCAGCTGAGGCTGCCCGGGTTGCGCCGGGGCGCCCTGGCTGGACGACCCTTTGTCGGCGGCGTCGCTCATTTGGACGACTGGCGGCTAAGGCGTCTAGGCTTTGGCGGCCGCGCCAGCCGTCGCCGGCGGAGCGACCTTGCGCTGCCGGCGGAGGAGCTCGCCCACCGTCTGGCTCGGCACGGCGCCGTTCTTGATCCAGTGGGCCAGGCGATCCTGGTTGACCCGGAACTCGACCGGGTCGCGCAGCGGATCGTAGACGCCCAGCTGCTCGATGAACCGTCCGTCGCGCGGGCTGCGGCGATCGGCGGCCACGACGCGGTAAAAGGGGACCTTCTTGCTGCCAGCGCGGGTCAATCTGATTGTTACGCCCATGATTGTGACTTTCTGAAGGTGGGCGAACTTAAACGGGCGCCCCCCCTCTGTCAAGCGCGACACCGTCGGCGCCTCGGGAATTGCCAGCCGCAGCGCGGGATTGTAATGGTGCTCCCCATGCGCGCCCGGCTCCTCGGCATCTCGCTGACCGCGGCCGCCCTGGCCGCGGCGGCCTTCGCCGGTCGTCCCGGCGCCGCGGGCAGCCCGGAGCGCCGGCTGACCATCTTCTACACGGCCGAGGTGCACGGGACGCCGGAGCCGTGCGGCTGCACGAGCGATCCGCTCGGCGACGTCGCCCGCTACGCGGCCCTGGTCCGCGGCGCGGCCCGGGGCGGCGCGGTCCTGCTGGTCGACGGGGGCGGCCTGTCGTTCCCCGAGAGCAGCACCGCCAAGGAGCAGCAGGCGAACGCCGCGCGCGCGACGTTCCTGGGCGAGGCGCTGGGACACCTCGGCCCGCCGCTGGCCGCCGGCCTGGCCGAGACGGACATCCAGGGCGGCGCGCAGGTGTTCCCGCCGGAGCGGGTCGCGAGCAACCTGGCACGCGCGAAGAACGTGGTGCCGTCCCGGATCGAGACCATCGGCGGCGTCCGGGTCGGCATCGTGGGCGTGGCGGATCCGGCGCTCGCCAGCGGCCTGGGGGCGACCGGCGAGGACCCGGTCGTCGCCGCGAAGCGCGAAGCGGCCGCCCTGCGCGGCAAGGGCGTCGAGCTGGTGATCGCGCTGGCGCCCGTCGACAAGCCGCTGGCGCGCCGGATCGCGCGCGAGGCGCCCGTCGATCTGGTCGTGCTGGGGCGCCAGGTCGGCGAGGGGATGGAGCGCGCCGAGAAGGTCGGCAACGCGTACCTGGTCGCCTCCGCCGACGAGCTCCAGCGCGTCGGCCGCATCGACGTCGTCTGGCGCGGGGGCGGACCGCTCGCCGACGCGGGCGGCCCCGACGCGGCGGCGCTGCGGCGCGTGGAGATCGATCAGGCGGTCGCGCGCATCGACGATCAGCTGAAGGCGTGGACCGCCGCGCCCGGCGGCGATCAAGCGTTCATCGCTTCCAAGCGCGCCGAGCGGGCGGCGCTGGTCGCGGAGCGCGACACGCTGAACAAGCCGTGGCAGGCGCCCGCGGCCGGCAGCTACTTCACGAACCGACTGATCCCGTTGCGCCGCAGCCTGCCGCGCGACGAGAAGATCGCGGGCGAGATGCGCAAGCTGGACGCGAAGATCGCCGCCATCAACCTGAAGAACGCCAAGCCGCCGCCCCCGCCCGAGCCGGGCCGTCCTTACTACGTCGGCGACGCGAAGTGCGCCGGCTGCCACAAGACCGCGGCCGCGTTCTGGAAGAAGACCGTGCACGCGTCGGCCTGGAAGACGCTGGTCGAGGGCGGCAAGCAGAACGACTACAAGTGCGTCGGCTGCCACGTCACCGGCTACGGCGAGGTGGGCGGCAGCAGCCTCGGCCACACCGATCGCCTGCGCGACGTGCAGTGCGAGGTCTGCCACGGCCCCGGGTCGAAGCACGTCGCCGAGGAGGGGACCGAGGATCCGCCGGCGGTTCACCGGCAGACGCCCGCGAGCACCTGCACGGTCTGCCACACCGAGCAGCACTCGGACACGTTCCAGTACGAGGCTTACCTGCGCGACATCCTCGGTCCGGGTCACGCGCCCGCGGCGCGCAAGAAGCTGGGCGACGGCCCCACCGGCCACACGCTGCGCACCGCCGCCCTCGCGCGCGCCAAGGTCGCCGGTAAAGAACAGGCCAAAAAGACCAACTGACGACCAACCGAAGGCGAAACGCGCGTCAGCTGCTGACGGCGGCGCCTGTCAGCAGCTGGTCGAGCAGGTCGGGCTCGATGTTGCCGCCGCTGATCACGACGACCGTGCGGCGGCCGCGGATCGGGCCCGCGTCGTCGAGCAGGGTGGCCAGCGCCGGCGCCGCCGACGCCTCGCACATGATGCCGAGCGTGCGGTACGCGTAGACGATCGCCTCGCGGATCTGCAGCTCGCTGACCAGCGCGATGTCCGGGAAGTAGTCGCGCGCCATCGCGAACGTGCGCTCGCTGACCGCGCCCTCCAGCCCCTCCGCCAGCGTCGGCCCGCCCGCGTAGGTGGTGTAGGCGCGGCCTTCGTCGAGCGACCGCTTCATCGCGCAGTTCGCCTCCGGCGAAGCGCCGAGCACCTTGATGCCGCGCGGGACGACCTCGACGCCGATGCCGCCCGCCAGGCCGCCGCCCCCGACGGGGACGACGATCGCCTGCACGTCGGGCAGCTGGGCCAGGATCTCGCGCGCCAGCAGGCCGCCGTTGCCGGCGATGACGTGGTCGTCGTCGAACGCCGACACGAACACCAGGCCCGGATCCGCAGCGGCGCGCTGGCGCGCCACGGCCTCGGCCTCGTCGTAGGTCGCGCCGCCCACCTCGACCCGCGCCCCCAGCGCGGCGATGCCGGCGCGCTTCACCTCCGGTGTCTGCGCCGACACCAGCACGGTGGCGTCGATGGCGAACGCGCGCGCAGCGAGCGCGACGCCCAGGCCGTGGTTGCCCGCGGAGGCGGCGATCACCCGCGGCTTCGGCTCGCCGGCGCCGCCGGCCCCGCGCGCGAGCGCGGCGATGCGGGCCGCGGCGCCGCGAAGCTTGAACGAGCCCGTGCGCTGCAGGTTCTCGAGCTTCAACCAGACGTCGGCGCCGGTGCGGCGGCCGAGCGCCGGCGCCGGCACCAGCGGCGTCACGCGGGTGAGACGGCGGACGCGCTCACCGACCTCGCCGCCGGTGACCTCGCGCCAGATGTCGGGATCGAACGCGCGCTGCATGGACCGCGGAACCCTAACAGGGTTGGAATGGGACCTCCAGGTATCCGGACCTTTTGCGCGCGGCCCGCAATTGAAATGTGAGCCGTTTGCTTGGCGGTGACGCACCTCATACGGCGTCAACGGAGTCGACGGCGCGGGTTGGCTCCTCTACCCGGCCGATGCCCGGCGCATCGGCCGCTCACCGTGAGGGTCAACCAATGCGCACAAGGCTATCCGTCTGTCTGCTCGCTTTCGCAGCCTGCCAATCCGCTCCCACCAGCGCGCCCGGCGGCGACGACGTCGGCGTCATCCAGCTCGCCATCGCGGCGGGGCCCGCCGACGCCGCCTGTCTTCGCGTCACCGTGACCGGAGGCGCGACCGCCCCCATCGCCCGCAGCTTCGATCTCATGCCGGGCGCCGCGACCACGCGGACGCTCAGCGGGCTGCCCGTCGGACAGGTCGCCGTCAGCGCCGAGGCGTTCAGCGCCGCGTGCAGCGCGGTCAGCTCGTCGTCGGTGCCGAACTGGGTCAGCGATCCGGTGCCTGCCACGCTGACGGCGGGGACGCCGGTGGCCGTCCAGCTGGTGATGCGCCAGGCCGGCCAGATCACGATCTCCGTCGACTGGAACACGAGCGGCGCGGGCGGCGCCGGCGGCAGGGGCGGCGCCGGCGGCTCGGCCGGCGGCGGCGGCTCCGGCATGGGCGGGCTGCTCGACGTCGCGCGGGCGCTCGACGGTCAGATGTTCATGGCGCCGTGCTTGCGCGACACGCAGGCGGCGGTCTGCGCGACCGTCAGCGGCACCTGCCCGATGGTCAACAACGCCGACCTCCCGCTGCGGGGCGTGCTGATGACCGACAAGACGATCACGCTGGGCGGCACGCCCGGGACGTCCTACACGATCACGCTGCACGTCCAGGGCGAGGTCGAGGCCAAGCAGTACGTCGCCACCATGGACCTGGACAGCGTATTGCTGTCGCCGCAGGCGAACGGCTTCAGCGTCGGCGGCTCGCCGACCCAGGCGAACGCGTACGGCGTCTACATGCTGCGGGTGACCAACCCGGGCGCGACGACCAGCACCGACTACTTCCTCAATTCGCTGACGCCGCCCGGCGTCTCGAATCACACCACCTACGGCGTCGACTACACCGCGACGATCCAGGCGCAGGGCGGCGCGACCGTCCGGCTCGTCGCGTCCGACGGGAACTGCTCCCAGATCAAGAACTGCGGCCCGATGGAGAACGACGGCAACACCTGCATCGCGCCGATCGTCCTCCCCAACGTCGAGCCGACGTCGGTGGCCCTGAACCCGAGCTTCAACTTCTCGGTGCCCTTCAACGGCCAGTGGCTGGTCATGACGCTCAAGGGCGTCAGCAGCCCGTAGCGGCGCCCGATCTCATCCTCCCTCCCGGCCCGCGCGTCGGGAGGGAGGGCCGCAACCCGTGCGCGCGGGTGCGCGGGTGGTAGAAGAAGGGCATGTCGTTCGTGTCGCTGGACCGGCTGGTCAAGGGCGGTCACATCGAGGAGGCGGACGCCCCGCGCGTCGAGGAGCTGTGGGGCGAGATCCGCCGGCTGAAGCGCGACAAGCGCGCTTTCATCCCGGCCCACAACTACCAGGTGCCGGAGGTGCAGGCGATCGCCGACCTCGTCGGCGACAGCTTCGAGCTGGCGGTGCGCGCGCGCGACCTCGACGCCAACCTGGTCGTCTTCTGCGGCGTCCGCTTCATGGCCGAGGGGTGCCACACGCTTGCGCCGGCGCGGCCGGTCTACCTGCCCAACCTGCAGGCGCTCTGCTCGCTGGCGGAGGTCGACGCCGACGACGTCGCCGAGCGGCAGGAGTTCCTGCGCGCGGCCGGACGCCGGTTCGCGACGATGACCTACGTCAACACGTACGCGGACGTGAAGGCGCTGTCGGACACCTGCTGCACCAGCTCGAACGCGGCGCGCATCGCGGCCCGGCTGGGCGTCCCCGATCTGCTGTTCGTCCCCGACCAGAACCTCGCCTACCAGGTGGCGCTGAACACCAAGCGCATGTACCTGCCGCCGCCGCGGCCCAACGAGTTCCACCCGCGCGAGTACGCGGAGATGGTCGAGCCGCTGATCCGCGAGGGTGAGCGGCAGGGGCTGCACGGCAACGTCTTCGCCTGGGAGGGCGCCTGCCACGTCCACCACCAGATGACCGCCGACGACATCGCGCGCATCCGGCGCGACGATCCGGAGGCAGCGGTCATCGTCCACGGCGAGGTGAAGCCCGAGCTGCAGCGCGCGGCCGACGCGGTGCTGTCGACGTCGCAGATGGCGAAGTACGTCGAGGCCCACCCGGAGCGATCGCGCTACGCGATCCTGACCGAGTGCGGGCTGGTCGTGCGCCTCGAGCTCGAGCACCCGGAGAAGCAGTTCTACAAGCCGTGCCGCCTCTGCCAGTTCATGAAGGCGACCGACCTGGAGAGCGTCTACCGCACGCTGCGCGACGAGCCGCCCGAGCAGCGCATCACCGTCCCCGAGGACGTGCGCGCCGGGGCGGCGCGGGCGATGTTGCGGATGATCGAGCTCGCGGCCTAGGAGTTCCCGGCCACGCGGGGCCGCGGGATGTTGTAGGCCTTGAGGCGGGCGCAGAACGTGCGCCGTGACATGCCGAGCAGCTTCGCGGCGCGCGTCTGGTTGCCGCTGCAGAGCGACAGGCTCTCGACGATCCGGTCGTAGTCGAGCCGGCTCTCGTCGTCCAGCCCCGCCACCGCGAACGCCTGCGCCTGCCGCGCCGACGGCGGCGCCGCCTCCGGCGCCCGCTCCATCGAGACCGGCGTTCCGCGCATCTTCTCCAG
>DATBHU010000259.1:0-6465 GCA_036557265.1 Polyangia bacterium
GCGGCGGCGGCGGCGCGAAGCCGGCGGCGCATGCGCCCGAGCCGGCCAAGCCGGCGGCTGCGCCCAAGGCGGCGCCGGCGGCCAACGGTCAGGCGGCCGCGGCGGCTGCGCCCGCGGCCCGTCCCGCGCCCGCCCCCGCGCCGATGCCCAAGCGTGCGGCAGCGCCGGCGGTCCAGGCTGCGCCCGCCCGGGCGGCAGCGCCCGCCGCTTCGGCAACGAAGGTGCTGGCGTCGCCGCTCGCGCGGCGCCTCGCCACCGATCTCGGCATCGACCTGCGCAACGTCCAGGGCACCGGCCCGGGCGGCCGCATCGTCGAGCGCGACGTGAAGGCGGCGGCCGAGGGTGGCGCGAACGGCGCCGCGCCCGCGTTCGATCTGCACGCGGCCGAGGAAGCGCCGCAGACGTCGGCGCCGCGCGTCTCTGCGGTGGCTCCCCTGCCCGCCCAGATCGTCCCGGAGCGCCGCAGCGAGGCGCGCCCGGCCCAGGCCGTCCCGGCCGAGGACGTCGTCAAGCCGCTGTCGATGATGCGGCGGACGATCGCCGAGCGCCTGCTGGTCGCGAAGACGACCGTCCCGCACTTCTACCTGACCGCCGACGTCGACATGGACGCGGCCATGGATTTCCGCGAACAAGTGGCGCAGGTCCACGGCGCCAAGCTGTCGGTCAACGACCTGGTGCTGAAGGCGTGCGCGCTGGCGCTGCGCAAGGTGCCCGAGGCGAACGCATCCTTCACGGAGGACGCGATCGTTCAGCATGCCCGCGTCGACATCGGCATGGCGGTGGCGATCGAGGACGGCCTGATCACGCCCGTCATCCGCGACGCCGACAGGAAGACCATCGGTCAGATCGGCGCCGAGGCGCGCGAGCTGGCCGGGCGCGCCCGCGATCGCAAGCTGAAGCCGGAGGAGTACACGCACGCGACGTTCTCCGTGTCGAACCTCGGGATGATGGGGATCCGGCAGTTCGCCGCCATCATCAACCCGCCCGAGGGCGCCATCCTGGCCGTCGGCAACGTCCGCAAGATCCCGGTGGTGAAGGACGGCAAGATCGTCGTCGGCCAGCAGATGTCGATCACGCTGTCGTGCGACCACCGCGTCATCGACGGCGCGCTGGGCGCGAAGCTGCTGCAGGCGATCGTCGCGATCCTCGAGAAGCCGATCTCGCTGGCGTTCTAGGCCGGCGAGCCGGCCGCGGAGTCGGGCGCGTGCGGACGCTGCTGCTGCTCTGGGCCCTGCTGGCGAACGACGATCCCGGCCGCGATCGCTACAAGAACCCGAAGGATGTCGAGGCGAACATCGCCTCGCAGGAGGCGGCGGATCGGGCGGGCTGGCAGAAGCCGGAGCAGATCCTGGACGCGCTCGCGCTGCGGCCGGGCCAGGTCGTCTGCGACATCGGCGCGGGCACCGGCTACTTCACGCTGCGGGCCGCCAGGCGGGTCGGCGACAGGGGCCGCGTGTTCGCGGTCGACGTCGAACCCAAGATCCTCGACGTCCTGCGCGCCCACATCGAGAAGACCGGCGTCCGCAACGTCACGCCCGTGCTTGCCGTGGCCGCTGACCCGCTGCTGCCGCCTCGCAGCTGCGATCTGGTCTTGATCGTCGACGCCTATCACCACTTCCCCGATCGCCCGAACTACCTGGCGCGGCTGGCGGCTCTGCTGCGGCCGGGCGGCCGGCTCGCCAACGTCGACTGGCACAAGCAGAAGAGCGGCTTCGGGCCGCCGCTGGAGCATCGCATCGCCCGCGAGGACTTCCTGGCCGACGCCGCCAAGGCCGGCCTGCGCCTCGTCGCCGAGCCGAAGTTCCTGCAGTACCAGTACTTCCTGGTGCTGGCCCGCTGACGATCTAGTCGCTCCGCGCCGCAGGCGCGGTGTGCGACCATTGTTTTTTCAGGTAGCCGCGATCGCGCGCTTCGCGCGGGCGGCTAATGCCGCTCGGGACGCATCCCGAGCAGCAGACCGGCCAGGATCAGCGCCGCGCCGCCCAGGCTCGCGGGGGCGATCGGCTCGTGGCGGACGAGGGCGCCCAGGCCGAGGGCGATGACGGGGACGATCACGGTGACGTAGGCCGTGCGCGTGACCGACCAGCGGCCCACGAGCCAGGCCATGATCACGTACGCGCCGACCGAGCCGCCGATCGTGAGATAGAGCAGCGGCCAGGCGGCGGCGAACGTGGTAGGGAGCGCGCGCGGCTCGCCGAGGGCGAGGCTGAACGCGGCGGCGATCGGCGCGCCCACCGCGCAGCCGACGGCGTTGGCGCCGAACGGATCCTGGCGCGGGCCGCGCTTGAGCAGCACGGTGCCGAGGCCGGCGCTGGTCGCCCCGGCGAAGATCGCGACCAGACCGAGCGGCGGCGCGTGCGCGCTCAGCGCCGACGAGAACAGCACGGCCACGCCGCCCAGCGCGACGACGGCGCCGAGCAGCTTGGCCGGGGTGAGGCGCTCGAGCCCGAACGCGCGGGCGATCAACGCGCTCGACAGCGGCAGCGTGGCGTAGACGACGGCGGCGAGCCCCGACGGCACCACGCGCTCGCCCCAGTAGAGCAGCGGCAGGTTGATTCCGAACTGCGCGATTCCGTAACCGACCGCCGCGCGCAGCGCCGCGCCCCGCGGCAGCGGCTGGCCGCGCAGGCGGGTCCACGCCCCGAGCAGCAGCGCCGCGAGCGCGAGCCGCAGCGTGCAGGCCCAGAGCGGCGCGAGCGCGTCGTTGCCGATGCTGATCACCAGGAAGGTGCTGCCCCAGATGCCGCTGCAGGCGGCGAACGCGAGCCACGCCCGCGCGTCGGCGGTCGAGCGGGCGGCGGCTGGGAGCGGGGCGGTCACGACGAGATCGCCTTGTACCGCTGCGCGAGCAGCCCCGTGGCCTCGTCGAGATCGAGGTCGGCGACGAGGAGGCCCGCCACGCCGTAGGGCTGATAGGCGAGCAGCGTCCCGTCGGGGTTGGCGATCGCCGACGTCGTCGGCGATCCCGCGCTGGCGTAGTTGACCGACGCGAAGAAGCAGGTGTTCTCGGCGGCGCGACAGAGGAGCGCGTTCTCGTGGAACGTGTTCGCGGGATCGCCGAACGTCGCCGGTCGATACGAATCGCCCTCCGCCTCGTGAAAGTGCGGATGGAAGACCACCTGCGCCCCGCGCCGCGCCGCCCAGCGCACGGTCTCCGGATAGCGCCACCCCTCGTGGCAGATGACGACGCCGAAGGTGAGCGGGCCCGTCCGGAACACCTTCCGTTCGGCCCCGGGCGTGTACGTCCCCTCCTCCGAGGGATCGATCTGGACCTTGTCCTGGAACCCGGCGACCGAGCCGTCGCGATCGATCACGATCGAAGAGGCGACGAGCGCGCCGCCGACCAGCCGTTCGGTGCCGAGGACGACCGCGATCCGGCCCGCGCGGGCGGCGTCGGCGACCGCGCCCCACGCCCGCGCGAGGAAGCCGGCGTCCGGCGGCGGCGGCGATCCGCCGGCGCGGCGATAGCCGGGGACGAAGCACTCGGGAAAGCAGACGACGGCGGCGCCGGCGTCGGACGCCCGCGCGACGGCGTCGCGCGCAGCCGCCACCGATTCGTCGGGCGACGCCGGGAATCGAACGTTGGCGAGCGCGATACGAACGGGGGCGGACATCCGCGCGCTACATCCAGTTGAACCGTAGCAGCATCACGAAACCGCCGCTGTTCGCGGTGATGTCGCTGCCGCTCGTCCACCAGTACGTGTAGCCGGCGCGCGCCGTCCAGCGCGGCAGCGCCGGCCGCGCGTACGAGATCGGAAACGGCGACTGGGCCGGCGGCTGCCCGCTGAAGTCCATCTCGACACCACCCTCGACGGACAGCGCGCTGTACGTACTTCGCGCCGAGCCGTTCGAATCAGGATGCGTGATCTCGTTGAAGTACTGCGCCTCGCCGCCGCCATAGAGGCCGAGCAGCCACGGCGCCGGCAAGAAGCTCCAGCGGACGAGCGGCACCGTGAGGTGCGCGAACGGGCCGAAACCGTCGAACCCCGACGTCTCCGAGATCAGCCGGCCGCCGCGCTGGAGGATCAACCGGAGGCTCATCCCCGCATCGATCAGGAGCGGTCCCACGCGCCACAGATAGGTTATCTGGGCCGCCACGGCGCGCGCGGCGAGCTCCGACGAGTCCAGGGTGGTGCTCTGGGCGCCGAACCCGGCGCTGAAGGCGAACGGCTCCACCAGCCATCGCTGCCCGCGTCCCGGGTCTGCGATCACCAGCTCGACGCGACGCCCGCGGGCGTCCGGGAACCAGACGGTAACCTTGCGGGGCGTGTCGCTGCCCGGGTAGCGGTGGCCCTGGAACCTGACCCAGACGCCGCGCGTCTCGCCCGGGAGGATCGCGACCGACCCGAGCGTCGTGCTGCCGCCGTCCGGTTCGGCGCCCTCCCCGCCCGCGACGGCCGCCAGCGCCCGTGTCTCGCCCGGCTGATCGGGCGATAGCTCGAGCCAGCAGGCGATCGACGCCGTGTTCAGTGTGTACGGCTCCGGGCCGGCGTTGGTCACCCGGAGGACGACGATCAGCGGGGTGCGTTCGGTGAAGCCGGCCAGCACGACGTCGGTGCCCACGAGGATTCGCGCCAACTGCGCGCGCAACGTCGCGTCGGCCATCGGCGACATCGCGACGGGCTGGGTGACGCGCGCCTCGCGATGAAGCGAACAGCCGAGCGACGAGCACGCCAGCACGCTCGCGAGGATGAAGTCCCTCCGTCGAGCGCGCGCCGGCATGTGGGCGACGACGGTACCACGCGCTACGTCGTCTTGATGAGCCCGCCGTCGATGACGAAGTTGGAGCCGGTCACGTTCGCCGTCAGCGGCGACGCCAGCAGCACAGCCAGGGTCGCCACCTCCTCGGGCGTCGTCAGCCGCCCGGTCGGGACGCCGCCCAGGCTGGCGAGGACGTTCTTGCGCGCGGTGTCGGGATCCACGCCGGTCGCCCGGGCGACCGTCTGCGCGACGCCGCCCGCGCCCAGCCACAGGTCGGTGCTGACCGGCCCCGGCGAGATCGCGTTGACCCTGACGCCCTTCGACCCGAACTCCTGCGCGAGCGACTTGGTCAGGTTCAGCAGCGCCGCCTTGGCCGCGCCGTAGTCGAGGACGCCCGCGTCGGGCTCGAAGAACGAGTTCACCGACGCCATGTTGACGATCGAGCCCGCGCCCTGCCGCAGCATGGCCGGCAGCACGGCGCGCGTCGCGCGCAGCGCCGCGAAGAAGTTCAGCTGCATCGCCCACTCGAACTCCTCGTCGCTCGTCCCCAGGAACCCCTGCAACCGCATCCGGAGCGCGCCGACGTTGTTGACCAGCACGTCCACCCGGCCGTGGGCTTCGACGGCGCGGCCGACGAGGCGCGCTGGACCGTCGGGCGTGGCCAGATCCAGCGCGACGGCTGACACCCGCTCGAGCCCGGCCAGCGCTTCGATCCCGCGCGCGCCGGCCACGACCTGCGCGCCCTCGGCCGCCAGTGCCTTCACGACGGCCAGGCCGATGCCCTTGCTCGCCCCCGTGACGACCGCGACCTGACCGGTGAGCTTGAGATCCATTGCACCTCTCCTTCCGCGCCAGCGTCGGAGGTAGTGCCGGATCGGGCGCTTGGCTACTCCGAGAGGGATCAGAATCTCCGTCGGTCCCGCGGCGGTTTCATGCTATCCAACTATCCAACTTCCATGGCTGACAAGTACGATCTCGTCGTGATTGGCGCCGGTCCGGGCGGCTACGTGGCCGCGATCCGGGCCGCGCAGCTGGGCCTCAAGACCGCCGTCGTCGAGCGCGAGCGCGCGGGCGGCATCTGCCTGAACTGGGGCTGCATCCCGTCGAAGGCGCTGCTCAAGTCGGCGGACGCGATGCGCCACGTGCAGCACGCCGCGGACTACGGCGTGATCATCAAGGGCGAGATCGGCTTCGACTGGGACAAGATCATCAAGCGCAGCCGCGGCGTCGCCGACAAGCTGGCGACGGGCGTCGAGGGCCTGTTCAAGAAGTACGGCGTCACGCAGATCAGTGGGGCGGCGACGCTGACCGGCCGCAACAAGATCGAGGTGGCGACCACGTCGGCCGGCAAGTCGACGGGCAAGCTGACGCTGGAGACGCCGCGGACGATCATCGCGACCGGCGCGCGCGCCAAGTTCCTGCCCGGCATCGAACCGGACGGCGACCGCGTGATCACCTACCGCGAGGCGATGGTGCTGCCCGAGGTGCCGAAGTCCGTCGTCGTGATCGGCGCCGGCGCCATCGGGATCGAGTTCGCCGACTTCTGGAACGCGTTCGGCGTGGAGGTGACGGTCATCGAGTACATGCCGCGCGTGCTGCCGATCGAAGACGAAGAGATCTCCGCGACGCTCACCCGTGTGCTCAAGAAGCGGAAGATGAACATCCACACGGGCGCCAAGACCACCGGCGTGAAGGTCAGCGGCAAGTCCGTCACCACGTCATTCACCGACTCCGACGGCAAGAACCAGACGGTCACGTCCGACC
>DATBHU010000260.1:0-6583 GCA_036557265.1 Polyangia bacterium
ACAACGATGCGGCGCGGCCTGAGCCCCATCCTGGGTCCGCCAAGCCCGCGAGAATATAGGGGGACGGCGATTATTTTTGACCGGGACCTGAACAGGCGGATAGTCTGGTCCGCCATGGACCTGGTGGCCGTCGGGATCGCGGCTTTTCTCGTCGGGGGGGTGGTGGCGGGGGCGTTCGCGTGGCTGCTGGCGGCCGCGCGCGTCCGGGCCCTGATGGAGGCTGGGCTGCGCGAGGCCGAGGGGCGCCGGGCGGCCGAGGCGGCGCGCGCCGACGGCCTCCTGCGCCAGCTCACGGACGAGCGGACGCTGATCGACGGCGCGAAGGCGCAGCTCGGCGACACGTTCGCCGCCATCGCCGCCGAATCGCTGCGCGCCAGCCAGAAAGATTTCCTGGCCCTCGCCAACGAGCGGCTGGGCGCGGTGCGCACGCAGACCGCCAGCGAGGCCGAGGCGCGGCAGGCCGCCCAGCAGAAGGCGATCGAAGGGATGGTGGGGCCGGTGCGCGCCACGCTGGAGAAGTTCGACGAGCAGATCCGCGTCATCGAGCGCGAGCGCGGCACCGCCTACGGCGAGCTGCGCCAGCAGATGCTCGGGATCTCGGCGACGCAGGAGCGGCTGCGCGACGCGACCGGCAGCCTGGTGGCGGCGCTGAAGGCGCCGGCGGTGCGCGGGCGCTGGGGCGAGATGCAGCTCCGCCGCGTCGTCGAGCTGGCCGGCATGCTCGAGCACTGCGACTTCGACGAGCAGACGACGCTGGCGGGCGTGGACGGGCGGCTGCGCCCCGACATGATCATCCACCTGCCCGGCGGGCGCCGCATCGTCGTCGACGCCAAGGCGCCGCTGGGCGCGTACCTGGAGGCGCGCGAGGCGCCCGACGACGACACGCGCGCCGCGAAGTACCGCCAGCACGCCGCGCAGGTGCGCGCTCACATGCAGAAGCTGGGCGCGAAGAGCTACTGGGAGGCGCTGGACGCGGCGCCCGACATGGTCGTCATGTTCCTGCCCGGCGAGCCGCTCTACAGCGTCGCGCTGGAGCAGATGCCGGAGCTGATCGAGGAGGGGCAGTCGCACAAGGTGATGGTGGCGACGCCGATGACGCTGATCGCGCTGCTGCGCACGGCCAGCTTCGGCTGGCGCGAGGAGCGGCTGGCGGAGAACGCGCAGCGGATCAGCGACGAGGGGCGCCGCCTGCACGAGCGGATCGCGACGGTGATGGAGCACTTCGCGGATCTGGGCAACGCGCTCAACTCGTCGGTGAAGCACTTCAACAAGTCGCTGCGGTCGTTCGAGCAGCGCGTGGTGGTGTCGGCGCGGAAGCTCGAGGAGATGGACGCGCGCGGCAAGAAGGAGATCGCGCCGCTCGAGGAGATCGACGCGCGCGCGGTCGGGTCCGAGCTGAACGACAAGTCCGACAAGCGGGAGCGCCAGCGCCGCGCCCTGACGCAGCAGCCGCTGCTGACGCTCGCGCCGCCGCCCGATCCAGAGAGGTAGGCGCCTCGCGGTGGATTTCGTCGAGCCGGGCCGGCCGTTCACGCTCGAGCTGGTGGCGGGGCGCGGGCACTACGAGCGCGTGGTGCGCGCCGCGATGGACGCGCGCCGCAGCGTCTGGATCGCCACCGCCAACCTCAAGGAGCTGATGGTCGAGGATCACCGGGCCGTCCCCGGCCGGCGCCGCACCGCCCGCACCGCCGCGCGCGGGTCGGCGGCCGCCTATCGTTCGATCCTGGAAGTGTTCGACGAGCTGGCCGGCCGCGGCGTCGAGCTGCGCATCCTGCACGCCTCGCCGCCCTCGCGCCCATTCCGCGCCACGCTGGCGCGCCGGCCCCGGCTGGCGCGCGCGCTCGCGCTGCGCGCTTGCCCACGCGTGCACTTCAAGGCGGTGGTGGTGGACGGTGCGTTCGTGTACGTCGGCAGCGCCAACTGGACCGGCGCCGGCCTGGGCGCGAAGGGAGCGGGGCGGCGCAACTTCGAGCTCGGCTTCGCGGGCGCGGACGACGGCCTGCTCGATCGCGTGCAGGAGCTGTTCGATCGCGTCTGGCGCGGCGCCGCCTGCAAGGGCTGCAAGCTCCGTGACGTTTGCCCGGCGCCTCTGGATGGTTCGGTTTAACTCCTGATCGCCAGGGCTTGCAGGCCCAATGGCCGTGTTTACGTTCCCTGCGAAATGGCGGCGCTACACGACAGTGGCGAGCGCGACGACGGGATCATCGCGCTGGTGAAGGAGACGGCCGACGGGCTCGGCCAGCTCGTCGCCGACCACATCAAGCTGGCGCGCATCGAGATGACGGCCGACGCCAAGGGCTACGTGCGCGACGTGGGCGTGCTCCTGGTGGGCGCCTTCGTGCTCGCGATCGGGTACGGGCTCGCCTGCATCGCCGTCGGCACCGCGCTCGGGCGGGTGATCGGCGCGCCGCTGGCCTTCGCGTGCCTGGCCGTCCTGCACCTCGCCATCGGGGCGTTCGCGCTGGCGCTGGCGCGCAGCCGGATGAAGCGCGTGCAGCTCATGCACGACACGAAGCTCGAGGTGAGCCGCAGCATGGGCGTCTTCAGCAAGCGCGCGCTGTCGGCGAGGTCGCACTAGCCATGGCCGTCAACTACGAGAACGAGAGCGAGCTGGACACGGCCGACACGCAGGTCGATCTGGAGACGACCGACGACGGCGAGGGGAAGACCCGGCCGTTCTCGGAGGTGGCGCGCGCGGAGGCTGCACTCGAGCGCTCGCGCGAGCGCGTCGAGCGCTCGATGAGCGCGCTGCGCGCGGCGGTGGCGCGCACCACCGACTGGCGCGCCTGGTTCGCGCGGCGGCCCGGGGTGTTCCTGGGCGCGGCGGTCGTGCTCGGTTTCGTGCTGGGCTACCGCCGTGCCGGCGGCCGCGGTTCTAACAGGAGGTGACATCATGGAGATGACCGAAAAGATCGAAGAGACCGCGCGCGAGATCGGCGCGCGCGTGCGGCCGCAGATCGAGGAGGCCAAGCGCCGCTTCTCCTCGATGAGCGACTCCGCGAGCACCTACATCAAGGCGAACCCGGGCAAGTGTCTGGTCGGCGCGATCGCCGTCGGCTTCTTGATCGGCAAGATCGCCAGCAGGCGCGGGTGAGGAGGACGCCGTGGAGACACACGCGGAAAATCCCCCCAACGGACGCGCCCCGGGCGACGGCGCCGGCGCGAAGAAGCTGGGGAAGCGGATGGAGAAGGTTGGTCACACTGCCGAACAGGTCTGGGACCGGACCCGCGACTCGTTCTCGGACATCGGCGACGCGCTCGACGTCAAGGGACGCGTGGATCGCCATCCTTTCGGAACGGTCGCGGCGGCGATAGGCATCGGCTTCGTGCTCGGGGGCGGGCTGTTCACGCCGCTGACCGGCCGCATCGTCCGCCTCGGCGTCCGCATCGGCCTGCGCCTCGCGGTGCTGCCGATGCTGAAGCAGGAGATGGAGGACCTCGTCGGCACGATCGAGGAAGAGCAAGAGGCCAAGAGCCGGCAGGCTGCGGGCAAGAGAACGCGAACAAGGGGAGATGAGCCATGATGAAGCTGAAAGAACTGCGCAAGCTCGACAAGGACGACATTCTGGAGATGATGGGCCTGCAGAGTCGGACGTCGACCGGCGCCTGGCTGGCGGGCACGCTGGGGACCTTCGGCGTCGGGCTGCTGGTCGGCGCGGGCCTCGGTCTCCTGATGGCGCCCAAGGCGGGACGCGAGCTGCGCGAGGATCTGCGCGATCGCTTCCGCCGCGTTCCGTCCGACGCCGACGACGCGATCGCCGCGATGAGCGGGCGCGAATCGCAGTCGCCCAACGCCAGCAAGCCGTACTAGCCGCTCTCGCGCGAAGCGCGAGAGTGCGGCTATCCGATCAGTAACCCGGGCCGAACCGCAGGCCGGCGGCGAACATGATGTACGGTCCGGAGATCCCCGCCGCCGGCGCGCCGTCGACCTCGGCCTCCAGGTGCCGGATGGTCAGGCCCCCCTCGGCGTAGCCGTACGCGCGGACGGCGTGCCGCGCGGGCGCCTCGATCGCGGCGCGGAGGCCGGCGGTGCCGACCAGAAACGTGCCCTCGCTCGGGATCAGCGACGTCGACTGCCCCTTCATCCGCACGAAACCGAGCGCCCCCGTCGGCCCCAAGCTGACGGCGATCGGGCCGACGGCGAAGCGCGGGCCGACGAACAACGCCCCGCTCGCGAGCAGCAGGTTGATGCTGCCGGCGCTCACGTCGGTGTTGCTGGTCGCGGCGCCCGCGTCGAGGGTCGCCTGCCAGCGCTCGAACACCAGCGACAGCCCCAGGCGCGCGCCCCACAGCGTCGTCCCCTGTCCGAAATGATGGCGCACGTCGCCGACGACGCTGCCGTTCAGCGCGGCGAAGGGCGCCTCGCGCTTCTCGGGCGGCGGCGGGCCGGGCGGGAGCGCTTGCGCCGATTCGCCGGCGGTACGGATCAGCTCGGCGACCGCCAGCGCCAGCGCGCGCGGCCGCGCCTCGGGCGGCAGATCCGCGAGTGACACGGGCCGCTGCGTCGTGTGGGGCGGGGCGGTGATGTCGACCACCACGTCGACCTGCTCGGTCGCCGCGTCGCACGGTTCGATCGACAGCGTCACCTTGACGGCGTCGGTGGTCGGGTCGCCGCCCGGGCCCACCACGCAGCAGTGCGGCTGCCGTCCGGCCAGCTCGACCCGCAGCGCGTCGACGAAGTCGTCGACCGACACCGGTCCGGTCTCGCAGGCGGGCGGAAAGATCCGGATCAGGGGGATGTCGGCCGCGCGCGCCGTGAGGGGCGCCAGCACGGCGGCGACGAGCGCAACGATTCCCCTGCGGAGGGCGGCGGGCATCGACGGACGGACGACAGTCTATCGTCGTTCGGCCGCCGGCGCGCTAGCCGCCCTCGCGAGACGCCGCTGGTGCGCCGGCTATTTCTGGAGCCGCGCCTGCGCGGTCTTTACTGCGCTCCGGCGCGCAGCCGCGCCTGCGCTTCTTCGAGCCGCGCGCGCACGTTCTCGCGCAAGCTCTGGGGCGGGCCCAGCTCCAGCGCGCGCTTGAACGCCGCCGCCGCCGGCCCCGGGCGACCGAGGTCGTCGAGCTCGAGCCGGCCGAGCGCGAACGCCGCCAGCGGCGCCTGCGGGTCGGAGGCGAAGCCGTCGATGATGCGCTGCAGGGGCACCACCGCGTCGGCCGGGTGGCCCGACAGGCGGGCGACGTCGGCGAGCGCGAACAGGTCGGCGATGCCGAGGCGCTTCACCTCGCGGCGGAAGCCCTGCTCGCCCAGCGTCGCGAACGCCTCGCGGTGATGGCCGCTGCGGGCCAGCTCACGCCAGCCCCGCCCGGCCGCCGCGCGGCCGCGCGGCCGCGCGGCCGGCTCCGGCGCCGCCGCCTCGTCGATGACCGACGGCGCCGGCTCCGGCACCAGCGCCGGCTCCGCCGTCGCTCCGCTCCCGGACGTCCGGCGCTCCGTCGCCGACGGCGCCACCCGCGCGTCGAACACGTCCAGCGATTCGCCGGCGGCCAGCCGCCGCACGCGGTTCGGGACCCGCTCGCCGCGCACCAGCACCACGCCGCGCTCGACGCCGACGTGCAGGCGATCGGGGGCGCGGTCGCAGCTGAATCGGGTCCCGACCACCTCGACGGTCGCCAGCCCGCACTCGATCTGCCAGCGGCGCGGGCCCCCCGGCCGCACGTCGAAGCTGGCGTCGCCCTGATCCAGCACCGCGATGAAGGTCGACGCCGACGACTCGATCGGCTCGAAGCGCGCGCCCGGCCCAAGCTCGACGCTCGACCCGTCCGACAGCGCCAGGTGCAGGCCCGTCGCCGGCGCGTTCACCGCGACGATCGCGTTGCCGTTCGCGAGCCGCAGCGGCCCCGCGTCGTGGCGCAGGAACGCCACCAGCGCGACCCCGGCCGCGACGGCGATGGCCGGCGCGAAGATGATGGACGCCGACAGGCGGCGCCGCTGGCGCGGGAAGCGCGAATCGATCGACTGCCACATGCGCGACACCGCGGCCTCGTCGGCGGGATCGCGCAGCCCTTCCTTGAGCGGGAACTTGAGCCGGCTCATTGCGCGTCCTCCCCGGCGTTCCCGTGTTCTTCGTCGTCGTCTTCCTGACCCGCGGGCCCGCCGATGTGAGCGCGAATGGCGGCCTCCGCTGCGGCGATGCGCCGCTTGGCGGTGGCCAGCGAGCAGCCGCAGGCCGACGCCACCTCCGCCAGCTCCAGCCCTTCCACCATGCGCAGCATCCAGGCGATGCGGATGTTGGCGCTGATCGCGCCGAGCACGCGATCGACCAGCGCCAGCTCCGCGCGCTGATCGGCGTTGGTGCCCGGCGAGGCCAGCTCGGCCAGCGTCGCGTCGCTGGCGCCGCGATCCAGGCCCAGCATGCGCAGCAGCCGCCCGCGGCGCAGGCGCCGGCGCACCTGGCTGACCGCGATCTGCGCCAGCCAGCCGCGCAGCGCCGCCGGCTCGCGCAGCGTGTGCAGCTGCTCGAACGCGGTCACGAACGTGTCCTGCACGACCTCTTCGCCTTCGTTGCGGTTGGCGAGCAGCCGCGCGGCGATCGCCAGTAGATAGGTGGCGTGGCGGCGGTAAAGCATCTCCCGCCCCCAG
>DATBHU010000261.1:0-12294 GCA_036557265.1 Polyangia bacterium
CAGCGCCGCTGCCCGCGGTGCCGCCTGTGCCGTTCCCGCCCGTCGCGCCGCCCGATCCGGTGGCGCTGCCGCCCGAGCCGCCGCTGCCGCCCGATCCGGTGGCGCTGCCGCCCGAGCCGCCGCTGCCGGTGGTGCCGGCGACGCCGCCGCTGCCCGCGACGCCGGAGCCGCCTGGACCCGATCCGGCGCTGCCCGTACCGCTGCCGCCGCTGCCGCCGGTGCCGGGGCTCGAAGTTCCGCCGCCGCTCGAGCACGCCAACGCCGCGCAGCCTCCCAGCAAGATCCAGACCCCCGCGCTCAGCCGCTTTTGCATGGTGCAGCAGAATGCCCGCAAACCGCAGTCTTGATCGAAAATTGTCGGGGAACGCACTACGGCCGCTTGCGCCGCCGAGATCTATCCATAAGACGGCGATGGGTCATCCGAGCGACGTGCTGTTCCTCGACGACGACGACGACCTGCGCGCCACGTTCGCGGACCTGGTGCGGACGATCTTCGCGCGCGAATGCCACGGCATCGGCAGCCAGCGCGACCTCGTCGCGCTCGGCGAGCGCGCCCTGCACTGCGGCGTCGCGATCCTGGACATCAACCTGGGGCCGCAGGCGCCGAGCGGCCTGGACGCGTACGGCTGGCTGCGCCGCCACGGCTTCGAGGGGCGCATCGTCTTCCTGACCGGGCACGCGGCGTCGCACCCGCTGGTCATGCAAGCGCGGCGGCTCGGTGACGCGGAGGTGGTCAGCAAGCCGGTGTCGCTCGATCGACTGACCACCATGCTCGACGAGACGACGTTCGTGGAGCAGGCGCCCGCATGATCCCGCCGCCCCCCCACGAATCACAGCACAGCCAGTACAGCTGGCGCGGGACGCTGGTGGCGTGCGGCCTCAACGCGGCCGGAATGCCGATAGACATCCTGCTGTCGCGCGACGTCCCCGGGATGCCCGCCTGGCCGCCGCTGGCGTCGAGCGCGGCGGGCGTGCTGCTGGCGATCGTCCTGCTGGCGCGGCGCCGCAACCCGACCGCCCGCCTCGCGACGACGGTGTTCCTGCTCAACACGCTGGTGATCCTGGCGGCTCTCTGGATCACCAGCGGCGCCTACGCCGCCGCGCCGGGCCGCTGGATTCCGTTCCAGGCCAACAAGCTGGGCGCGCTCGCGGCCGGGGTGCTGGCGCCCGACCTCGCCACCGGGATCGTCGCCATCGGCGGCTTCGTCGGCATGGTGGCGCTGCGGTACGCGACGCTGTCGTCCGCGCAGCAGCAACGCCTGCCCATGGCGGAGCCGTGGACGATCTTCATCTACGCGGTGTTCGCGCTGGCGATGCTCGGCTATCGCGTGCACAGCGTGGCGCTGGCGAAGCGCATGCTGCGCATCCGCACCGACGCCATCGCCACGCAGCGGCTGGCGCGGGCGTTCCTGGCGCTGCGCGACTTCACCAACACGCCGCTGCAGACCATCGAGCTCGGCGCTCACATCGTCCGCGCGCGCTGCCCGGAGATGGCGCCCGTCCTCGACCGCATCGATCGATCGATCAACCGTCTCTACCGGCTGAACCGCGCGCTGGCGGTCTACGAATCGCGCATCGAGTGGACGCCGGACGATCTGTCGCCCGATCCGGCCGTGCTGGTGATCGGACACTAGCCGCGCGCGACGCCCGACCCGCCGGCGGCGCGTGACCGGGCTGGTCGGACTTGGTAGAAGCGTCGCGTGAATTCCGGAGCGCCCCAGGCATTTCTGTTCGATCTCGACGGCACGCTGGTCGACAGCGAGCGCGAGAACATCGAATCGGTCGTGCGCGCGGCGCGCCGGCACAGCGTCGAGCTGTCGGCCGAGGAGCGCCAGTTCGTGATCGGCCACTCCTGGAACGAGATCCACGCGACGATCACCCGCAATCATTCGCTGGCGGTGACGATGGCGCTGCTGATCGCCGAGGCGGTCGAGGAGAAGCGCGCGCTGCTCGCGGCGACGGGCTATCGCGCCCTGCCCGGGGCGGTCGCCGCCGTGAAGCGCTTCGCGCGCACGTCGAAGCTGGCGGTCGTCACCGGGGCCAGCACCGCCGAGGCGCGCGACGCGGTCGCCGGCATCGGCATCGCCGACCTCCTCGGCACGCTGGTCGCGGCCGAGGACTACACCCACGGCAAGCCCGCTCCCGAACCGTACCAGACGGCGATCGCGCGCCTCGGCGTCGACCCGGCGCGGTCGATCGCGATCGAGGACGCCACCCCGGGCATCCTGTCGGCGCGCGCCGCCGGCGCCCGGGTGATCGCGGTGCGCGCCGGCAACTTCGCGGGCTACGATCTGTCGCCCGCCGACGCGGTCGTCGACACGCTGGACGACGTCACCGACGATCTGATCGCGAGGTTGCTGGCGTGAAGATCGATCCGGCGACGCTGTCGCCCGACGCCGCCTACGCCTGGCAGGCCGCGACGATCGTGCCGCGGCCGATCGCCTGGACGTCGACGCTGAACGAGGACGGATCCGCCAACCTGGCGCCGTTCTCGTTCTTCACCGGCGTCTCGGCCGATCCGCCCACCTGCCTCATCTGTGTCTCGCGGCGGAGACGCCAGCCTGACGGTACGCGCCCGCCCAAGGACACCTGGCGCAACATCGAGCGGACGGGCGAATACGTCATCCACGTCGTCAACGACGCGCTGGGGGCGCAGATGAACCTGACCTCGCGCGACCATCCCTACGGCGTCGACGAGATCGCCGAGGTCGGGCTGACCAAGCTCGCCAGCGAGCGCGTCGCGCCGCCGCGCATCGCCGAGGCGCCCGTCGCGATGGAGTGCCGCCTCGAGCGCATCGTCGAGGTCGGCCGCACCGGCACCGCCGTGATCATCGGCGAGATCCTGCTGTGGCACGTGCGCGACGAGCTGGTGGAGGGCGGGCGCCTCGACCTCGGCCGTCTCGACGCGATCGGTCGCATGGGCGGTCCCAGCTACACGCGGACGCGCGATCGTTTCGACCTGCTGCGACCGAAGTAGCCGGCGGCGTCGGCGCGGGACGGGCCCTCGCACGGGCGGGCGTGACGCGCGTGGTAAAATTCCAGGCGGTGTTCGATCAGCTGCCACCCGACGTCACGCTGTACGAGGTCGGCCCGCGCGACGGCCTTCAGAACGAGTCGCGCATGGTGCCGACCGACGACAAGATCCGTCTGATCGACGCGCTGTCCGCGACCGGGCTGCGCGCCATCGAGATCACCAGCTTCGTCAACCCGAAGTGGATCCCGCAGCTGGCGGACGGCGGCGAGGTGTCGCGCCGGATCGCCCGCCAGCCAGGCCTGATCTATTCGGCGCTGGTCCCCAACCGCCAGGGGCTGGACGCGGCGATGGCCGCCGGCATGAAAGAGGTCGCGGTGTTCATGTCCGCGTCCGAGACGCACAACAAGAAGAACGTCAACAAGACGATCGCGCAGACGCTGGCGGCGTTTCGCGAGACGGTCCCGCCCGCGCTGGCGGCCGGCCTGCGCGTGCGCGCCTACGTGTCGACCGTGTACGGCTGTCCTTACGAGGGCGCGGTCGATCCGGCCAGGGCCGTCGAGCTGGCGCGCGCGCTGCGCGAGCTCGGCTGCTACCAGATCTCGCTGGGCGACACCATCGGCGTCGCCAACCCGCGCCAGGTGCGCGACGTGCTGTCGCGCGTGCTGGCGGAGATCCCGAAGCTCGAGGTGGCGGTGCACTTCCACGACACGCGCGGCACAGCGCTGGCCAACATCCTGGTCGCCGTCGAGATGGGCATCACCACCGTCGACGCGGCGCTGGGCGGCCTGGGCGGCTGCCCCTACGCGCCCGGCGCGTCCGGCAACGTCGCCACCGAGGACGTCGTCTACATGCTGGAGGGGATGGGCGTTGGCACCGGCATCGACCTCGACAGGCTGGTCGACTGCGCGCGCCTCGCCTCGACGCTGGTCGGCCACGAGGTGCCGTCGAAGTACTACCGCGCCGCCATCGGCGCCCGCTCGCGCGCCTCCAGCGTCGGCTGATCAAGCCAGTCGCGCAACCGCTCACGAATTGGATCGACTCGTCTCATGGTGTCCCGAAGCGAGTGGCAATTGCGCATTCGTGGCTACCGGGTCCTCTATCGCATCGACGGAGGCGCGGTCACGGTTCTGAGGGTAAGATGGAAGGGCTCGCTGACGACGGAAGAGATCGGGCCATGAAGCGGACCTACACTCAGGCCGAAGTGGATGAGAAGTCGCGCGGTCTCATCGCAAAAAAGCTGACGCGGCTGATCAGCGGCTACGACGGCTCGGCAAAGGCGGCGAAGGAGATCCTGCACGGTCTGGCTGCCGCCCGATTGATGGACATGGATTGCCGACCGTTCGAGGACGCGCTGGCGAAGCGTTACCTCTCCCGCAAGGCGGCATGAGCAGCGGCGCCGATGCCGCAGCCGGGCTGGTCCTCGTCGAGCGGCGCGCGCGCGCCGCGTTCGTCACGCTGAACCGGCCGGAGGCGGCGAACGCGCTGTCGGAGGGGCTGGTCGGGGCGCTGGCGCGGGTGTTCGCGGACCTGGCCGCCGACGTCAAGGGCGGCGCCGACATCCGCGCGCTCGTGGTGACGGGCGCCGGCAAGGTGTTCTGCGCCGGCGCCGATCTGAAGGAACGGCGCGCGATGACGCTCGAGCAGACGTGGGCGTTCCTCGACGTGCTCAATCGGTTGATGAACGCGATCGCCGCGTTTCCGCGGCCGGTCATCGCCGCGATCAACGGCGCGGCGTTCGGGGGCGGGCTGGAGCTGGCGCTCGCCTGCGACCTCCGCGTCGCCGCCGACACCGCCGAGATGGGGCTGACCGAGGTGCGCATCGGCGTCATCCCGGGCGCGGGCGGCACGCAGCGGCTCGCCCGCGTCGCCTCGGTCGCCGCCGCCAAGGAGCTGATCCTGACCGGGCGGCGCGTGCGCGCGGCGCGGGCCCGCGAGCTGGGGATCGTCGCGGAGGTGGTGCCGGCGGCGGAGCTGGCCGCCGCCGCCGCCAAGCTCGCCGATGACATCGCCGCGGCGGGCCCGCTCGCGGTCGCGGCGGCCAAGCGCGCCATCGACGACGGCGCGGCGCTGCCGCTGGGCGACGGCCTGGCGCTGGAGGCGGCGTGCTACGAGGAGGTGCTGGCCAGCGACGACCGCAACGAAGGGCTGAACGCGTTCGCCGAGAAACGCGCGCCGGTCTTCAAAGGACGGTAAGAACAAGCCATGTCGCGAAGTGACGACTTCAAGGCGGCCGCCGACAAGGCCAGGCGCGGCGGCGCGCCCAAGTACCACGAGAGCAACGCCGCCGCCGGCAAGCTGTTCTGCCGCGAGCGCATCGGACTATTGTGCGACGAGGGCGGCAAGGACTTCGTCGAGGACGGCCTGCTCGCCAACGCGACCGCGCCCGGCGGCGACCTGCCCGCCGACGGCGTCGTGACCGGCATCGGCCGCGTCCACGGCCGGCCGGTCGCCATCATGGCCAACGATTCGACCGTCAAGGCCGGGTCGTGGGGCGCGCGCACGGTCGAGAAGATCGTCCGCATCCAGGAGACGGCGGGCCGCCTGCGGCTGCCTCTCTTCTACCTGGTCGATTCGGCGGGCGCGCGCATCACCGATCAGATCGACATGTTCCCGGGGCGCCGCCACGCGGGGCGGATCTTCTCGAACCAGGTGAAGCTGTCGGGCGCGGTGCCGCAGATCTGCCTGCTGTTCGGCCCGTCAGCGGCGGGCGGCGCCTACATCCCGGCGTTCTGCGACGTCGTGTTCATGGTCGACAAGAACGCGTCGATGTACCTCGGCTCGCCGCGCATGGCGGAGATGGTGATCGGCGAGAAGGTGACGCTGGAGGAGATGGGCGGCGCGCGCATGCACTGCGAGGTCTCGGGCTGCGGCGACCTGCTGGCCGCCGACGAGCGCGCCTGCCTGGCGGCCGCCCGCGACTACCTCGCGTACCTGCCCCAGCGCGCGGGCGACGCCCCCCCCGCCGCCGCGCCGCGCGCGCCCAAGCCGGCAGCCAGGCGGATCGACGACATCATCCCCGCCAACCAGAACCAGGCGTTCGGCGTCCACGACGTCATCGACGCGGTGGTGGACGAGGGGAGCTTCTTCGAGATCAAGAAGCTGTTCGCGCGCGAGCTGGTCACCGGCTTCGCGCGGCTGGACGGACGCGCCGTCGGCATCGTCGCCAGCCAGCCGAAGTGGAAGGGCGGCGTCCTGTTCGTCGACTCGGCCGACAAGGCGGCGCGCTTCATCTGGCTGTGCGACGCGTTCGGGCTGCCGCTGCTGTTCCTGGCCGACGTGCCCGGCTTCATGATCGGCAAGGCGGTCGAGCGCCAGGGGATCATCCGCCACGGCG
This sequence comes from Polyangia bacterium, assembly GCA_036557265.1. Lineage (GTDB taxonomy): Bacteria > Myxococcota_A > Polyangia > Fen-1088 > Fen-1088 > JADGRB01. The sequence continues at coordinate 6,309 of DATBHU010000261.1, forward strand.
CCAAGATGATCTCCGCCGTGGCCGACGCGACCGTCCCCAAGATCTGCGTGGTGCTGCGCAAGGCCTACGGGGCCGGCCTGTACGCGATGTGCGGGCCCGGCTTCGATCCCGACGTCACCATCGCCCTGCCGCAGGCGATGATCGCCGTCATGGGCGCCGAGGCGGCGGTCAACGCCGTGTTCGCCAACAAGATCGCCGACAAACCGGAGGCCGAGCGGGCCGCGTACATCGAGCGGCTGCGCGAGGAGTACCGCGCCGACATCGACCTCCTGAAGCTGGCGTCGAACCTCCACGTCGACGCGGTCGTCCCCGGCGACGACCTGCGCGCGGAGCTGATCCGGCGGCTGGAGGATGCCGCCGGCAAGACCGTCACCGGCTACGCGCGCCGCCGATCCGTCCTTCCCGTGTAAACTGCCGCGCGATGCCGAAGGCGGCCGCGCTCACCCTGATTCCGGCCGCCGAGGCGCGCCGCATCCTGGCCGACACGCCGCCCGTCGGCCGCCAGCGGGTCGCGCTCGCGGACGCGCTCGGGCGGGTGCTCGGCGGGCCGTTCGCGGCGCCGGCGGACCTCCCCGGCGAGCGCCGGGCGGTGATGGACGGTTACGCCGTCCGCGGCACCGACGTGGCGGGCGCCTCGGCGCTGTCGCCGGTCGTGCTGGCGGTGACCGGCAGCGTGCCGATGGGCGACGTGTTCCCGCGCCCGGTCGGGGCGGCGGAGGCGGTCGCCATCGCCACCGGCGGCTGGCTCCCCGCGGGCGCCGACACGGTGGTGATGGTCGAGCACACGGCGCCCCGCGACGGCGGCGCCCGCGTCGAGATCTCGCGCGCCGTCGCGCCCGGCGCCAACGTCGTCGAGCGCGGCGAGGATCTCGCGCGCGGCGCCGCGGTGCTGCCGGGCGGGCGCCGCCTCCGGCCCCAGGATCTCGCGCTGCTGGCGACCTTCGGCGTCACCAGCGTCGACGTCTACCGGCGCCCGCGCGTGGCCGTGCTGTCGACCGGGAACGAGCTGTGCGATCCCGCCCAGACGCCGCGCCCCGGGCAGGTGCGCGACGCGAACCAGACCGCGCTCGGGGCGCAGGTGCGCGCGGCCGGGTGCGAGGTCACCCAGGCCGGCATCGTCCTCGACGACGCGGCCGCGCTGCGAAGCGCGATCGCGCGCCTGCTCGACGATCACGACGCCATCATCCTCTCCGGCGGCTCGTCGATCGGGACCAAGGACGTCTCGGCGGACGCGCTCGGCGCGCTGGCGCCGCCCGGCATCCTGTTCCACGGCATCGACATCCGACCCGGGAAGCCGACCCTGTTCGCGCGCGCGGGCGGCAAGCCGGTCGTCGGCATGCCGGGCTTCCCCACCTCGTCGCTGATCGTGTTCGACGCGTTCATGCGCGCGATGCTCTGGCGCCTGGGCGGGGAGGGCGCGCGCGACCCGTGGCCGTCGCGGCGCGCGGCGCGCATCGGCCGCGAGCACCGGTCGGTGGTCGGCCGCGAGGACTACCTGCGGGTGCGGCTGGTCGAGCGCGACGGCGGCGCCTGGGCCGAACCGCTGCCGGGCGGCTCGGCGACGCTGTCGAACGTCGTGTTCGCCGACGGCCTGGTGCGGGTTGACGCGGCGACGCCAGGCCTGGCGGCGGGGGATCCGGTCGACGTCCTCCTTTATTAGTCGGGGAATTGGTTGGGATAGTCGGGGAATTGGTTGGGAATTGGCTGAACTGATGGCCGGCCCCAACGGCAGCCGACGTTGCCACCGCGGTGCGCCGCGGCACGATGCGCGCTCAATTTGACACTGATAATTTCGTTGTTACCCGCCTGACAATTTCGGTACGCTGAAAGCGGAGCCTCGTGATCTTCACGAGGCTGCCGAACGTAATAACCAGGCTGGAGGGGGCTCGAGTTGTCGACGACGACGCGACTGGCCGGGATCGCATTGGTACTCGCAGGCGCCGCGCTGGGCGCGGTTTCGTTCCGTCAGGCGTCGAGCGATCGCGCCAGGACAGACGCCGACGCGGCGGCGGCCGTGACCGCGGAGCGCGAGGCGCACGCCGCGGCGGAGCTGCGCGCCATCGAGCAGAGCGCGCGCCAGGCGGCCGCGATCGAGCCGCTGATCTCCGCGGTGAAGATGAACGTCGACGGCGAGACCTGGACCGATCTGTTCGACAACGAGGACTGGTGGCGGACGTACCGCGGGCAGTTCACCTTCTCGCGCTTGATCGTCAACGGCAACGTCGTCTCCACGCGCGGCACGGCTGACGTCGGCATCCTGGACAAGCCGGTGGCGAAGCAGGCGCGCTTGCAGGGGACGGCGTCGGCGCTGGTCAGCGTCGGGGGTCATCCTTATATGCTGGCGGCGGCGCGGCTTCCGATCGCGAGCGAGCACGCGCCCATCGTCGTCCTCGGCCGCGAGCCGGCGCTCGCGCCCGCGCCGGCCGTCGCGCGCGTCGCGCCCGCCGCGCCCGCGTTCCCGGTGCGCCCGCTGCAGCTGGGCGTCGCCGGCGTGGTCGCGCTGGCGGGGCTCATGCTGGTGTTCGTCGGACGCCGCGCCCCGCCCCGCCAGGAGGCGGTGCCCGCCGTTCCGCTCGCCCCGAGCGAAAGTCAGGGCGCGCCGGTGTCCGGGTTCTACGCGCCCGCGCCTGTGCCCACCACCGGTCCGTCGCAGTGGCAGGAGAACGCCGGCCGGCCGGCGCTGGTCGCGGTGTCCGATACCGGCACCACGGCGCTGCCGAACGCGGGGCCGACGGGCGCGATTCCCAGCCACGCGGCAATGCTGGGCCGCTACCGCCTGCTCGATCGGCTGGGCGAGGGCGGCATGGCCGAGCTGTTCGTCGCCGAGGCGAGCGGCGTGGAGGGGTTCAGCCGCACCTTCGTGCTCAAGCGCCTGCGCGCCGAGCTGGCGAAGGAGAAGGACGCGGTCGCTCAGTTCGTCGACGAGGCGCGCCTGCAGGCGAGCCTGGTGCACTCGAACATCGTGCCGGTGTTCGACTTCGGCATGGCCGGCAGCCAGTACTTCATGACCCAGGAGTACATCCTGGGGCGCGACCTGGCCCGCCTGATGGAGCGGCACCAGATGCGCGGCGGGCGCGGCATGCCCGCCGACATCGCCTACTTCATCGCGCACGAGGTGCTGCAGGCGCTGGCCTACGCGCATGACACGCACGACAAGAACGGCAACCCGCTGGGGATCGTCCACCGCGACGTCTCGGCCGGGAACGTGATGGTGTCGTTCCAGGGCGAGGTGAAGCTGTCCGACTTCGGCATCGTCAAGTCGAACCGCCGGGTCAGCAAGACCCAGGTCGGGATGGTCAAGGGCAACGCGAACTTCATGTCGCCCGAGCAGGCGCGCGGGCACAACGTCGACGCGCGCAGCGATCTGTTCTCGCTCGGCCTGGTGCTGCTCTACTGCCTGACGGGCGAGCTGCTCTACTGGGGCGACAACGATCTCGACACGCTCTACCGGGCGGCCACCGGGCCGACCGGCGAGGACATGACGGCGATCATGGCGCTGCCGCCGCCGGCAGCGTCCATCCTGACGCGCGCGCTGGCGCTGGAGCCGGGCGACCGCTTCCAGTCGGCGGCGGAGTTCAGCGACGCGCTGGCGCCCCACGTCGGCTCCGGCAAGCACGCCATCGCGCGGATGATGCAGCGCCTGTTCGCCGAAGAGATGCGCCGCCAGACCGGCCGCCACACGGCCTAGCGGTTCCGCGGGCGCCGGGCGCTAGAACGCGGCGCCCAGGCCCAGGCTGAAGCCGTCGTGCGTGACCGCCAGCCGCGGCTCGACCAGGCGCGGGCGCCGCGCGACAGGCGGTGGCGACGTTGCGGCGGGGACCCGCTCGTAGGCGAGCGCCGCGTCGATCGCCGAGGCGATCACCGCACCCACCACCATGCCGATGGCGCCCTCGCCGAGCCCGCAGAAGTCCCAGTTCCCGCCGGTCGTGTAGGTGACGGTGCCGCCGTCCTGCGTGGTCGTCACGGTCATGCGCGGTGACGATCGACGGGGGGGGCAGTTCGCGACGGCCAGACCGACGCCGAGCCCGAGCCCCGGCAGCACCGCCCGGAGGCCGAGGCTCGCGCCGGCCAGCCCCGGGCGGCCGTGCGCCAGGTGGATGCCGATCCCGGAGCCCCAGTAGCCCAGCAGGCAGGCGGCCGATTCGAGACCGGCGATGCAGGCGGTGGTCCCCAGATCGGCGAGCAAGAGCTGCCAGCCGTACCAGCGGCCGCGGTCCGGGCGCGCATCCGGCTGCTTCCCGTCCTCGCCCGCTCCGCGCGCGGGCGCTTCCAGATCGGGCAGCTGATTCCCACTGTCGATGAAGGGCGTCACGGGCGCGTCGGGCGCGCCGTCGGTGGCCGCCGCCGCGCGGCTCCCCGGCGCGGCGACAGCACACGTGACGATGGCGAGGACGGTGAACGTTCGACACATCGGCTTCGCGACGCCAAGAGAGCACGCGACGTGCCATGCGCCAGCCGCCCGAGGGGCCGCGGGTTTCGGCCTCCCCGCCGTTGAAGGTTCATCTCTGTCAGCGATCCGGTGGCAGTCCAGTTGACGGCGCGCAGCGTCCGCCGGTACGCTCGTTCCGCCCATGCTCCGAAACAATCGTCATGTTCATGTCGTAGCGTTTCTGTCGATTGCGGCGCTGGCGGCCCTGTCGGGTCTGGCACCCGGCGAGGCGGCGGCCCAGACGCAGCCCCGACCGCCGGCCAAGGGCCGCTACAAGATCAAGATCGACAGCTCGCCGCAGCAGGCGGCCGTCTACTGGGATTCGTCGCCGGGCCAGCAGCCGAAGCTGTACGGCATCGCCGGCTACACGCCGCTCACGATCAAGGTCCCGAAGGGGCCGGTGAAGATCGTCCTCGAGCTGTCGGGCTTCAAGCCGTTCGAGCAGGTGCTGGACGTTCGCAAGAACACCACCCTGTCGCCGACGCTGGAGCGCGCCCCGCGCATGGCGCGGTTGAACCTGCAGGCCAGCGCGGACGGCGCCGGCGGCGACGTCATGATCGACGGCGTCCCGCGCGGCACCATCCCGAACACGTTCGAGCTGACGGCGGGGCGGCACCAGATCGAGGTGCGCAAGGCCGGACGCAAGCCGTTCTCCGACTGGGTCGACCTGCAGGAGGGCGAGCTCCGCACCCGCGACGTCTCGCTGGAGAGCGCCGAGGCGCCCACCGGGACGCTGCTGGTCAACTCGGACGCGGGCGGCGACGTCTACGTCGACGGCCAGCGCAAGGACGCGGCGCCGGCCATCATCAGCGGCCTGGCCGCCGGCGATCACGTCGTCGAGGTCAAGAAGGACGGCTTCCCGTCGTGGCGGCAGAGCGTCGCCGTCCCGGCCGGGCAGCAGGTCAAGGTCACCGCCAACTTCGGCGCCGCGACCAGCTCCAGCCTGCGCGTCATCTCCAACGAGCCCGACGTCGAGATCTTCGTCGACGGCGAATCGAAGGGGAAGGCGCCGGTGACGGTGCAGGCGATCAAGCCGGGTGAGCACATCGTGGGCGGGCGCAAGACGCGCTTCAAGCCGATGGAGCAGACGGTGCGCGTCGCGGCGGGCGAGAACGCCATCGTCAGCTTCCGCATGGAGGTGGCGCCGCCCGACCGCCCGCGCGCGTCGCTGAAGGTGCAGTCGATGGCGCCCAACGCAGAGGTGTTCGTGGACGGCTCCAGCCTGGGCCGCGCGCCCATCGACCGCAACGACCTCGACCCCGGCAAGCACTACGTCGTGGTCCACAAGGACGGGTTCACCGACTTCAAGCGCGAGGTCATCCTGATCGAGAACCAGACCATGACGCTGGTCGCCGACCTGTCGGCCACCGGCAGCGTCCGCGTCCTCTCCAGCCCGGAGGGGGCCGAGGTGAAGATCGACGGCGAGCTGATCGGCAAGACGCCGGTGCAGCGCGACGCCGTGCCGAGCGGCGACCACGTCGTCGAGTTCAAGATGAAGGGTTTCTTCGACCACAAGGAGACGATGAAGATCGAGGGCGGCCGCGAGAAGGTCTTCTC
>DATBHU010000262.1:0-11628 GCA_036557265.1 Polyangia bacterium
CTCTCGCTCAGGAACCAGCTCCACGCCGCCGCCCAGCCGCCGCCGCCCTTCACCGACGCGGCCGTGCTGGCGCAGCCCGCGTCGTCCACGCAGGAGATCAGCTGCAGGCCCGACACCGTCAGCATCTTGAGGCGGATCGCCACGAACATCTGCTGCGCGATCGTGTCGAGGTTCGACGGCCCTTCGGCGTCGCAGGCGGTCGGGTTCTCGGTGGCGCCGTCGAGCTGGTAGATCCCCTCGAAGCCGGCCAGCACCTCGGACGAGATGCCGCTGTCCCCGCCGCCGCCGCACGCCGTCGCGCCGGCGAGCGCGGCGACCCCGATCCATCCACGACCCATGATAATCAGGGTAACTTGGATTTGGACCGCGCGCGCGTTTGCCGATATCAAGAGGAGGGATGCGCGGCGTCGTCCTGATCTTCGGGCTCGCGATCGCCGCGGGCGTGGCGGTCTGGTGGTGGCTGTCGTGGCGGCGAGACACCGGCTCCGAGCGCATGCTCGCCGACCTGTCGGCGGACATCGAACGCGGCGGGATCGCCGACCTCGGCCGGGCCCAGGCGCTGGGCCGCCGCCTGGCGCTCGCCGATCCGGGCGATCGGGAGGCGGCGGCCCGCTGGGCGTTCGCCGCGGCGACCCTGGCCGCGGACTACGGCGTCGACACGTCGCGCGAGACCGCGGAGGCGCTGGCCCGCGTCGGCGCGCCGGCCCCGGCCGACGCGCCGTCCGTGATCGGGGCGGCGGCGCGCGCGCTGGATCGGTTGTACGCGGGCGATCGCGAGGCGGCGGGGCGGCTGGCCGCGGAGGGCGCCGCGGCCGACGGCGAGCTGCCGCATCCGCTGTATGCGCTCGGCCGCGTGCGCGCCCGCGACGGCGACCTGGCGGGGTCGGCGCGCGCCTTCGAGGCGGCCATGATCCGGGCGCCCGGGTTCACGGCGGCGCGCATCGCCTGGGCCGAGGTCCAGCTCGACCTCGGGGACGCGAAGACCGCGCGGGCCACGCTGCAGGCCGTGCTCGCCCAGGCGCCCAAGGACGCGCGGGTGGCGCTCTTGCTCAACGAGGCGGAGGCGGCGCTCGGCGCCTTGCCGACGCCGCTGCCGTTCACCGGGTGTCCGGCGGACCGCTGGCTGCCGCCCGCGATCGTCGCCGCCTGCTCGCTGGCCCGCGCCGAGGACGCGCGCCGCCGCGGATCGCGCGGCGACGCCCGCGCGCTCGCCGAGGCCGCCGCGGCGCTGGCCCCCGACGAGCCGCGGCTGCTGTCGCGGGCGGCGCTGGCGCTGGCCCAGCTCGGCGCGGTCGACCGCGCGTCTGCGCTGATCGCGCGCGCGCGGCGGCTGATGGCGCCGGGCGCGCCGACGCTGGCGTGGGCGTCCGCGGCGGCCGCGCTCGGGCAGGGGCGCCCGCGCGCGCTGCCCACCGGCGCGCGGCCCGCCGATCCCGAGCTGCGCCTGCTGGTGGCGCGCGCCAGCCTGGCGGCGGGCGGCGTGGGCGCGCTGTCGTCCGCGCTCGGCGAGCTCGCCGTCGACACCGGCGCCGGACCGCGCGACGCCGATCTGACGGAGCTGGCGCGGCTGCGCGCCGACGGCGCGGGCGCCGCGCACGCCGCCGCCGACGATCCGATGCGCGCGTACGTCGAGGGGCTGCGGGCGCGGCTCGACGGCAAGCTCGACGTGGCGGCGGAACGGTTGCGGCACGCGCTGTCCGGGCACGGCGACGCCTGCCGCGCCGCGGGCGAGTACCGCGCCACGCTGCGCGCGCTCAAGCAGAAGCCGGAGGCGTCGCTGTTCGCGTCGCTGCGCGCCGAGAACGCGGTCTGCCCGAACCTACCCCGGCCCTGACCCGGCCGCGATCTCGCCGCGCTGAACCTCCTCGCCGTGCGAGGGGCCGTGCTCGGTCCCCTCGCCGTCCTGGCGGTTCTGACCGTAGTCGGTCCAGCGCGTGAAGTCGTCGCGCACGTCGACGTGAATGAACCCCGACACCGGGTAGTAGCCGAGGCCGTGTACGCCCATCGACTCCGCCAGGTCGCGCGCCATCAGCGGTGTCATCCCGGGGATGCGGATGTCGGCGGCCATCCCGCGCGTGTGATAGCTGAGCGTCGCCAGCGAGAACATCGGCGCGCGGAAGCCCGACACCAGCTGGATCTTCTGGTGCGTGCGCTGCGAGATCCGGTAGAGGAGATCGATCAGGCGGGGATCGATGGGCGTCTCGGCGGTCGTGCGCTGGCAGCGCATGAGGTGGCGCAGGCGGGCGTAACCGACGGCGTCGACCTCGCCGGTGTCGAGGTTGAGGGTCACCTCGATCTCCTCGGCGGTGTTCACCGACTGCAGCAGGAACTTGCCGAAGCGCGCGCCGCTGGTCTGCACCACCTTCGCCGACGCGGCGGCCGCCAGCTCGCCGCCCGCGCTCCCCGCCGGCGCCCCGGCGCCGCCCGGCGCGAGCGCGACGCTGTCCGCCGCCTGCACCATCGCCCGCACGCGGCGCTGCAGGGCGCCGAGCGAGCCGGACAGCTTCCACGAGCCGAACGCCAGGATCACGGTGGCCGCGACGAGCGCGATCGTGAACAGCGACAGCAGCGTCGGCAGCAGGCGCGGGAGGGTGAACGTGCGGACCGGGCGGCTCGGATCGCTGGCCACCATGATCCGCCAGCGCGCCTTCCTCTGGGCGGGCTTGTCCTTCTCTTTGAGGATGCGCGCGAGATCGAGGGTCGGGTCGCTGGGGCCCCGCGCCATGGTGCTACGCGGCGGAGCTCAGATCGGCCGACACCGGAATCGCGCCGGGGACGTCGTCGCGCTCGGCGCGTCCGCCCATCCGGCTGGTGCCGCGGAAGACGCCGCCGGTCTCGATGCGGACGCTGCGCGCTTCGATGTCTCCCTCGACGGTCCCCTTGGCCAGGATCTCCAGGTGGCCCTCGCAGAACACGTCGCCCTGGACCGTCCCGGCGATCACCACGTCGGTGCCGCGCAGGCCGCCGCGCACCACGCCGCTCTCGCCGATCACGACCGACGCCTGCGATTCGACCGAGCCCTCGATGGTGCCGTCGATGCGGAACGCGCCCTCGGCTGCCAGGTCGCCGCGGATGGTGCACGACCGACCGATGATGTTCTCGATGGCGTCACTCTTGGTCGCGGCGCCTTCCTTCGGCTTCGATCCCCATGCCATGCGGAACCTCCGAACTTGCATCGAGCGGTCCGCGACGAAACTAAAGCCAAAATCGCATTCTTGACGCGGGCCCGCGGGGCCTGAACAGGCGAGCAGCTTCGGCGGGCTAGAGGCGCCGGGCGATGCCGTCGACCAGCCAGCTGACGTCGTCCAGCGTCTGGTGCAGCGTCAGCGTGATGCGCAGGCCGCCGCTGCCCCGCGACACGGCCGGGAAGAGGGCGGTGTTCGTGTAGAAGCCGTCGCGCATCAGATCAGCCGTCATGCGGGTGGTGGCGTCGGCGTCGCCGACCTTGACGAACCGGATCGGGGTCTCCGCCGTCGAGCCGAGCGGGAGGCCGCGCCGCTCGGCCAGATCGTTGAAGAGGCGGATGCGATCCATCAGCTTGGCCTGGCGCCGGTGAATCTCCTCGGAGAGGTGGATGCGCGTCGACGCGATCGCCGCGCCGAGCACGGCCGGCGGCAAGGGGCCGGAAAAGATCATCGTGCTGCCGCAGGTCCGGATCAGCCGCGCCGTCTCGGCGTCGGGACAGACCAGCACCGCGCCGCTGGCGCCGAACGCCTTGGCGAATCCCGCCGCCACCACCGTGCGGGGCGGGGCGGGTCCGTCGCCGAGCACGGTCCCGCGGCCGTGCCGTCCCGTCCAGCTGACGCCGTGGGCGTCGTCGATGTACAGGCAGAGGCGCGGGTGCCGCGACACCAGCTCGCGCAGGCCGGCCATCGGCGCGCGATCGCCGTGCATGCTGTAGACGCCGTCGGCGAGATACCAGACCCGGCGGTGACGCTCGGCGAGCGAGCGGACCATCTCGTCCAGGCGATCGAGGCGGTTGTGCCGCACGAAGCGGCAGGAGATGCCCGCGACCTGCAGGGTCGGCAGCACCGACTGCACGCTGTTGTGGACGAACTGATCGCAGAGGACGGCGTCGTCATCGCCGATGAGCAGCGGCAGGGCCGCGAAGTGCGCCAGCGTGGTGGTGGGCGCCACGACCACGGGCGCTTCGAACAGATCCTCGAGCAGGCTCTCGAGCTCCCGGTAGGGCGGGCAGGAGAGGTACGCCCGCGACGACGAGAACTGCACGCCGAACCGGTTCACGGCGTCGCAGGCGGCGTTCTTCAGGCGCAGGTCGGTCTCGAGGCCCAGGTACGAGCAGGATCCGAAGTTGATCTGCCGCGATCCACGCAGCGTCACATGGCGGCCGGAGAGGTGCTCGTCCTCGGCGATCAGGTGGCCGATGCCGCGCGAGATCCCGGCGCTGACGGCGTCCTCGACCAGGCGCAGGCGGGCCAGCCGTGCCGAGTTTGCGGCGTGTGAACTGGGCGACCGGCCGTGCCCAACGTCGTTGATTGCCGCCCCGCCTGACGGAAGTCCACCGCGGGCGAGCCTGGAATGACGAGCTCGCAACTCGGCCATCATTATGGCCGAGCAAAACCTCAACGACGGTCAAATCGTCATTCAGCGGATCGACTGAACGATGCCAAGCTGGACCGCGGGTCGTGAATTTACCTACCGTTACTCACTGCATTGGCTCACTGCAACGGCGCTGATTGCGCGCCGGCGCGCGGGAGGTCGACGATGAACCGCGATCCGCGGCCGATCTCGCTGTCGACGGCGATGTGCCCGCCGTGGCTCTCGACGATCAGCTTGACCACATAGAGGCCGAGGCCGAGGCCGGGGATGGGTTCGGTCGACGTCGCCCGCTGGAAGGGCTCGAAGATCTTGTCCTTCATGGCCGGTTCGATCCCCGGCCCGCCGTCGATCACCTCGACGTGGGCGAGGTTTGCCTCGCTGTCCTCTCCGACCAGGACCTCGATCGGCTTCCCGGCCCCGTACTTGACTGCGTTCGACAGCAGGTTGGTGACGACTTGATCGAAGCGCAGCGAATCGAGGCGCGCGGTCACGGCGCCGTCGGCGCGCAGGGCGATGCGCGCGCCCATCCCGTCCTTGCCGAGCGCGAACCCGCTGACGATCTTGCGCACCTCCTCGACCACGTCGACGTCGCGCATGTTGAGGGTCAGCTGGCCGCGGTGAATCTGCGCGACGTCGAGCAGCGCGTGGATCAGCTCGCCCATCCGCGTCGCGGCCGATTCGCAGCGGGCCGCCTGCCCGCGCAGGGCCTCATTGCCGGGCGCTTCCCGCTCCAGCCGCCGGCTCAGGAGCTGGATGCTGAGCAGGAGGGCGGTCAGCGGCGTCTTCAGCTCGTGCGACGCGATCGAGTTGAAGAGATCGCGCAGGCGCAGCGCCTCGCGGCTGTCGTGCAGCAGCGCCCGCTGGGCCTCGACCTTCTTCTGCGCGGTCAGATCGAGGACGAAGGCGACCACCTCGTCGTCACTCTCGTCGAGGAAGGCCACCCCGACCAGCGTGCACACCTTCGTCCCATCCTGCCGCTGGCAGAGCCGTTCGTACACCGAGGCCGGTCCGCGCCGCAGCTCGCTGGTGAACGGCTCGAGCGGCGCGATCATCCGGAGATCGAGCCGGCCGTCCGCCAGATCCTTGCGCGTGTAGCCGAGCAACGAGAGGAAGGTGTCGTTGGCGTCTTCGACCGGGCCCGACAGGCGTCCGCGCACGACGCCGATCAGGTCGGCGTCGATCACGCGTTTCAGCTTCTCCTGCCCCATGCGCTGCAGCGACGCCTCGGCCCGCAGGTTGGAACGGAAGAAGAAGAACGGGACCAGGAACGCCAGCGCGAACGTCGACGCCGCGTTGGCGGCGAAGTACCAGGACGGCGCGGGCCGGGGCTGCACGGACACCACCCGCGCCGCCAGGCCGGTCTCGCACGCGACCAGCAACAGCGCGGGGAGGGCGGCGCTGATGGCGGCCAGCAGCCACTCGCCGGGGCCGAACATCAAGAGCGCGATCCCCGCCATCGCGAAGAACGGCAGGATCCCGCCCGTCGATTCGGGGAACAGCAGCGCGCCGACCAGCACGCAGATGTTGGCCATCACTATCAGCAGCAAGCGCGCCGCCCGGTGCGCGCCGGTGGCGTTCAGCGCCAGCACCGCGGCGAAGCCGGCCACGAACCCGAGCTCCAGAGGAACCGTGCGCAGCTCGCCGAACACCAGTTCGAGCAGCAGCCAGGTCGTCATGATGACGCCGCCGCTGACCGCGCTGATGTTGCACAGCCTGATGTGCTTGTGCGCGTCGACCGACAAGAATCGGCTGGCGCCGAGGTGAAGCGCGCCGTCGAGCGCGCGCCTCAGCCGTGCGCCGAGCGAGATCAATCGGGGTGCCGTCGGCCGTAACCGCGGCCGTTGCTCGAGTTGGCTCAAGCGCGCCATCACCAGGACCCGCCTTGTACCGGGTAGCACCGGAGCCCTGGTTTTCAACCCGGTGCGTCGGATTTCTTGCACACGGTCACCAAATCATCCGTCGGCGCTCTATGTAGACGAAAGGGATGGAGGTGCAAAGATGAACGGAACAGCTTCAAACACGCGAGAAGCCGATCAGAAGGTGATCGACTCCGTTTGGTGGACGTTGCGAATGAGCTTCGGTTTGATGCCGCTGTTGGCGGGACTCGACAAGTTCTTCAACCTGCTGGTGTACTGGCCGAAGTATCTCGCGCCCGGGCTGGCCGGCGCGCTGCATGCGACGCCGCAGCACTTCATGTATCTGGTGGGCGTCATCGAGATCATCGCCGGCCTGGCGATGTTGCTGACGCCGTGGACGAAGGTGTTCGCCTACGTCGTGGCGGCGTGGCTCATCGGCATCGTGCTGAATCTGCTGGCGACCGGCTACTACGACATCGCCGTGCGTGATCTGGTGATGGCGGTGACCGCGATCTCCCTGGCCCGCCTGACGGACGTCGTGCACGTGCCGGCGACGGCGACGCGCGCGGCGCGCCATGCCACGGCTGGCGCTGCGTAGCCGAGCCGTCACGTCAACGTCACACGAACGATGCAGAGCCGTTCGGTGATGGTCGCATATACCCAGCCGCATGCCTCGCTGGCATGCGGCCCATCCGGCCCGGTTTCTGCTGTGCGGTCTGGCCGTTGCGGCGCTGGCGCTCTGGGCGGGGGGCGGCGGCGGTGGCTGCACCTTGTTGCTCGACACCAGCGCCAACCCTCAGAAGTGCGCGAACGACGGCGACTGCGCGCGCTTCCCCAACGCCGCCTGCGACAACGCCCACAAGATCTGCGTTCCCAAGCTGCCCTACGCCACTGACGCCGGGATGATGGAGACCGGCGCCGGCGGCACGGGCGGCACGGCGGCGTGCGAGCTCTCGTTCGACAACGGCGCCCGCATCTTCGCCTTCGGTCCGGACGGCGGCTTGCGGCCGCTGCCGGATCCCGACGGAGGCGGGCAATGAGGCGGGCCGCGATCCTGGCGCTCGGGGTGGCCGCGGCCGTCGCGCTGGGCGCGCGTCCGGCGCGCGCCGTCGAGTGCTCGACGCTGCCGACGCCGATCTACGTGACCGGCTCGACCGCGGCGCAGCCGCTGCTCGCGGAGGTCGGCAAGCTGATGGCGGGGCAATCGCCGCCCGTGACGATCGTCTATTTCGGTCAAGGCTCGTGCGCGGGCGTCGACGCGATCCTGTCGGGCACGCCGTTCGCGGGCTCGGGCGCCACCGCCCCCCTCTACTGGGACGCCAGCGGCGTGCAGCTCGCCTGCGACATCACCAACCCGAGCGGCGCCACCGCGCACGTCGGGATCTCGGACGTGTTCCCGACGACGTGCTTCCAGCTGCCGGGCGGCCTCCCTTCGCTGGTGGCCGACAACATCGGCCCGGTGCAGGCGATGACGTTCGCCACCCACAAGTCCTCGACCGAGCGCGCGATCAGCGGCGAGGCCGCCTACAACATCTTCGGCTTCGGCAACGACTCGCAGGTGCCGCCCTGGACCTTCGAAGGGAGCATCTACAAGCGCGACGCGCTGTCGGGCACGCAGCGCATGATCGCGGCCGCCATCGGCGTCCCGCCCGAGCGCTGGAAGGGGACGCCGACGTCGTCGAGCGGCGACATGCTGATGCGCCTCGGGATGTCGACTGTCGCGGATCAGACGATCGGCATCCTGACCGCGGCCGTCGCCCAGGACAACCGCGCGACCGTCAAGGTGCTCGCCTATCAGGACTTCGGCGGCAAGTGCGCGGTGTTCCCGGACAGCAGCGACACCACGAACGACAAGGCGAACGTGCGCAGCGGCCGCTATCCGATCTGGGGCCCGCTGCACCTGCTCCTCCGCTTGAACGGCACCGGCTATCCGGCGAACGCGAAGGCGGGCGAGGTGGTCGGCTACATCACCGGGTCGCGTCCGACGCCCGCGGGGATCGATCTCGTGAAGATCGAAGCGCAGAGCAAGGTGGTCCCTCAGTGCGCGATGCGCGTGCGGCGCACGCAGGAGATGGGACCGGTGATGCCGTTCGCGCCGTCCGGCGCGTGCGGCTGCTACTACGAAAAGCTCGCGGCCAGCACGACCAGCTGCAAGTCGTGCACGACGCCGGCGGACTGTCCGTCCAGCGCCCCCGCGTGCAGCTACGGGTTCTGCGAGGCGCAATAGCGCCGCGGGAGCCGCTAGCGCGGGTCGCGGAAGGTGAGGTAGAGCGAGATCGCCGCCATCAGCGTGGCGCCGATCATCAGGCCGTCGGTCGCCAGCGCGAAGCCGCGCGTGCGGCGCTGATAGTAGTCGACCTCGACCGGATCCTGGGGAAACACGTTCAGCTGATCGTCCAGGTTGCGTTTGCTCAGCAGCGCGATCGTGCCGGTGGTCGCGGCGCCGCCCGCGAGCAGCCCGGTCAGTGTCCAGGACTTCCAGGGAAACGTCGAGCGGCGCGGGGCCGGCGTCGCGACAACGACCGGCACGCTGGACGCCGCGGGCGGCGTCACGGCGGCGAGGGGGGCGGTGGCCACGGCCGGGGCGGGCTTGGGCAGCGCCAGCGACAGCGCCGGCGGCGCCTCGGCGGCGCGCGCCGGCGCCGGCTCCTTGTCGGCCGGCCGCGACTCCAGGCGTGGAAACGCCACCGTCGCGATCTCGCCGCCCGCGACCTCCACGAAGCGGGTGCGGTGCTCGCCGTCGCGCGCGACCAGGTCGAGCTTTCTACGGCCCGCGTTGACGGAGACCAGCGCGCGCAGCGGGGTCGTCCCGATCAGGACGTCGTCGACGAACACCTCGGCGCCGTCGTCGGCGGTCTGGAGATCGATCCGGCCCACGCGCTGTTCCAGGTCCACGATCGCGCCGGCCACTTCCCGGTGGCGATCCTCGGGGACCGCATCGTCGCCGTCGTGGAGGTACTGGCGAAAGTAGCGAAGGGCGGCCGCGTAGTCGTGACGCTGGTACGAGACCTGACCGAGGTTGTAGAGGATCCGGTACCTCGGCACCAGGTCGTACGCGCGCTTGAACTCCACGAACGCGGCGTTCAGATCGCCCTCCTTGTAGAGGTCGATGCCGCGCCGAAACCGCCGCTCGGCCTCGTTCAGCTTGTTCGTTCCCGCCCCGTCGGCCGGCGCCGGTGCCGGTGCCGGTTCGGCGCGTACGCCGCGCACGCCGCCGGCGACGCCCGCGAGCGCGAGCGCGAGCACCGCCGCCGTCCTCGTCATTTGTACGGATCGCCCTCGTCGATCGCGCGCAGCGCGGCCGGGCGAAGGCTGTTGCCCGCTGCTTCGCGCGGCGCCGGGGCGTCGTCGCGAACGGCGGCCGTCCGCTTGTCGGCGCCGTCGGCCCGGCGGCGCCGGATGGCGGTGAGCTTTTGCTCGCTGCGCGGCTCGAGCCCGAGCTGTCCGAGCTGTCCGAGTTGCTCCGCGTGGAGCCGCAACGTCGACATCTCGCCTGCGACCAGGCTACGTGGCGGAGAAGGCGGCAGGGCGGCGGCGTTCGCGAACGCCGACTCCTCCTGCGCGGGCGGTGGCGGCGACTCCTGCGGGGGCGGCGGCGACGCCGCCGCCTGCAGGGGCGCAGAGGGCGCAGAAGGCGCAGAGGGCGCAGAAGGCGCAGAAGGCACCGGCGGTGCTGCGGAGACGGACGGCGGCGCGGCGCCCCGCTGCATCTCGCTCGCGATCGCGGCCAGCAGCCCCGCCGAGATCACCACCGCGGCGATCGCGCCGCCGACGCGCCGGCGCGACCGTGCCGGCGGCGGGGGTGGCGGTGGGACGCGCGGGCGCGCGGGCGCGGGCGGGGGCGCCGGCTCGGGCTCGGGGGGGACGGTCGGGTCCACCACGGTGACGTCGAGCATGTCGTCGGCGGCGGACAGGAAGGCGTCGACCTCGCGCGTCCAGGTCGTCTCGCGCGGCCACTCCGATTCCTTCGTCCAGTACGTCTCGCGGCTCGGGCTGGGCGCGCTGGGCGCCCGCCCCGTCTCGAGCGCGCGCGTGATCAGCCCCTCGCGTTCGGCGCGCGCGGTCGCGAACGCATGCGAGATGACGCGACCGAGCGTTCGCGCGTGCGAATCCGGGGCGCCGGCCAGCACGTGCTGCAGCTCGGTCTCCAGCTCCGCGGCCGTCGCGTAGCGCTCGCCAGGGTTCATCGCCAGCGCGCGCAGGCAGATCGCGTCCAGCGCCGGCGGGCGAATGGCGTCGGCGGGCAGGGCGGGCGCGGTCGTCGCGGCCGCCAGCTGGTGAACGATCTGCGCCTCGGACATCCCTTGCCACAAGCGGTGGCCCGCCAGCAGCTCCCAGAGCATCACGCCGACGGCGAACACGTCGGCGCGCCGGTCGACCACGTCGCTGCGCAGGTACTCCGGCGCCAGGTAGGCGAGCTTGCCCTTGATGGCGCCCGGACGGGTCTGATAGGCGGCGGCGACGGTCTTGGCGACGCCGAAGTCCATCAGCTTGACCTGTCCGTCGTACGTGATGAACACGTTGTGCGGGTTGACGTCGCGATGGACGACGCCCAGCGCCGTCCCGTCGTAGTCCGTCAGCTCGTGCGCGTACTGCAGCCCCGCCAGCACGTCGACCAGGATGCGCAGCCGCAGCGACAGGCTCAGCTGATGCGGTCCGGTCAGGTGGTGGTTCAGCACCGCGCTGAGCGGCTGGCCGTGCAGGTACTCCATCGCGATCGCCAGCGCGCCCGCGTCCTCGACCACCTCCAGGGTCTGCACGACGTTCGCGTGATTGAGCCGGATCGCCAGCCGCGCCTCGTCGCGGAACATCGTGACGAAGTCGCGGTCGGTGGCCAGGTCGGGCCAGATCCGCTTCAGGACGACCACCTTGTTGACGCCGCCGCCCGCGTCCTGGAGCGCGAGCAGGACCTCCGCCATGCCGCCGCGACCGATGGGGGCCAGCGGTCGATAGCGAGATCTCGCTTCGCTCAACACCAGCGCGGTCACGGGCGGAGATTAGGCCGGTTGGCGCAGGCCGGCTGGGAATACCGTGTGACGTTTCCGTGTCGTGCGGACTCGGCGCGACAGCTGGATTTCGAAGGGTGCGGTGCCCGTCGCGCCGTCGAAGTGTGACCGGGTTGTCGCGGATCGCGTCCCGCGGGGCGGCTTGGCCTTGCGGCGCCTCGGTCGAGCTTGTTCAGGAAGGAGCAGGAGATGGTTCACAAGGCGGA
>DATBHU010000263.1:0-10356 GCA_036557265.1 Polyangia bacterium
ACGTCGCCGGCGGCGACGTTCACCGGCGGCATCGCGATCTACTAGCCGCGCCGCTCGCTCGTTTGATCTTCACCGGCCGGCGCGGCAGGCCCAGAGCTGGCGGCGGATCGCGTCGCCGTCGAGGGCGTCGCCGATCAGCACCAGCTCGGTGCCGCGCGGATCGGAGCCCCATGGCTCGCCGGGGGCGAGACCGGTGCGCGCGCCCGCGCGTTCGAGGAACCAGCGCCGGTCGTCGCCTGCGACGTGAATGAAGCCCTTCGCGCGCACCAGCGCCGCGCCCAGGCCATCTATCACCGCGAGCAGTGGCTCGCCCAGCAGCGGCTCCGGATCCGCGAAGGCGACGACGGCGAGCTGGCCGTGCGCGTGAGCGTGAGCGTGGCGATCGGCGCGCGCAACGCGCGGCGCGCCACGAACATCGAGCAACCACGGAACCAGCGCGGCGGTCCCCGCGTCGCCGGCCGGGAAGCTGGCGCGCTCGGCAGCCGGGTTGCGGCGCGCGAGCTCGCGATGAAGCGCCACCACCGCGTCGGCGGCCGCGAGATCCAGCTTGGTCAGCAGGATCCGGTCCGCGGCCTCGATCTGCGCGCGCGCCTCTTCGTGACGCGCGAGCTGCGCCCCACCCGCCTCCGCGTCGACGACGCAGACAACGCCCGCCGCGACCGCCGGCGCCGCGTCGCCCAGATCCTCCAGCCCCGACAGGATCGACCACGGCTCGGCGATGCCGGTGGTCTCCAGCACGACGACGTCCGGGCGCGAGCGCCGCTTCACCTCCTCGATCGCCGCCCACAGCTCGGACTGCACGCGCACCTCGTGGCAGACGCATCCGCCCGCCAGCTCCATCACGTCGCCCGCGCGGCTCTTGACG
Source organism: Polyangia bacterium (assembly GCA_036557265.1). Taxonomy (GTDB): domain Bacteria; phylum Myxococcota_A; class Polyangia; order Fen-1088; family Fen-1088; genus JADGRB01. The sequence continues at coordinate 866 of DATBHU010000263.1, forward strand.
AGGCGCGTGTCGATGTCGATGCGCCCGAGCTCGTTGATGATCACGCCGACGCGCAGGCGCAGCTGGCGCCCCAGCACGCGGTTCAACGTCGTGGTCTTTCCCGCGCCGAGGAACCCGGTCAGCAGCACCAGCGGCGGCTTCGGCGCCGTCTCGTCGTCGTCCTTCGCAGCTTCAGTCTTCATCGACCTCTTCCGAACGGCGCGCGCGCCGCGCCTTGTTGTTGCTGGCCGGCATCTCGGCCGGCACCAGATCCGGAAACGCCGCCGGGACGCAGGCGCGCACCGCCGCCACGATCTCCGGCGTCGACCGATCGAGGTCGACCGGACACGGCCGCGGCGACAGCGTGTCGAACGCGCGCCGCGCGTAGTAACGCACGAGCGGGAACGGGTTGGCCATCTGGTGGGCGACGCCCGCCAGCGCCTCGGTCTGGTGCGCCTCGCCCAGCACGGCCACGGCCACCGCCTGCTCGTGCGCCTTGCCGCGCATCAGCGTCGCCTGCAGCGGGCGCGCCTGCAGCGTGCCGTAGAGATCCTCCAGCGCCGCCCGATCGTACTTCCGGCCCCACCAGCGCTCCATCGTCCCGGCCAGGTCCGCGACGGTCTTGTCGACGTGACAGAGCGCGCATTCGATCGGCCGATCGTGCTCGACGCGCGCCGGATCGTCCGGGCGTCCGATGCGGTGATAGCGCGTCAGCGCGTACCCGAGCCCCATGTTCTTCTTCGGCATGTGGCAGGCGATGCAGCTGGCCCCGGCGCCCGCCGGATCGTGGTGGGCGTGCGCCGCCAGCGCGGGCGCCGCCGCGTACTGGGGATGGCAGCGGACGCAGACCGCGTTGCCCGCCGTCGTCGCCAGCTTGTCGAGCTCGGCGCGCCGGTCCTCCGCGTGCGGGTCGTGGCACGTCGCGCACGACATCTGGCGCGCGCACCCGCCCAGCAGGTAATCGCGCGCCTCGCCCGACGTGATCGAGCTGCCGCCCGGGCTGCCGCCCCGGCGCGTCTGACCCTCCCAGGTGAACGGATAGCGCGAGAACAGCACCTGATGGCAGCGCGCGCAGACGCGGTTGACCTGCTCGGCGCGCGTGATCTCGCCGCCGCCGTCCGGGCGCGCCTGCAGGAACGGCGCGCGCGGCCCGAACTCGGTGTGGACGCGCGGATCGCCGGCGTGCTCGCGGCTGCCGCCGTGGCAGGCCTCGCAGCCGATGCCGACCTCGATGAAATTGCGCGCGCCGAAACGCGCGCGTAGCTCGTGGATGCCGTGCGCGAGGGCGGTCGCGCGGTCGTCGCCGGCGCGCGGCGGCGTCCCCCCGACGGCGCTCACCTCGGCGGCGACCGCGTCCCGCAGCGCCTCCTCGCCGCCGCCGGCCGGGTCGACGTCGAAGCGCCAGCGGCGCTCGCGCGGCAGCGTGTGATCGACCACCGTCCCCTGGTAAGAGACGGCCGGAGCGTCGGGACCGCGCAGCTCGTTCCACAGCGCGTCGAAGTACGGCACGGTGTTGTGGCAGAAGACGCAGGTCTCGGTCCACACGCCGCCCGCGCGCAGGCCGGGCCGCTCGCCGACCAGCACCGAGTACCCCTTCAGCCGGAAGCTGCGCGTCTCGAAGACGTAGGAGACCGGCAACAGGAGCTCGGGCGCGTCGTCGCCGCCGCCGACCTCGACGCCCGCGAAGTCCTCGCGGTAGCGCCCCCCGATGACGCGCGTGACGCGATAGCGATGATCGCCGTACTGCCCCGAGGCGAGGTCGACGAAGCGCGCGCCGTCGCGTTCGTACAGGCGCGCCGTATCATCTTTGAAGTGAAACGTGGCGGGCGGCGCGCCGTCGCCGCCGGGGAACGGCGTGTGCAGCCTTACCGCCTCGCCGGCCGGCACCCGCGTCATCAGGTGCATCGGCGAGCCGCGCCACGCGGCATAGATGTCGGCGTGACAGCGGGCGCAGCTCGCGGACCCGGCGTAGTCGCCGCGCAAGATGTTGCTGCGCGTGCGCGCCCCGCCCGACGCTGCGCCCGCCGCGACGTCGGCGCCCGAGCGCGACGGTGGATGGGCCGCGCCGCAGTGCGCGCCGAGCACGGCGCCAAACACGAGCCAGGACCATCGGGGCACGTCCGGAACATTATCCGATTCGTCCCTGTCGGAAGTGCATTGCAGCTTTCCGATCCGAGCCGTACGCTTTCCACATGGCTGCGCAGGCTGGTTCGGCGCGGGCAGGCGGGGGGCCCCAAGGGCCGGTCGAGTCGCAGGGAGCAGAAGCACCGGGGACGACCAGCTTCGAGTACCGGTCGCGGCTGAAAGTCTTCGGGCTGCCGCTGGTGCACGTCGTCCGCGGCATCGACCCGTCCAGCGGGCGGCGGCCGACGGCCGTTGGCATCATCGCCGTCGGACAGGTCGCGGTGGGCGTGATCGCCGTCGGACAGGTCGCGGTCGGCGGCATCAGCCTCGGGCAGGCCTCGATCGGGCTGGGCTGGGGCGTCGGCCAGCTGGCCTTCGGGCTGCTCGCCGCCGGGCAGGTGGCCGCCGGGCTGGTCGGCGCGGCCGGGCAGCTCGCGGTGGCGCCGCACGCGCTCGGGATGGTGACCGACACGGGCTTGTTCGTGGCGGCGGGCTGGCTGGTGACCGGCATCCTGCTGGCGCTCGCCGCGGCCCGGCGCCGCCGGCGGCTGGGCGCCCTGCTCGACCCGCCGTCGCCGACGCGGATCGCGGCCGTGCGGGACGGACGGGCGCACGTCGCCGCCGAGGTCGTGTCCGACGATCACCTGCGCGCGCCGCTGTCGAACCGCCCGTGCGTCTTCTGGCACACGGTCCACGTCGGCCCGGCGATGCGCGAGCACGAGCGCAGCGGCGGCAACGTGACGATCGGCGACGGTTCGGGCCAGGCGTCCATCGACTTCGGCAGCGAGGTGATCTTCATCCGCAGCGACAACTACCGCGAGATCGCCGGACCCGACTGGGCGCTGCACCTCGAGACGTCGCTGGCGCGCGGCGAGACGCTGCACGTGGCCGGGCCGGTGACGGTGACGTCGGATCCGACGGCGGGCGCTCCCTTCCGCGGCGGGCTGTCGCCCGTGTTCGCGGGCCGGCGCGGGGCGCCGCTGATCGTCACCACCCGCAATCCGCGCACGATCCGGACCGAGCTGCGCTTCGCCGCGGCGTTCGCCTGGACGATGGTGGCGGGCGGCGTGTTCGCCGCCTTCTCGTGGGCGCTCCTGCTCTAGCGGACATCTCCAGCGAACCTGCGGGGCTCCAGCGAACCTGCCAGCGCCGCGCGCGCTCTAGCTGGACGAGTCGGCCGGCGCGCCGCTGGACAGGCAGACGCGGTTGCGCCCGGCCCGCTTCGCCTCGTACATGGCCGCGTCGGCCGCGGCGATGAACGCTTGCGTGTCGTCCACCTTGCGCCCGACCACGACGCCGACGCTCACCGTCACCGGGATGACCTTGCCCTCGTGCTCGAAGCGCTGGCCCTCGACCGCAACCCGCAGCCGTTCGCCCAGCGCGTCCGCGCCGTCCGTCTCGATCTCACGGCAGATGACCGCGAACTCCTCGCCCCCGTAGCGGGCCAGCACGTCCTCGGTGCGGATGGTCGACGTCATCACGCGCGCCACGCCCGCCAGCACCTCGTCCCCGGCCGGGTGGCCGTGCTTGTCGTTGATCGCCTTGAAGTGATCGATGTCGACGAACAGCAGCGCCAGCGATTTCTCGTGGCGGTGGGCGAAGCGAATCTCGGCGTGCAGTCGATCGATGAAGTAGCGGCGGTTGAACGTCGACGTCAGCCCGTCGCGCAACGCCGACTCGAACAGCTTCTTCTGGTAGTGCTCGTCCGCCTGGTCCTGATAGGTGAACCGCAGGATCGTCGCCGCGCCGATCGAGATCTTGTCGCCGTCAATCAGATCTTGCCGCTGGACCCGACCGCCGTTGCAGAACGTCCCGTTGGTCGAACCGAGATCGACGAGCACGACCTTGCCGCCGTCGCGCTCGATGGCGGCGTGCTCGCGCGAGATCCCGTCGTCGAGCACGCGGATGTCGGCGCGCTCGCCACGGCCGAGCACCAGCCGGTCGGCCTTGAGGCGGTACATTTCCCCGAAGCTCGGCCCGGAGATCACGACCAGATAAGCGCCCGGCGCGGTCCCGCGGGGTGGCGCGGGTCCGACGGACGGCACGCTACTGAGCGTGGTGTCGTCGGCAGAACGCTGCATCCCGCTTCGATGTTAACAGATCCGGGCCGGCGGCCTGAACGACAACCGGCAGCGCCAGATTACCGGCGCGCCATTTTCCTGAACCGGCGGCCGGTTTTTGCACTAGTCTCTCTGGCGTCCGGGCCAGATGTCGACGGAAGAGCCAAAAGCAGACAGTTCAGCGAGCAGCGACGTGAAGGCGGAGGCGGCGTCCACCCCGGAGACTGCGCCGGACGCGAGCGCCTCGAGTGCTTCCCCTCCCGCAGATGTCGACGCGGCGGTCGCCTGGCCGCCGCCGGAGGCGGCCCCCGACAACGCCGACGGCGCGACGAAGTCCGCCGCGGCCGAATCGTCGGCGCCATCGCCCGCTGATTCGGGCGTGATGACCGCGCCCGAGCCGTCGGGGGCGACGAAGCCCGAGACGAAGCCCGAGACGAAGCCGGAGACCTCCGCCGACGCCCAGATGCCGGCGGCCGCGCCGCAAGAAGAGATGGGCCTGTCGAACTCGACGCTGCACTGGCTGGAGGACGGCGAGCAGGCCGTTCCCGGCCGGTTGACCGAGCCCGGCTCGATGCCGAGCTACGATCCGCGCGCGCCGGTGCCGGGCCGCAAGCGGACCGTGCTGGTCGTCGGTCTGGCCGGACTGGTGGCGCTGCTGATCGCGGGGTCGCTCTACTCCCAGGCCGCGAAGCACCGCGCCGCGCAGGAGCCCGCGCCCTCGAGGGTCGAGCCGGCGCGCGATCTGACGACGCGCGCCGAGGCCGCGCTGGCGGCGAACCGGCAGGACGAAGCGCTGGAGCTGGCCCACCTGGCGCTGGTGGCCGACCAGCGTTTCGCCGACGCGCACTTCGTCGTCGCCAGCGTCGCGCAGGCCCGCAATCAGAACCAGACCGCGCGCGACGAGTTCCGCAAGTATCTCGAGCTGGCGCCGCTCGGCACCCACGCCGAGGCTGCGCGCGCGGCCATGTCGTCGCTGCCGCCATGACCAGGCCGCGCCCTCCTCTGCCGGGCCGGCTGTCGCTGGCGGATCTGAGGGCGCGCTATGTGGAGCGGGGACGCGCCCTGCCCGCGGAGATCGAGGCGGCGCTCGGCGCCGACGGCCGTGCCGGCGCGAAGGCGATCCTCACCGCGGTCGCGCGCCGGCGGCGCGCCAACCGCGCCGAGGGCCAGCGGCTGCGGATGATGCTGCGCTACGAGACCGCGCTGTGGACCACCGGCGTCACCCACATCGCCGGCGTCGACGAGGCGGGGATGAGCCCGCTGGCCGGCCCGGTCGCCGCGGCGGCCGTGATCTTCGCGCAGGGCACGCGCATCCCGGGCGTCGACGACTCCAAGCGGCTGACCGCCGAGGAGCGCGAGGGGCTGGCGCCGCTGATCCGCGAGCGCGCCGTGGCCTGGGCGGTCGGGTACACGGAGGTCGACGAGATCGACTGCATCAACATCTACTGGGCGGGCCTGGCGGCGATGCGCCGGGCGATCGAGGCGCTGGCGCCGGCCGCCGAGCACCTGCTGATCGACGCGCGCAAGCTGCGCGACGTGGCCCTGCCCCAGCAGTCGATCATCAAGGGCGACACCAAGAGCCTGTCGATCGCGGCGGCGTCGATCCTCGCCAAGACCGCGCGTGACGCGCGCATGCGCGCGTTCGACGAACTGTATCCCGGATACGGGTTCGCCAAGCACAAGGGCTACCCGGTGCCGGCGCACGCTCGCGCGCTGCGCAAGCTGGGCGCCTGCCCGATCCACCGGCGCTCGTTCGCGCTCGTCCGGCAGGTGCTGGGCCTGCCGCCGCTGCCGCCTTGGCCGGCGCGTTCGGGGATCCCCCCCGAGCTGTCGGGCGAAGCGGACGCCCTCGCCGCCGCCGCCAGCGTCGAGCCGACGGCCGCCGACCTGGTCGAAGCACCGCCCGCCTCGCACACCTAGGCACACGCCAGCAGGCCGCCCCACCCGGCCGCCGATGTCGCGGCAAGTCCCCCGAAAGTGAAGCGAAGCGCGCGTCCACCGTCGACCGTGAGAGCGCGCGCGGGCACAATGAAAACGGGGCCGACATGGAACAGCCACGCCGGGTTGCGCCTCGGGTGCCATACGACGAAGCGGTCGCGATCGCGCGCTTCGACGGCCGGGGACGGCTGTACGCGCGCGCGCTCGATCTCTCCGTGACCGGCATCCACGTGCTCTGCGCCGAGTCCTGCCCGCTCGGGACCATCGTCCGCTGCACGCTGATCTTGCCGGGCGGGCCGCGCACGGTGCGCGGGCGCGTGGTGCGCGAGACGGCGCTCGCGCGCGGGGTCGGCCTGGCGATCGCCTTCTCGAACGTCGACGCCAGGACGGTGGCGGCGATCGACAGCCTGGTCGAGGCCCGCGTCCACCACATGGTGCCGGCCAAGCTGCGCGTCGAGGGCGTCGACCGGGCGCTGCGCTGTGAAGGGATGGTCGACGAGCGCACGGTCCGGCTGACCGCCACCCTGCCGTTCCTGCGCATCGACGGCGGCGTCGACGTGGTGCTGGGCGAGCACGGCGAGCTGGCGGAGCACGGGGTGATCAAGAAGATCGCGGTCGACCCGTCCACCTCCGACGGCGTGCCGCGGCTGGCGGTCGACGTGGTGCTGGGCGACACGCAGCCGTACGGCGCGATGCGGGCGCACGCCGGCGACGCGCAGCCGCCGCCCACCAAGCTGCCGCCGCCGTGCGAGCCGCCGCTGCCCAAGGTGTTGCTGTCGCCCGGCCTGGTGCGCGACGTGCGCCAGGCCGAGGAGCGCCCGCCCCGGCGCCGCGTGCACGGCACCGCCGAGATCTCACGGCGCTTCGCCGGCTCCGACTGGAGCTGGGCGGCGCCGCCGGCGGTCATCAGCCGTCCGATCAAGCACGCCCGGCGCCACGGGCTGCCCCGGCCGACCGTCCGGATGGGGGCGCTCCGCGCCGGCGCGCGCAAGCTACGCCGCTGGAGCAAGCGGCGCGCGGCGCCGCTCCGCTACCTCCTGATGATCATCCCGGCGATGCTGGTCGTCGCCGCGCTGCTCGCCATCTGATCTCGACCGATCACGCCCATGCGCGGCGTGGTACACCCGTGCGCATGCACGATCAGGCGGAGGCCGAGCTCGCGGAGGCGAAGCGCCGCGTCGACGAGCTGCGCGCGCAGATCGAGAACCACACCTACCGCTACTACGTGCTCGACGCGCCCGAGATCTCGGACGCGGAGTTCGACAAGCTGATGCGCGAGCTGGACGCGCTCGAGAAGAAGCACCCCGAGCTGCTGTCCCCCGATTCGCCGACCCAGCGGGTGGGCGGCGCCGCCGACACGTCGCTGTTCGCGCCGGTGCGCCACTCCGAGCCGCTGCTCTCGCTCGACAACGCGTTCGACGATGAGGAGCTGACCGCCTGGCGCGACCGCGTCGTCAAGGGCCTGGGCCGCGAGCCGCGCTACGTGGGCGAGCCGAAGATCGACGGCGTGTCGCTGGCGGTCGTCTACGAGAAGGGAAAGCTGATCCGCGGCGCCACCCGCGGCGACGGTCAGGTCGGCGAGGACGTCACCGCCAACGTGCGCACGATCCGCGGGGTGCCGGCGCGCCTGCGCACGGACGCCCCGCCCGACTGGCTGGAGGTGCGCGGCGAGGTGTTTCTACGCCGCGTCGACTTCGAGCGCATCAACGTCGAGCTGGGCGACGCCGGCAAGCCGGTGCTGGCCAACCCGCGCAACGCGACCGCCGGCCTCCTGCGCCAGAAGGATCCGAACGTGACGGCGTCGCGGCCGATCAGCGTCTACTTCCACGGCCTGGTGCGCATCGTGGGGCGCCGGCTCGACAGTTACAGCGAGACCCTCGCCTACCTGCGCGAGCTCGGCCTGCGCACCCACCCGGAGGGCAAGATCTGCAACGGTCTCGACGAGGTGCGCGCCTACGTCAAGGACATGGAGGCGCGCCGGCACGCGCTGGAGCACGAGATCGACGGCGCGGTGATCAAGGTCGATCGCTACGGCGACGCGCACGAGCTGGGGGCCACGTCGAAGTTCCCGCGCTGGGCGATCGCCTACAAGTTCCCGCCCGAGGAGCAGACCACCATCCTGCGCGACATCATGGTCAGCGTCGGCCGCACCGGCGCCGTCACCCCGTTCGCCGTGCTGGAGCCGGTGCGGGTCGGCGGCGTGACGATCGGGATGGCGACGCTGCACAACGCCGACGAGGTGGCGCGCAAGGGCGTGCTGATCGGCGACACGGTGGTGGTGCGGCGCGCCGGCGAGGTGATCCCGGAGGTGGTCGCGCCCATCCCGAGCCTGCGCAAGGGGACGGAGCGCGCCTTCGTGATGCCGGCCAACTGCCCGAGCTGCGGGACGCCCATCGTCCGCCCCGAGGGCGAGGCGGTGGCGCGCTGCCCGAACCTGCGCTGCCCGCAGCAGATCTGGGGGCGCATCGTCCACTTCGCGGGGCGCGGCGCCATGGACATCGAGCACCTGGGCGAGCGCACCGCCGGCGAGCTGCTCGAGAAGAAGCTGATCGCCGACCCGGCCGACATCTTCTCGCTGACCGACGAGCAGATCGGGCAGCTGACCAACTTCAAGGACCGCGCCATCGCCAACCTGCGCGCCGCGATCAACGGCGCGAAGGACCGCCCGATCGACAAGCTGCTGTACGGGTTCGGCATCCGCCACGTCGGCGAGCGGGCGGCGCGCGCCCTGGCCGACGCGTTCGGGTCGATCGATCGGATCGCGGCGGCGCCCGTCGAGGAGATCGCGGCCATCGACGGCGTCGGCGACGTGATCGCGCGCGCGGCGCGCGAGTTCTTCGAGCGCCCCGAGACAGGCGAGCTGCTCGAGAAGCTGCGGCGCGCCGGGGTGCGGCTGGAGGAGGCGCGCACGGCGCGGGGCGGCCATCTGCTCGGCAAGACCTTCGTCATCACCGGGACGCTCGACAAGTTCTCGCGCGAGGAGGCGAAGGCGCGCATCGAGGCGCTGGGCGGCAAGGTGACCAGCAGCCTGTCGAGCAAGACCGACTACCTGGTCGTCGGCGAGAGCCCCGGCACCAAGCTGGACAAGGCGACCAAGCTGGGCGTGAAGACGGTCGACGAGGCGGCGTTCGTCGCGTTGCTCGACGCGCCCGCGCCCGAGAGCCCGACGACTCCCTCACCCTGACCCTCCGCCAGAGGGAGAGGGATCTGATCTTGCCTCTCCTTGGGAGAGGCCGGCGCCGCCAGGCGCCAGGTGAGGGGCGTCGCGGAAATGAACCTTACCCGCACATGCCGATCGGGCCATCGGCCGCCGACGGCGCCGCCGCGCAAAGGAGCCGGTTTTCCCGCGGCCTGACTGAGCCGAATCCCACCGGCCGTGCTACTCTCTGC
>DATBHU010000264.1:0-3121 GCA_036557265.1 Polyangia bacterium
CGCCGCCATCGGCGATAGCCGGCGCACGCTGTTGTTCCCCGTGTCCGCGACGACGAAGGTCCCGTCCGGACAGCGCGCCAGCGACGTCACGCGATCGAAGTCGGCCGTTCCCGTGTCACGGTCGCCCGAGCCGTCGCTGAAGCCGTGAGCGATCAGGCCCGCCACCGGCTGCAGCTTCCACGTTCCACGCGCGAGGCGATCGATCCACTGCTGATTGGTGACGAGAAGGTTCCCCTCGGCGTCGGCGGCGATGCCGTGGACGGGGAAAACCAGCCCCATCCAGACGACGAGCTGGGGCGGTCGGCCATCCGGCGTCGGCGTCAGCGTCGTGCCGTCGGGCGCGAGCACGCGCACGCTCTGCGAGCGCCCGTCGAGAACGTAGAGCGTTCGATCTGGCCCGAGAGCGATGGCGTCGGGGAAGAAGAACGACGCCGTTGATCCGGCGCCGCCGCTGCCGTCGACGATCTGGCCCCTGCCGTTGCCCGCCAGCGTCGTCACGCTGCCGTCCGGCTGAACGCGGCGGATGCGGTGGTTGCCCGTGTCAGCGACGAAGACGATTCCGGCGGCATCGACCGCCAGGCCTGCCGGAGCGTCGAACGCGGCGCGCGCGCCCGGCCCGTCCGCGAAGCCGGCACGCCCCGCGCCCGCGAGCGTGGTCACGCGACCGTCGGGCGCGATCTTCCGGATGCGGTTGTTGCCCGTGTCGGCCACGTAGAGAGACCCGCCGGCGCCGGCGGCGATCGCGCGCGGGTTGCGGAACAGCGCCTCGGGTCCGGTCCCGTCGCGGAAGCCCGGCGCCCCGCTGCCCGCGACGGTCGTGGTGGCCCCGTCGGGTCCGATGCGCCGGATGGCGTGGTTGCGGTCGTCGGCCACGTAGACGACTCCCGCTGCGTCGCAGGCGACGCCGACCGGCCCGTCGAACTCGGCCGTCCCCTCCTTCGTCCCGGTCCCGTCGCGAAACCCCGCGCGGCCGTTTCCGGCGACGGTGGTGACGGTCCACGCGGGCGCGGGCGCCGCCACGGGAACAGCGTCGGCAGCGAACGAACGAGGCGCGGCGACCACCGCCGAAAGCAGAACGAGCAGCCGCCCGCCGAGCCTCATCTCCGTTCACAAAGACTACCTCGGGGCGTCCCGCGGTCGGCGCTCTATATCGCCCCGGCCTGGCGCGGGTCGGCAGCGGCGGCGTTTCGCCGTTGCCGGAACAGCTCGAACGTCATGGCGCCGACGAAGATCGCGGCCGACGCGGCCAGCGACGTGTGGATGGTGGCGATGCTGCCCGCCAGGCCCACGGTGACGCCGCTGAAGGTGCGCAGCCCGGCGCTCGCCATGTTGAACAGGCCGAGGACGCGCCCGCGCGTCGCCTCCGGCGCGTTCATCTGCACCAGCGTCTGGGCCATGCTGCTGAAGGCGAGCTCGAAGAAGCCGGCGGCGAACAGCAGCGGGAGCGCCAGCACGTACGTGCGCACCAGCGCGAAGGCGAGCAACGCCGTCGCCCACAGGATCGACAGCTTCAGCGCCGAGCCGGCGCCGATCGGCAGCAGGCTGCCGCTGCTCTCGAGGAGGAAGCCGGCCACCAGCGCACCGGCGGCGTCGGCGCCAAGCAAGAGCGTGTACGTCACCCCGGGATCGCCGTGGCCGAGGTCGTGGGCGAAGCCGGGCATCTGCGCCTGGTAGCTGTTGCCGACGAGGAACGACGCCGCGCCGGCCAGCAGGACCATGGCCCCGATCGCCGGAACACCGCGGATGTCGCGGATCGTCCGCACGATGTCCGCAAGGCCGGACACCGCGCGCCGCGCCGCCGCCTCTCCCCGGCGGTGATGCCGCCCGTACGGGGCGCGCAGGAGCCACAGCAGGAGCGGCAGGTAGAACGCGGCGTTCAGGAAGATGCCGCGCGTGGGCCCGAGCGCCAGCATGAGCAGGCTGCCGACGCCGGGGCCCACCAGCAGGCCGAGGTAGCGCACGCTCGCGTTCAGGCGGACCGCGCTCGGCAAGGCGGCGGGGCCCACGATGTCGTAGAGCAACACTTGACTGGAGGTCATCCAGAAGACGCCGGCGCAGCCGTGCAGCACCAGCAGCACCATCGCGTGCCAGACGCGCAGCGTATCCGTGAGGAAGAAGTAACCCCACCCGAGCGACACCACCGCGAACAGCGCGCCGCCGATCTGGATCAGCCGCCGCGGATCGAAGCGGTCATTGAGCGCGCCGACGGCGACCGAGAACAGCAGGTAGGGCAGCCAGTGCGACACCACGGCGAACCCTCCGAGCGCCGCCGAGTGAAACTTCTGGAAAGCGAGCCAGTAGCTGATGACGTGCTCGATGTTGTCCGCCATCATGGTCAACATGAACGTCAGCAGGAACGCCGGATAGCCGGCGATCCGCAGGGCCCCGAAGGCGCGGCGCTCCGGTCCTGGTGGTGTAGCAACGTTGCTCAAGAACGACCCCGGGAGGGCCCCGCTTTGTAGCACGAACGTCGCCGGGTGCCTCCGCTCAGGTCGCCGCCACGTGCTCGCCGAGGTCATGGGCGGCCGGCACGCTGAAGAAGAACGTGCTGCCCTGCCCGATCCGGCTCTCCACCCACATCCGGCCGCCGTGCGCCTCGATGATGCCCTTCGAGATGTAGAGGCCCAGGCCGAATCCGTGCCGCCCCTTGGCCTTGCCTTTCCAGTAGCGCTCGAAGAGGTGCGGGAGGTCGGCCTCCGCGATGCCGGGGCCGCGGTCAGAGATCGCGAAGTGGACGCCCCCGGCGTCCGGCGACACGCGCAGCCGGACGGTGCCGTCATCGGCGACGACCTCGATGGCGTTGGCGATCAGGTTCGAGAGCACCTGGATGATCCGCACCTTGTCGCAGCGGATCATCGGCAGGTCCTCTGCCACGTCGCGCTGGAGACGCACCGATCGCACGGTCGCCGCTGCCTCCAGCCCCTGCAGCGTCTCGTCGACGATCGACGACACCTCCTCGCGACCCAGCTCCACGCTGAACCGCCCGGCCTCGATCGTCGCCGCCTGGAGGAGATCCTCGATGAGACGGGACATGCGCTCCGCCGAGCGCTGGATGACATCGACCTGCCTGCGCAGGCCGGGCTGCGCCGGATCGAGCAAGGCGCGCGCGACCATGGTGGCG
>DATBHU010000265.1:0-6824 GCA_036557265.1 Polyangia bacterium
TGGTGGAGGCGCCCGCCGAGGCCGACGCGCTCCAGCGCCTCGATCGCCATCCGCCGCCGGGCCCGCGGGCGCACCCCCGCGTAGACCAGCGGCAGCTCGACGTTCTCGAGGGCGCTCGTGCGCGCCAGCAGGTTGAAGCTCTGGAACACGAACCCGAGCGTCCGGTTGCGCATCTCGGCCAGCGCGTCGGCGTCGAGGCCGGAGACGTCCTCGCCCGCCAGCCGGTAGCGGCCGCGCGTCGGGCGGTCGAAGCAGCCGATGATGTTCAGCAGCGTCGACTTCCCCGAGCCCGACGGCCCCATGATGGCCGCGAACTCGCCGGCGGCGACGTCGACGCTGACGCCGCGCAGGGCCTCCACCTCGACCTCGCCCATGCGGTAGGTCTTGGTGACGTCGGCGATCTCGATGAGCGGCGCGCTGCGGACCATGGTTCTGCCCCCGCGGGGCGCGCTCAGAACAGCCCCTTCTTCTTGCCGCCGGCCTCGTTCTTGGCGATCGCGTCGGTCACCAGCACGTCGCCCTCGGTCAGCTCGCCCTTGCGCACCTCGACCTTGGTGCCGTCCGAGACGCCGATCTCCACCGGGACCTCTTTCAGCTTGTCGCCGTCCAGCGCCCAGACCGTCTTCGTCGCCGGACCGTTCGCGGCGGCGGTGGAGGACACGGGCGGCGGCGTCGCGGCTCCCGCCTGCTTCTCGATCTTGTGCTTGTGCTTCTTCTTGCCGTCGACGGCCTTCGCGCCGGGCCCCAGCAGCTCCTCGGGCGGGCGGAAGCGCAGCGCCGCGCTGGGGATGCGCAGCACGCCCTTCCGCTCGGCGTAGACGAAGGTGACGTTCGCGGTCATCCCCGGCTTGAGGCGCAGATCCGAGTTGTCGACGTCGACGACCGCGTCGTAGGTGACGACGTTCTGCAGCGTCTGCGGCGCGTCGCGGATCTGGCGGATGACGCCCTTGAACCTCCGATCGGGATACGCGTCGACGACGAAGGTCGCGTTCATCCCCGGCTCCAGCCGGCCGACGTCCGCCTCCGACACCGCGGCGTGGACCTGCATCTTGCTCAGATCCTCGGCGATGGTGAACAGCGTCGGCGCTTGCAGCGACGCGGCCACCGTCTGCCCGACGTCGACGTTGCGCGAGATGACGATGCCGTTGATGGGCGAGATGATGGTCGTGTAGCCGAGGTTGACCTTCGCCTGGTGGTACCCGGCCGCCGCCTGGGCGCGGTTCCCGGTCGCGGCGGCCACCGCCGCCTTGCCCGCCTTCGCCGCCGTCTCCGCCGCGTCCAGGTCGGCCTTCGCGACCAGGTTCTGATTGGCGAGCGCGCGCGTCCGGCTCAGCTTTCGGTCCGCTTCCTCGGCCTGGGCGCGCGCCTTCTCGAGATCGCCGACGGCCGCCTCGCTGTTGGCGCGGCCCTGCTCGGCCTGCGCCTCGAACAGGCGGCGATCCAGCTTGGCGATCACCTGCCCGCGCTTCACACGCTGGCCGAAATCCGCGTACAGCTCGGCGATTCGCCCCGACACCTGGCTGCCGACCTGCACCGTCACCAGCGCCGTCAGCGTGCCGGTCGCCGTGACGCGCCCCGTGACGTCACCGCGCTCGACGCGCGCCTTCTCGAGGCGATAGGGCGACTTCGCCGCCGAGGCGCGCGCCGCGTTGAGCGCCGCCCACCCGCCGCCCAGCCCCACGGCCGCCACCAGCCCGACCACGATTCCAACGCGCCGACTCACAGGTCAACCACTCCCGACAACGCAAGAAAACTAAAGCCGAAGCGGGAGAGATCCAGAGGGTGAGCCGGGGCACGCCCGGACGCACGCGATGGCGGCCACCGCTTTGCCACGGGTTGTCCGCCCCCTCTCCGCGCGCCGGCCGTCCGGGCGTCATGGCGGTTCGCGATGGTGGGGACATGCGAATCGTCGAACGGCGCAGCTCGATCGCCGCCGCCGCGGCGCTGCTCGCGACGCTCGCGCCCGCGGCGCGGGCCCACGGGTGCGGCGACGAGGGCACGGCCGTCGCGGTCCTCCTGGGCGCGGTGGTCGTCCCGTCCGAGGTCGGTTTCACCGTCCCGACCGCGGATCCGTCGGTCGCGAAGTTCGTCCTTGGTTGGTCGTGGCAGCTGCCCGTGACCGACTCCGGATCGGCGTTGCCGCGCCACCGCATCGTGGGCGGCGTGGATCTGCTGCCTGTCGCCGGCGGTGTGTCCTGGCGCGCGCGCGCCGGCTACCGCTACGCCCGCTCGCACGTCTTCGGCGGCGTGGGCGTCGGGGCTGACGGCGCGGGCGCGAACCTGTCGCCCGAAATCGGCCTCAGGTTCATGAACGACGGCTCCGACCACTACATCGACCCGTCGCTGCACCTGCTGGCGCGCGCCGAGATCGCGCCCGAATCGGGCCACGTCCGCGGCGCGACGCTGCTGTTCGGATGGAGCCTCTTTTGAGGCGAGGCGCCGCGCTGGGCTTGCTCGCGCTCTTGTCGAGCGCCGAGGCGCGCGCGGACGGGTGGGACGGCGCCGTCCTGGGCGGCCTCGGCCTGTTCGCTCCGTCGGACGCTGGCGTCACGATGTCGGATCCGACCACCGCCCGCGCCTTGATCGGATGGTCGTGGCAGCTCCCGCTCAAGCTGTTCGCGAGCCGGCTGCCCGACAGCCTCGTGAATCACCGCATCGTCCCGGGGTTCGACCTCGTCCCCGGCGCGGGCGCGGGTGCGTCGTGGCGCGGCCGCCTCGGCTACCGCTACGACCGCAGCCACGTGTTCGGGGGCGCGGGCGTCGACGCGAACGGCGGCAGCCTGAATCTGTCCCCCGAGATCGGCGTGAAGTTCCTCCACGTCCGGGAGGAGCCCGCCGCCGCCGTCGACATGTCCTTGCATCTGCTCGCGCGCGGGGAGATCGCGCCCGCATCGGGCCAGCTGCGCGCCGTGACCTTCCTCCTCGGCTGGAACCTCATCTAGCGACGTCATGAACCGACGGGGATCACTGGTCGTCGCCGCCGCGTTGCTCGCGGCGTCCGCGCCCGCGCGGACCGCGCACGCCGACGGGGTGCCGATCGGGTGGCCGCACTACGCGCTGATGTACGCGCCGGTCGCGCTGTTTCCGTCGGAAGTCGGCGTCGTCGTCAGGCCGTCCGGGGCTAACTTCGTGTTCGGGTGGTCATGCCAGGTACCCTTCGGCGATCAGTTGCAACACCGCATCGCGGGCAACGTGGATCTGCTGCTGCGATCGTCGGGCGTCGACTCGGCGTACGGCCGGCTCGGGTACCGCTACACCGGTCGGCGGCTGTTCGCCGGCGCGGGGGCCGGCATCGAGCCGGGGGCCGTGACGGTGTCGCCCGAGCTCGGCGTGAAGCTCGCGCACCACGAGCGCGACTACGGGGACGGCCTAGACACGTCGGTACACGTCGTGGCGCGCGCCGACCTCGCGGCCGCCACGGGCGGCGTCAGCGCGACAATCCTGCTCGGCTGGAACGCGTTCTGACAGCTCAGTGCGCCGCGGCCTTCGGCGGCGGCGCGCCCATCTCCGCCATGATCGCCGCCAGCCGCCCCTCGACCAGCGACTTGATCTGCGCGAGGCGATCGTTGCTATCGGCCTCGAAGCGAAGCACCAGCACCGCGCCGGTGTTGGACGCGCGGATCAGCCCCCACCCGACGCTCTTGCCGTCGCGGCTGTCGCCTTCCCGGAACTGCACGCGCACGCCGTCGATGTCGACGATGTCGTAGCGCTCGCGGAACCAGGCCAGGGCGCGCTGGACCACCTCGAACTTCAGGTCCTCCGGGCAGGTCATCCGTATCTCCGGCGTGTTGTAGAGGACGGGCAGCGTGTCGTACAGCTCCGCCAGCGTCCGCTCCGAGCGGGTCAGCATCTCGACCAGGCGCATCCCCGCGTAGACCGCGTCGTCGAAGCCGAACCAGCGCTCGGCGAAGAACATGTGGCCCGACATCTCGCCGGCCAGGTCGGCGTGGTCTTCCTTCATCTTCGCCTTGATCAGCGAATGGCCGACCTTCCACATGATGGCGTTGCCGCCGCGCGCCCTGATATCGTCGAACAGCGCCTGGCTGCACTTCACCTCGCTGACGAACCTGGCCTTGGGCTTGCGCGTCAGGATGTCGCGCGCGAACAGCATCACCAGCTGGTCGCCCCAGATGATCCGCCCCTTGCCGTCGACGGCGCCGATGCGGTCGGCGTCGCCGTCCAGCGCGATGCCGACCTCGGCGCCGGTCGCGCGCACCTTCGCGATCAGATCGGCGACGTTGGCGGGGACGGTCGGGTCGGGGTGGTGGTTGGGGAAGCGGCCGTCCGGTTCGCAGTAGATGTCCTCGACGTCGACGCCGAGCGTCTTCAGGATCGGGACCGCCGCCACGCCGCCCGTGCCGTTGCCGCCGTCGACCACGACCTTGAAGCGGCGCGGTCCCAGCTGGATGTTGTTGGCGATGTAGGCGACGTAGTCCTTCAGGATGTCGTGGTCGCTGGCCCGCCCGGGCGCGACGCCGATCAGGAAGGCGCGCTTCTCGATCCGCTCGCGCAGCTTCTGGATCTCGGCGCCGAAGATGGTGGTCCGGCCCGCGACGATCTTGAAGCCGTTGTCCTCGGCCGGGTTGTGGCTGGCGGTGATCATCACGCCGCCGTCCGCCTCCAGGTGAAACACCGAGAAGTACAGGGCTGGCGTATGCACCACGCCGACGTCGACGATGTCCAGGCCCGCCGCCAGCAGCTCGCGCTTCAGCGTGGCGTGGATGCGCGGCGACGACAGCCGGCAGTCGCGCCCGAGCGTGATGCGCCGGGCCCCCCGCTCGGCGAAGTACGCGCCGGCGGCCCGCCCCAGGTCGGCGACGAAGTCGTCGGGGAAGTCGGCGTCGCCGTTGCCGCGGATGTCGTACTCGCGAAAGACTCTCGGGTTCATTCTCGGGGGGCTCCTCGGGCGATCACAGCAGATCGTCGCGGCCGGATTGCTTCGCGGCCTCGACGATGCGGCGCACATCCTGCGCACGATCCTTGGGGATGACCAGGACGGCGTCGCGGGTCGCGACCACGACCAGATCGCGCACGCCCAGCACGCCGACGTAGGGCGCGCCCTCCTCGGCGACCACGATGTTGCCGTCGCCGTCGATCAACGTCGCGGTCGCCGTCGCCCCTTGGCCGCCGATGACGACGTTGCCGCGGCCGTCCGGGGCGCGCAGCGCGGTCAGCGCCGCCCAGCTGCCGACGTCGTTCCAGCCGAACGCGCCCGGGACGACGCGCAGGCCGCCCGCCTTCTCCATGATGCCGTGATCGATCGAGATCGACGGCGCGTCCGCGTACCCGGTCGCGATGGCCGCGCCGACGTCGTCGGCGGCGGTCGCGGCGTCCAGCAGCGCGCCCAGCGCCGGCAGGTGGCGCCGCGCCTCGTCCAGCATGCGCCGCGCGGTCAGGAAGAACATCCCCGAGTTCCACAGGTAGTCGCCCGCTGCGACATAGCGCTCGGCGGTCGCGCGGTCCGGCTTCTCGAAGAAGCCGCCCACGTCGTGGACCGGGTCGGCGCCGTCGCGGGGCAGGCGCGCGCCCAGCCGGATGTAGCCGAAGCCCGTCTCGGCGTGCGTGGGCCGGACGCCGATGGTGACGATCGCGTCGCGCGCTTCGTTGATCGCCAGGCGCACCAGGCGCGCGAACGTCTCCTCGTCGCCGATGTAGGGATCGGCCGGAAGCACGGCGATGACCGCCTCCGGTCCGGCGCGCCGCTGCGCGATCACCGCGCCGAGGCCGACGGCGGCCGCCGTGTTGCGCGGCACCGGCTCGGCGATGATGTTGGCCGCCGGCAGGTCCGGGATCGCCTTGCGCACGGCCGCCGCCTGATCCTGCGCGGTCACGATCAGCGTGTTCTCGGCGCCGACCAGGGCGCGCCCGCGGCGCACCGCGCCCCCGATCAGCGATTCGGACCCGCCCAGCGACAGCAGCTGCTTGGGACGCGCGCGTCGACTCGCGGGCCACAGGCGCGTGCCCGCGCCGCCGCCCAGTATCACCGCGAAAGCGGCCGGTTCTTTCGAAGGCATGAGCAGCGCACTTTAACAGACGAGACCGCCCGCCTACCTTTGCAAAAATGGCGGCCCATCCGCGCTGCGCGCGGGAGCCGCTAGCCGCCCGCGCGCGAAGCGCGCGATCGCGGCTACCTGAAAAAACAATAGTCGCACACCGCGCCTGTGGCGCGGAGCGACTACGGCCGCGTCACCGAGATGTCGTCGAACGCCGCTTCCGTGCTGGTGGTGCCGACGGCGATGGTGCCGTTGGTCATCGCGCCCGGCGGGTACGTCCCTTTCTGCGCGCCGCCCAGGAAGACGGTCAGCAGGTTCGATGCGTCGACGCTGAGCCGCACGTCGTAGAAGGTCTCCGTCGTGACGGTGGCCGTGAACACGTTGCTGTTTCCGGCGGTTCCGCCGACCGCCGTCTGGATCTGGACGCCGTTCGGGACCAGCGCCGCGCAGTAGCGATTGCTGGTGTCGTTGTAGCGGACGCAGACCAGCGCCGCCTGGTTGCTGCTTCCGGTCGCGAGCAGCTTGACGCGCGCCGAGACGCTGAGGGCGCCGCTCCACGGCGCGCCCGAGGCGCCTGCGCCGGTCAAGGACTGGATGCGCAGGGTCGCGCTGGTCGCCCCGTTCTGCTCCAGCACCTTCGTCCCGTCGCTGGCGATCGCCCAGTCGCCGCTGCTGCCGCCGGCGCGCGACCAGCCGTTCGGCGCCGTGGCGCCGGTCGCGTCGCTCTCGAAGGTGTCGCTGTAGAGGACCGTGCCCGTTCCGCCGCCCGTCCCGGTGGCGCCGGCCGAGCCGGTGGCGCCGCCGCTGCCGGTCGTGCCGCCGCGGCCGCCG
>DATBHU010000266.1:0-20570 GCA_036557265.1 Polyangia bacterium
GTCGACTCGACGGGCGCGCTGGCGTTCGACAAGGTCCCCGAGCGGTTCGTCGTCATCGGCGGCGGCTACATCGGCATCGAGATCGGCACCCTCTACGCCAAGCTGGGCGCGAAGGTGACGGTCGTCGAGGCGCTGCCGGGAATCCTGGCCGGCAACGATCCGGACATCGTGCAGGTGGTGTCGCGCAAGCTGAAGAAGCTGGGCGTCGAGGTGATGACCGGCGCGAAGGCGAAGTCGTGGAGCGAGGCGAACGGGCGCGCCGCGGTCGTCGTCGACGTGGGCGGCAAGGACGTCACGCTGGACGCGGACAAGGTGCTGGTGTCGGTGGGCCGGCGGCCGAACTGGGAGGGCCTGGGCCTGGAGGAGGTGGGCGTGAAGGTCGAGCGCGGCTTCATCACCGTCGACGCGCGCCGCCGCACCAACGTCCCCGGCGTCTACGCGATCGGCGACGTGGCGGGCCAGCCGATGCTGGCGCACAAGGCGTCGCGCGAGGCGGAGGTGGTCGCCGAGGTGATCGCCGGACACAAGGCCGAGTTCGACGTGCGCGTCATCCCGGCCGTGATCTTCAGCGATCCCGAGGTGGCGTCCGCCGGCATCACCGCCGAGGAGGCCAAGCAGCGCGGCCGCGACATCAAGGTCGGCAAGTTTCCGTTCCTCGCGCTCGGGCGCGCCATCGCCAACGCCGACACCGACGGGTTCGTGAAGGTGGTCATCGACGCGGGCACGAAGGAGGTGCTCGGCATCCACGTGGTCGGCAACGGCGCCTCGGACATCATCGCCGAGGCGGCGCTGGCCATCGAGATGGGGGCGCTGGCCGACGACCTGAGCCTGACCATCCACGCCCACCCCACGCTGCCCGAGGCGATCATGGAGGCCGCGAAGGCGAGCCTGGGCGAAGCGATCCATATTCAGAACCGGTGACTCTGGAACCTGCCCCCGCCCGCCTCGTCGATCTCGGCACGCGCGACTACGCCGACGTCTGGGCGATGCAGCTCGCGCTGGTGAAGCAGCGCCAGCAGGGCGAGATCCCCGACACCCTGCTGCTGGTGGAGCACCCGCACGTGATCACGGCGGGCCGCAGCGCGAAGCGCGACAACCTGCTCGACCTCGGCGACACGCCGCTCTTCGAGATCGAGCGGGGCGGCGACGTCACCTACCACGGCCCGGGCCAGCTGGTCGGCTATCCGATCTTCCTGCTGCGCGAGGCGGAGCGCGACCTGCACGTCTACCTGCGCAACATCGAGGAGTCGATCATCCGCGCGCTCGCGGCGTTCGGCCTGCCGGGGACGCGCAAGCCGGGCTGGACGGGCGTCTGGAACGCCACCGCCGAGCGCAAGCTGGCGTCGATCGGCGTGGCGGTGAAGCGCTGGGTGACGCTGCACGGGTTCGCGCTGAACGTCGCCACCGATCTGGCGCGCTTCGCCGCCATCAACCCGTGCGGGCTCGACGCCGCCGTGATGGGGTCGATGGCGGGCGAGCTCGGCCGGCCGGTCGAGATGACGGCGGTCAAGCGCGGCGTGCGCGAGGCGATCGCCGCCGTGTTCGCCCGTCAGTTCGTCGACTGAGCGTCGGGCGCGCCCGCGTCGGGCGCGCCGCCATCTCCGTCGCTCACCGGGACGTCAGTCGCGGGGGCGTCGCTGGCGGGCGCATCGCCCGCGCCGTCGCCGCTCGCGCCGTCGGCGCCGCCGTCGATCGGCGCGTCGCCGGCCGCGTCACCCGTCGGCGCGTCCGTCGCGCCGGCGTCGCCGATGGCGCAGCCGCCGTCCACCCCCGCCGGACCGCTCTGCGCGGTCGAGAACAGCCCGGTGGCGGCGGTCATCAGCGGGCGGCCGAACGCGTCCGGCAGGCCGACGTCGACCGCGATGTCGATGCGCGCGTTCGGCGGCCAGATACCGCCGCAGTCGGCCCCGGGGCTGAGGTAGAGCCGCTTCGTGTCGCTGACGTCCATGGCGGGCTCGAACGACAGCGCCGTTCCGTTCGCGGACAGGTGAACGAAGGCCTTCAGCGTCTCCTTGGCCGGCGCGCGCGTGGAGAACACGATCGGCGCGAGGTAGCTGGTCGGGACCGTCGCCGTGCCCTTGGGCAGCGTGACCTGCAGGGGCGCGGTCATCACGGTGATCGTCGTCGGCCCGTCCATCGGCTCGCCGTAGACGCTGGTCAGGCCGTTCGGGTCGAGCGTGAACGTGATCGGCGTCCCCGACGGGAAGCCGGCCAGACGCGGCTGCACGAAGGTGAAGGTCGTCCCCGAACCCCAGACCGGCAGGCTGCTGTAAAAGACGTTCGCGCCGAACGCGGGGTCGGCCATCACCGTGTCCATGTCTGGCCAGCCGACGGTGATGGGCGGGTCGGTCTTGGGCGCGGGGGCGTCGTCGATCGTGTCCTCGACGCGCGCGCCGTCCAGCCTGCGATCGAAGATGAAGTCGATCTTCGAGCCGCCGGGCGGCACCTGGGCGGCGACGCCGGCGTCGGGATCCCGGTTCCAGACGATGGTCGGCGCGCCGTCGACCTCCCAGGCCACCTGCAGCAGCACCGGCGATCCGTGGGGCGCCTCGGGCGTGCGCTCGCAACCGAGGGCGGCGGTCAGGGCGGCGACCAGAAGCAGGCGGCGCGGGACCGACATCTGACGCGTTTCTATCATGCGCCGTAAAGGCGCGCGCATCGGCGAGCGGGCTATTCTCTCGCGCGTGAGCTTGCCGGCCATCGAGGTGCGTGACGCGGACGATCCGCGGCTCGCCGACTACCGGCACCTCAAGGAGCGGCACCTCGCGGCGGCGAGCGGCCGCTTCGTGGCGGAGAGCGAGCGCGTCGTCCGGCGCCTGGCGAGCAGCGGGCTGACCGTGCATTCGGTGCTGCTGACGCCGCCGCGCCTGGCGACGCTGGGCGACGCGCTGGGCGGACCGTTCCCGGTCTACCTCGCGGCGCAGCCCGTGCTGGACGCCATCGCCGGGTTCCACGTCCACCGCGGCTGCCTCGCCGTCGGCGAACGGCCGCCGCCGGCGCCGCTGCCGCGGGGCGCGCGGGCGCTGGTGGTGGCGGAGGACCTGACCGACGTCGACAACCTGGGCGCGCTGGCGCGCCACGCCGCCGCGTTCGGCGCCGACGGCCTGGTGCTGTCTCCGCGCTGCGCGGATGCGTTCTATCGCAAGGCGATCCGGGTCTCGCTCGGCGCCGTGTTCAGCCTGCCGGTCGTGCGGGCGCGGGCGTGGCCGGACGACCTGGCCGCGCTGCGCGACGACGGCGTCGCGATCGTCGGCGCGGTCGTCGATCCCGACGCGGCCCCGCTGGCGCGGTTCGCGCCGCCGCCGCGCTTCGCGCTGCTGCTCGGCGCGGAGGGGCCGGGGCTGTCCGCGGCCGCGCGCGCCGCCTGCGACCACCTGATCACCATCCCGATGTCCGCGGGCGCGGATTCGCTCAACGTCGCGACGGCCGGCGCGATTTTTCTCTGGGCGCTGACGCAGTCGCCGGCGCGTCCGCCGTCGCCGGACCGTCGTTGAGCCGGGTCCAGTTGACGAACAGCTTGCGCGTCTCGCGCTGGCAGTGCGGGCAGAAGCAGGCGTCGCCGTCGCCGACGCGCACCGCCCGGATGGTGGTGCCGCACACCAGGCACGGCTTGCCGTCGCGGCCGCGCACCTTGAGGAAGTCGCGGACCTTCACCTCGATCGGCTCGTCGCGCCGCCGGATCTCGGCGACGGCGTCGACAAGCACCCGCCCGATGGCGGCGTGGAGCGCGTCGATCTCCGCGGGGGCGAGCTTGTTGCAGAACGTCTTCGGGTGGAGGCCGGCCGCGAACAGGATCTCGTCGGCGTAGGCGTTGCCGATCGAGGCGAGCGCGCGCTTGTCCATCAGGAACGCGCGCACCTGATCGCGGCGCCGCGCGATCAGCGCGCCGAACGCGTCGCGCGTGAACGCGGGCGACATCACGTCCGCGCCCAGCTGGCCGTAGATCGGGATGGTCTGCTCGTCGGCGGCGCGGGCGACGTAGACCTTTCCCATCCGCTTCTCGTCGAGGTACTGCAGCTCGGGCGCGCTGCCGTCGAGCACGAGCGCCAGGCCGAGCGAGCGGGGGTCCTTCTTGTTCTTGCGGCTCGCTTCGCCGCCCGCCGGCACCAGCCGGTAGCGGCCCGCCAGCATCGCGTTGACGACGACCACCAGGCCACCGTCCAGCTCGAAGCGCATGAAGTGGCCGCGTCGATCGACGGCGGCGATCGTGCGTCCCACCAGCACCGCCGGAAATGGCTCGCTGACCATCACGCGCAATACGGTCGGGTCGCCCGTGCGCGCGGCGGTGATCCGCTTGCCGACGACGGCCGCGCGCAGCCCCGCTTCCACGTGGACGAGATCGGGCAGCTCCGGCATCGCCGGGGAGTCTGGCATTCAAAAGCCCGAAAGTTCAAACTGGAGACATGCCGTTGCCGATGCTGATCATCGTCATCCTCGTCTCGGCGGGCTGCGTGGTCTTCCTGGTCCGGCAGGTGCGCGCGCTGCAGCGGCGCAAGCGCAACCTCAGACACTGGGAGAAGGACGAGCCGCTCGAGGGCACCGGCGACTGGGACTAGCCGCTCTCGCGCGAAGCGCGAGCGTGCGGCTACTCTCTGCAAATGATTCAAGGCCGCTCATGCTGATCGGCGTCATCTCCGACACGCACGGGCTGCTCCGCCCCGAGGCCGTCGCGGCGCTGCGCGGGGCCGAGCACATCCTCCACGCCGGCGACATCGGCGCGCCCGAGGTGCTGGCGGCGCTGGCCGAGATCGCTCCCGTCACCGCCGTGCGCGGAAACAACGACCAGGGCGGCTGGGCGGGGCGCCTCCCCGCCACGGCGGTGTTCGAAGCGGGCGGGTTCTCGATCTACGTCCTGCACGATCTCGGCGATCTCGATCTCGATCCGGCCGCCGCCGGCTTCGGCGTCGTCGTCGCCGGTCATTCGCACAAGCCGGGGCAGGACCGGCGCGGCGGCGTCCTCTACTTCAACCCGGGCAGCGCCGGACCGCGCCGCTTCAGCCTGCCGATCTGCCTGGGACTTCTGCACGTGACCGGCGGTCACGCGCGCGCCGAGCTCGTGTCGCTCGCCTGACGCCCTACTGCGTGCCGCCGGGGGCGCGCGTCGCGGCGCTGTCCAGGAAGCGCAGCGTGTCGGCGAAGTGCAGCCGCCAGTAGGGCCAGTCGTGGCCGCCCGCGAACTCCTCGTACTGGTGCTCGATGCCGCGCGCGTCCAGCGCCGCGTGCAGCGCGCGGTTGCCGGGCAGCAGGTGATCGTCGGTGCCGCAGTCGAAGCGCAGCGGCGGCAGGCGGGCGCCGTTGCGCTCCAGCCAGTGCAGCGCGGTGCCGTCGGGCTGGCCGAAGCCGGGCAGGACGTCCAGCCGGTCGCCGGTCGCCTCCGCCAGCCGCCCGAGCGTCGTCACCGCCGAGTGCGCCGAGATGCCCCGGAATCGATCCGGGTACTTCGCGCCCAGGCGCATCGCGCCGAACCCACCCATCGACAGCCCGGCGATCGTCATCGGCGACGAGGCGGTCACGCGATCGTCGGCCAGCGCCGCCACCGCCGGCACCTCCTCGACGATCCAGCGTTCGTAGTCGGCGTCGGCGTGCGCGACGTAGCCGCTGCCGTTGCCCCACATCCCGTCGGAGGGCATCACCAGCGCGACGGGCGCGATCTCCTCCGTCTCGACCATCCGCGAGGTGGTCAGGTGCGCCCCGCCGCGCAGCGGCCACGACCAGGCGCTGCCGTCCGCCCCGTGCAGCAAGACCAGGAGCGGAAGCGGCGCGCTCGCCGCGCCGATGGGGGGCGCCCAGAAGCAGACATCGGCGCGCCGCCCGAGGGCGCGGCTGCGCACGGTGATGAAGCGGAGGCCGTCGTGCTCGAAGCGTGGGTCGGACAGCTCCACGGACGCGAAGGAGACCGGGCTCACGGGCGGCAGCTTACCAGCGGCGCCCGGCGACGCCGCATTTTGCGCGTCTGCGCGCCGGACGCCGGCCGGCGTCCGGCCGGGTGATGGGACGAACGCCCGCGAGATCGCGCGCCCAGATCCGGCACGCCGTTCGCAAAGCTGCGTGCTACCGTCAGGAGGGACCGATGGCCGACAACGACCTCACAGTCGAGATCTTGAAAGCGATGCGCAACGAGATGCGCGAACGGTTCGAAGGCGTCGACAAGCGCTTCGACGCCGTAGACCGGCGCTTCGACGCGATGGATCAGCGCTTCGACACCCTGGAGGAGCGCGTCGATCTGACGAGCCAGCGCCTCGACATCACCAACGAGCGGCTCGGCGTCGTCGAGTCGACGCTATTGACGCTGGCCCGGCGCCGGCGGTCGATGAGCAAGGCGTTGAAGGCAACGATGGAAGCGGCCACGGCTGCCGCCCAGGCGGCTGCGGCGGCCGCCGCCGGCGTCTCCCGGCTCGACACGCGCGTCACCGATCTGGAAGCGCGCGTCGGCCGGCTCGAAAACCGCTGACTTGTTTTTTCAGGTAGGCGCGATCGCGCGCTTCGCGCGGGCGGCTAGACGGCGCCGCTCTTGCGCAGGTAGGCGATGTAGTAGTCGGCCTCGCGCCGCTCTTCCAGCTCGCCGCGCTCGATCGCGTCCTCGCACAGCTTGCGCAGCTCGCCGATCCGCTTCGACGGCGGGATCGCGAACGCCTCCATGATCGCGTTGCCCAGCCCGGCCGGCAGCGGCGGCACCCGCGCGTCGAGCGTACGGATCGCCACGATGCGCTCCCGCAGGGCGTCGATGTTGCGGATCGCCTCCTCGCGCCGCCCCGGCCGCCGCGACGTCACGTCGGCGCACGACAGCTCGAGCAGGTTGTCGAGGTGCTCCCCCATCTCGTGATCGAAGCGGCGCACCGCCGCGTCCGTCCAGCTCGGCTCGTACGCGTTCGCGCGCAGGTGGTGCAGGATCAAAAAGCGGATCTGATGCCGCTCCGGCTTGTCGAACCCGAGCCGCTTCGCGATCGGCTCCCACATGCGCGCGCCCACCTCGGCGTGGCGGTGGAACGTCACCTTGCCGTCGGGCAGCATGACCCGCGTCCGCACCTTGCCGATGTCGTGGAGCAGGGCCGACCAGCGGACGATCGGGCTCGGCACCGATTGCAGCACGACCTGCTTGGTGTGCTCCCAGACGTCCTTGTGCCGGCGCCCTCCCTCCTGCGAGAAGTCGACGGTCGCGTCGAGCTCGGGCAGCACCGTCCCGAGCACGCCCGCGTCGTGCATCCACTGCAGGCCGGCGCCCAGCGCCTTGCCCATGATCACCTGCTCGAGCGTGTGGCGCAGCTGGGCGGGCGGCAGCTCGGCCAGCAGCGGCGCGGCCCCGCGCGCGGCGACGGTGATGGCCGGGTCCGGCGGCGCGACGCCGCCCGCGATGGCGACCGCCAGATCCAGTACGCCCGCCGGCTGGTCGCCGAACGGCGCGACCGCTTTTCCGCTCGGGCTCGAAACGCGCGACATCCGGAGCGACCCGCTGCTAGGAGGTGATCTTTCGCTTGTCCTGATCGCGCTTGCGCGCGAGGTGGTCGACGAACGGCTGCACCTGCTTCACGCGGCCGGCCAGCGACTTCTCGGTGATCGGATAGAGCGTCCCGAAGCGCAGGCCCTCGTCGTAGAGGAAGGTCCCGACCTCTTCGTCGTCGACGAACATCGGGATCTTCTTCTTCGCGTAGACCGCCTTCAACATCCAGCTCCAGCGGCTGTCGAGCCACTCGATGATGTCGTCGCCCAGCGCCTGCCGGAACAGCTTCAGCTCGTCCTCGAAGCGCGTGTAGTCCTCGGCGAAGCGCTCGCGGAACGCCGGCGCGCCCTCGCCGCCCTCGGCCGCGATTTTGGCCAGCGCCAGCCGCAGCTGCACCACGTCCTCGCTGAAGCGCAGCGGGGCGTCGACGTTGCCGTCCTTGGGGGTGATCACGTGGACCACCGTCGCCGCCGCCACCTCACGCACCTCGCGCTCGAGATCCGAGTCGGCGACGGCCTCGAGCAGGACCTTCAGATCGAAGGGCAGGGAGACCAGCGCCTTTGCGATCGTGTCCAGGAACGAGCGCTCGATGTCCTTGTCCATGGGTTGTGAGAGCCGAAGGTCGCGGGTTGGGCGTTGAAGCGTCTTACGTAAGGTACGAAGGCGTCAGAAAGGAGGCCAGGAAACGCGACCCACGCCCGCCTGTCAAGCAGTTTACACCGGGGCGGCGCGTATCGATTCGTCCAGCGCGGCCGCCGCCTGGGCGGCAAACCCGGCCAGCGGACCGGGCGGCAGCTCCAGGGTCAGCACGGGCAGCCCGCGATCGATGCCCAGCCAGCTGCCCAGGGAGCCGGGGGTGGGATAGCCGATGTCGGCGCGCACCGGCCACCCACACGCCGCGGCGACGGCCTCCGCCCACGCCCGGGCTGGACCGTCGAAATTGACGCAGCCGAACGGCGCGTGGACCGCGACCACGGCGGCGATCGGTTCGCGCGCCACCAGATCGGAGATGACCCGCGTCTCCGGTTCGGACAGCGGCGTGGGGCCGGGGAAATAGCCCGGCGCGTGATCGGTGGTGAACGATCGGGACGGAAAGTTGCGATTGAGATCGACGTCGCGCGCCGAGTTCTTGCGGCCGCGCAGCACGCCGTCGGGGTTGACGGCGGGGAGCAGCCAGATCGGCGCGCGGCCGACGCCGAGGCGCGGGACGACCTCCATCAGCGCCTCGACGCTGGCCGGCTCGTCGCCGTGAATGCCGCCGAACACCAGCAGGGCGGGCCCCGCGCCGCCGAACCGGCCCCCGCAGATCGGCCTTCCTTCGACCGATCGACCGAGCGTCTCCAGCCCCAGCGCCTCCACGGCGTCGACCAGCCTCTGCACTGGATCCCATTTCACGCTCCGGCTAACTTCCGCGCAATGGCGATCAAGCTGCGCGACTTGAAGAACGAAGCCAGGACGCTGACGCGGGGCAAGCAGGTGGGGGCGGCGCTCGCCGCCCACGACCACATGCTGGCCGCCAATCCCCTCGATTACGACAGCCGGCGCAAGATCGCGGACCTGCTGATGGCGCTCGGCGACCGGGCCGGGGCCGCGCAGGTCACCCGGGTCGTCGCGATGCACGACGCCCGCTCGGGCCACCTCCTGCCCGCCATCGTCGGCTGCAAGGTGCTCGAGTCTCTGGGCGAGCGGGTGGACGAGATCGTCTCCGCGATGGCCGCGAACTACGCCCACGAATCGCCCCGCCTCGCCAAGTTCGCGGCGCGCCAGGCGCCGGTCGACCTGGAGGCGGAGATCGAGCCGTTCTTCGGCGGCGGCGTCGGCGATCCGGCCGCGGTCGCGGGCCGGGCGCGCGACCGGGCCCTCGACCTGACGGCGTTCGTCCAGTACCCGGAGCAGTTCCTGCCGGTGCCGTTCTTCTCGGAGCTGCCGCCCGACCTGTTCCCGGCCGCCATCCAGTCACTGCGCCTGATCCGGGCCGGCGACGGCGACGTCGTCATCCGCCAGGGACAGCTGGGGACCGCGTTCTACTTCGTCGCCACCGGCGAGGTGCGGGTGGTGGCGCGCGCCGGCAACAACAAGGACGTCGAGCGCGGGCGCCTGCACGAGGGGGCGCTCTTCGGCGAGATGGCGCTGCTGACCGAGCAGGCGCGCACGGCGTCCGTGCAGGTGGTCGGCGAGGCGGACCTGCTCGAGATCGATCGCGCCACCATCGGGCGGCTCTGCGCCGAGGTGCCGGTGCTGAACGAACGGCTCGATCGCTTCGCGCGCGAGCGGCTGCTCAAGAACCTGCTCGCGACGTCGCCGCTGTTCAAGCCGTTCGATCACCAGCAGCAGATGGAGCTGCTGAAGCGCTTCGAGGGGCACGACCTCGAGCCCGGCACCGTGATCATCCGCGAGGGCGACGCCGGCCAGGGGCTGTTCGTCATCCTGCTCGGCGAGGTGGAGATCCTGCGCCGCGATCCCGGCGGTCGCGAGAAGCCCGTCGCGAAGCTGGGCGCCGGCGAGGTGTTCGGCGAGATGTCGCTGCTCGGGGACAAGCCGACCACCGCGACGGTGCGGACGCTGTCGCGGACGACGATCATGTTCCTCGGGCGCGACTACTTCCGCCGCCTCGTGCAGGCGCTGCCGCCGCTGCGGCAATACTTCGAGGACCTGTCGAAGAACAGGCGGCGCGCGCGGGTCTGAGCATGGCGGAGGTTGCGCTCGTGCCGCGCCGCGCGGATTGCCCCCAACCTGCTAGACTTCCCCGCGTCATGACGATTCGCCGTGTCGCGGGTTGGCTGAAGGTTCTGGTCCTCGCCCTGGTCATGCTTCTGCCGACGCTCGCGCTGGCCGGGCCGCGCTCCGGCGGCAGCTTCGGCGGCCGGCTCGGGTTCCGCTCGGGCGGCGGCATGACCGCGCCGCGCAGCGGCTACTCGGGCAGCGGCAGCAACTATTACGGCGGCGGATCGCACTTCTTCTTCCTGCCCAGCTGGGGCTGGGGCGGGGGTTACGGCGGCGTCGGGCTGTTCGGCACGCTGTTCGTGCTGGTCGCGGTCGGCATCGGTGCCGCCATGGTGATGCGCGCGATCCGCGCGGCGCGGGCGGGCGGCGGCGGCAGCCCGTGGGGCTTCCCGACCGGGGACGACGAGGCCGCTGCTGTCCAGGGGCGGGCGTACCTCTACAAGTTGCAGCTGGCGCTCGGGCGCTCGGCGCGCGGCATCCAGGACCGGCTGTCGCAGTTCGCCGCCCAGGGCGACACCTCCAGCGAGGCGGGGCTCGCGGCGCTGCTGCAGCAGTCGGCGCTGGAGCTGCTCCGGAACAAGGACTCGATCCGCTACGCGGCGGCCGAGGCGCGCGGACCGATGAGCCTGACCAACGCCGAGACGGCGATGAACGGCGTCTCGCTCTCCGAGCGCTCGCGCTTCCAGGTCGAGCGCGTGCGCGTCGCCGACGGGCGCACCGCCCGCTCGGACGCCCCCGCCGAGGAGGGCAAGGAGGCGCTCGAGCTGGTGGTCGTCACGCTGGTGGCGGCCACGCGCACGGCGCTGGCGCGCTTCAAGCCGATCGGCTCCCCGGACGAGCTGGCGGCCCTGCTGTCGGAGCTGGGCGGGGTCTCGCCCGACGGGCTGCTCGGCCTCGAGGTGATCTGGACGCCGGCCGACGCGAACGACTCGATGACCGAGACCGACGTGATGACGACGTATCCCGAGCTGCGCAGCCTCTGAGCCATTCACCCTTTTGACCTTGGGAGCCCGATGGACGCGATGCCGCCCGTTCCGCCGCAGGTCCTGATGCAACCGCCCCTCTGGCGCCTGATCCTCGACGCGGCGCTGTTCGGCCTGTCGGGCATCGTCCTGCTGATCATCGGGTACTACCTGTGGGAGCTCATCACCCCGTACAACTTGCGGCGTGAAATCCACGAGAACCGCAATACCGCGGTGGCCATCGTGGTGGCGGCGTTCATCATCGGCATGGCGATCGTCATCGCCTCCTCGCTGATCCTCATCAAGTAGCGGCCGGAAGTAGCGGGCCGGCCGGGCGCGGCCCCGACGGGGCGATTGACCCTGATCGCCGCGACGGATAAAGTCGTAAGCCCGCCGGATCTCTGCCGTGCTCAAGCTGACGATCGAGGACGATGAAGGTAAGACGACGGTGGTTCCGCTCGCGCGGGACGAGATCACCATCGGCCGTCTCGAAGGCAACACGATCCGGCTGACGGAGCGTAACGTCTCGCGCCGTCACGCGCGCCTGGTGCGGCAGAACGGCGCGCTCTACGTCGAGGACCTCGCCAGCTTCACCGGCGTGCGCGTCAACGGCGCGAAGATCGCGACGCCGACGCCGCTGCGCGAAGGCGACGAGGTCCAGATCGGCGACTATCGCCTGGCGTTGCGCGGCGAGCGCACGGCGGCCGGCGCCTCGGACCGCGCCACCGGCGGAATGGGCATCGGCGAGCGGCCCACGATGCCCAGCGTCCCGGCCGCCGCGCCGACGGCGACGGTCGGCGGATCGGTGTCGATTCCCGGCCGCGCGTCGGTCGCGGCGATGGCGGCGGTGCCGTCGCCGGCCCCCGGCACGATGGCGGCGGTGCCCGCGGACATCCCGTCCGTCGACACCGCGCCGCTCGCCACCGGCATCCCCAGTCAGGAGCCGACGCCCGCGCCGATCCCCGTGCTGACGCCGCCCGGTGCCGCGCCGGTCGCGATCGGGCCGCAGGGTGCGCCCGCCGCGCGCCGCAGCCCGCCGGTGCCGCAGCCGGTCGCGGCGCCCGCGCCCCCGCCCCTCGGCGGTCACACCCCCGCCTACCGCTCCACCCCTTCGCGAGGCGCTCAGGCGGCAGCTCAGCCGTCGACCCAGGCGGGACCGTCCCGGCCCGCCGCGCAGGCCCAGGCCGTGGCCGCGGTGCCGGACGTCTCGGACGCCCAGCCCACCATCCCGATCCGGGCCCTGGGCGAGTCGGTGCCCGATCGGACCGCCGGCACCGCGCCGGCGCGGATGTTCGTGCTGACGACCGATCTGGCCGGGATGGAGTTCTCCCTGGACCGCGCCGCGCAGGTGATCGGCCGGACCGACGAGAACGACATCGTGCTCGGCCACCGGTCGATCTCGCGCCACCACGCCAAGATCGTGCGCGAGGGCGACCACTACACGATCGTCGACCTGCAGAGCGCCAACGGCGTTCGCGTCAACGGCGAGGACTACGAGCGCATCGAGCTCAACCCCGGCGACATCATCGAGCTCGGCCACGTCAAGCTGCGCTTCGTCGGCCCGCTCGAGACCTTCGTCTTCAAGCCAGCGGCGCTCGGCATGTCGGTCCAGGGCAAGCTCGCCCTCGGCGTGGCGGCGGGCGTCGCCTGTCTCGGCGCCGTCCTGTTCGTGATGCGCCGGCACAGCGCCGCCGAGGCCCCGGCGCCCCCCGCGGTCGCCGCCGTCGCCGAGCCGGCGCCGCCGCCTCCTCCTCCGGCGCCGGCCGTGGTCCCGCCCGGGGAGCCCGCCGCGCCGCCCGCGGCGACCGCCGCCACGCCGGCGTCGATCTTCGCGGAGGCGAAGCAGGCGGCCGTCGCCGAGGACTGGGAGAAGTCACGCGCCGCTCTCGATCGCCTCGGTACGACCATCGACGACCCGGGCGTCCGGCGCGACGCCGCCGCGCTCCGCCGGCGCGTCGACACCGAGCGCCAGGGCGCGCTCATGTTCGCGCAGTTCGACGAGGCGTCGACGGCGAAGAACTACGCCGAGGCGATGGCGCGCTTCGAGCAAATCCCCGCTGACAGCGTGTACAAGCGCCGCGCCAAGCCCCGCTACGACGAGGCGCGCACGCTGCTGGTGGCGGAGCACATGTCCGCCGCCGACAAGGCGCGCACAGCGGGCCGCTGCGCGGAGGTGAAGACCGAGGTGGCGGAGGTCGTCCGCCTCGACCCGCGCAACACGATCGCGCGCGAGATGGTGCGGCTCTGCCACCCGAAGGCCGAGCCCGCGCACGTCGCCGCGGCCGCTCCCGTCGCGCAGGTGGCGGCGCGGCCCGCCAAGCCGCGCCCGAGCCCGACCTTCACGGCCGCGGACGCGCCGCCGCGCGCGGAGCGACCCGAGCCGCCCGCCAAGCACGCCGAGCCGGCGGCGGCCGAGGACGCCCCCGACCCCGACGCGCTGATGAAGCAGGCCCGCGAGGCCTGGCTGCGTCAGCAATGTGGCGCGGCCGTCGACCTGTCGCGCAAGGCGCTGCACGCGAAGCCCGGGATGACCGACGCCTACCAGATCATCGCGGTCTGCTCGTGCACGCTCAAGGATTCGGACGCAGCGGCTCGCGCGTACGCGAAGCTGGACGACAAGAACCGGAACCTGGTCCGCGCGCTCTGCCAGAAGAACGGCGTCGTCGTCGGCGCCAGCGACTGAACGCCCACGCCGGGCGCGGATGCGGGCCTACTTGCGCGCCTGCTTCTCGAGCTCGGCGTACGTCTTCTCGGGCGGGGCGCTCGCCTCGACGGGCAGGCCCGACTCCGCCCACCCGGCGCAGGCGACGCGCCCGAGGTTGTCGCGCTCGCCGTGGAAGCCGCCGCGCATGTCGACGACGCTCGTGTAGCCCGCCGCCTCGAGCAGCGCCGCCGCCTGCAGCGAGCGGCCGCCCGACTTGCAGCCGACGACGAGCTTCGTGTCCTTGGCGAAGTTGCCCTCGACCACCGCCTGGAACGCCGGATTCGGCGCCATCCGCCCGCCGGTCATGTGCAGCAGCGGGATGTTCGCGGCGCCCGCCGGGTGCCCGCCTTCGAACTCCGGGATCGACCTGACGTCCAGGTAGGCCCACCCCTCCTTCAGCAGCCCGTCCGCCTCGTTCGGTGTGACCCGTTTGACCATGGTGCAGGTGATACCACAATATGGAGGTTCGTCATGGCCAAGGTCCCTCACCTGCGCGTCGTCGCGGCCGTGATCGCGCGCGGCGAACGTTATCTGATCACGCAGCGCCGCCCCCAGGCGGTCTTGCCCGGGTTGTGGGAGTTCCCGGGCGGAAAGGTCGAGGAGGGCGAGACCGACGCGCAGGCGCTCAAGCGCGAGGTGAGCGAGCGCGTCGGCGTCGAGGTCGAGGCGGGCGCGTGCATCGGCCGCCGCACGCACGACTACGACGGCTACTCGGTCGACCTGGCCCTCTACCAGGCCAAGATCCTGGGCGACGTCGAGCCGAAGGCGGTGCGGGTCGCGGACTGCCGCTGGGTCACCTCGGGCGAGTTCGAGAAGTACCGGTTTCCGGCCGCGGACCAGGCCACCATGGATCTGTTGCTCGGCATAAAGCGCGGGTGAGAGCCCCGCGACGTCATAAGAAGGCCACTCACGAACCGGCGCTGCCGCTGCGCGCGCTGACCCGCACGCCGCCCCGCGACGAGCCGAATGGATCGACGCCGCCGCTGCGCGCGCTGCACCAGGCGGCCGCGCGCTGGATCGGGGCCCTCATCCGCATGACCTCGCCGCACCCCGCGATGACCGCGGCGCTGGACGTGGTCGCGCGGCTGCAGGAGCGCCCCTTCCGGACGAACTTCGTCCTGCTCGGCGAGCCCGGCACCGGCAAGGAGGGGCTGGCGCGCGCGCTTCATCAGCTCGTCTGCTCGGACGGACCGCTCGTCCGCTTCGACGTCGCCGGTTTCTCGGACGCCGACGCGCTGGCGGCGCTGGCGGGCGACGGCAAGCGCGGCGGCGCCGCCCAGGCCGCGCGGGGTGGGACGCTGCTCATCGAGGAGACGGCCGGGCTCGGCCCGCGCACGCAGGCCGCGCTGATCCGCCTGCTGAAGACCGGACGCGTGGACGGCCAGGCGGAGGCGGGGGCGAAGCCGGCGCGCGTCTGCGCGATCGCGATGTCCGACCACGACCTGTGGGGCGAGGTGCGAGCGGGGCGCTTCCGTCACGATCTCTACTGGCGGCTCGCGCGCATCGTGCTGACGCTGCCGCCGCTGCGCGAGCGCAAGCAGGACATCACGCCGGCGGCGATCTGGATGGGCAACCGGATCCTGCGCGACGCCGGCCTGGCGTTCGAGCTGGTGACCAGCGACGAGCTGGAGCGGCTGCCGGCCGGTGAGCGGGCGAACGCGATCGAGCTCCGGCGCGACGCGGTCGCCGCCCTGACGGAACAGGAGTGGCTGGGCAACCTGCGCGAGCTCGAGACCGTGCTGGAGCGGGCGCTGCTGCTGTACCGGGAGGGCAACGCGTACATCGACGCCAAGGCCGTGCGCGCGGCGCGTTGAGGGCGCGACATCGGCGCGCCGCGCCCGTCCTTTCGACATGCGGAGAGGCGCCCGATTCTGGTACCCTGGGAGGCTGGAACGATGACCTGCAGGCACTGTGGAGCCACCATCGCCGCGGGCGCCAAGTTCTGTCCCGCGTGCGGCGCGGCGCAGCCCCCCGAGCCGGTCGCCGGCGGGATGCCCGGCTATGTCCCTGCGCCGCAGAGCCTGCCGACGGCGCCGCACCCGGGCGCGCCGGGCGCGCCCAAGTCGACCAACGGTCTGGCGATCGCGTCGATGGTCCTCGGCATCGTCTGGGTCTGGTGGATCGGATCGATCCTGGCGCTGATCTTCGGGTACGTCGCCAAGGGGCAGATCAACGCCTCGGGCGGCGCGCAGGGCGGCAAGGGGATGGCGATCGCCGGGATCGTGCTCGGCTGGGTCGGCGTCGGCGTCCTCTGCATCGGCATCGTGGGCGCGGTCTTCGGCGGTCACTGACCGACTGACCTTGGCGATCCAAGGTCGAGCCTGCGGGCCTAGCGGCAACGTGGCAATGTCGCCGCGTGTTTGACGCTCGCCTGGGCGCCTCCGTGTGTTAATAGTCGCGGGCTGGGCCTCTCGGACCAGAAACCCATGGCCATCAAACCTTTTCGCCGAATTCTCGCTGCCAACCGGGGCGAGATCGCCGTGCGCGTCTTCCGCGCCAGCACGGAGCTGGGGTTTCGCACGGTCGCGATCTTCTCCGAGGAGGACCGCGTCCACCTGCACCGCTACAAGGCGGACGAGGCCTACCTCGTCGGCAAGGGGCTGGAGCCGGTGGCCGCCTATCTGGCCGAGGACGAGATCGTCGAGCTGGCGAAGCGGCACGAGGTCGACGCCATCCACCCCGGCTACGGCCTGCTGTCCGAGCGGGCGTCGTTCGCGCGCAAGTGCCGCGAGGCCGGGCTGGTGTTCGTCGGCCCGACGCCCGAGGTGATCGAGGCGCTGGGCGACAAGGTCGCGGCCCGCAAGATCGCCGAGGCGGCGGGGGTCCCGATCGTGCCCGGCACGCCGGGCGGCGTGAAGACGGTCGCCGAGGCGCGCGCGTTCGCCGACCGCGTCGGCTATCCCGTCATCATCAAGGCGTCGGGGGGCGGCGGCGGGCGGGGCATGCGCGTCGTGCGCGCCGCGGCCGAGCTGGAGGAGCTGCTGGCGCGCGCCCGCTCGGAGGCGAAGAAGGCGTTCGGCGACGACACGATCTTCCTGGAGAAGCTGGTGGTGCGGCCCAAGCACATCGAGGTGCAGATCCTGGGCGACAACCACGGCAACCTCGTCCACCTGTTCGAGCGCGACTGCTCGGTCCAGCGCCGGCACCAGAAGGTGATCGAGTACGCGCCCGCCTGGTCGCTGGCGCCGTCGCTGCGCGCGCGGCTGGCCGAGGACGCGCTGAAGATCGCCCGCCACGTGAAGTACTCGAACGCCGGCACGGTCGAGTTCCTCGTCGGCGAGGACGGCGCGCACTACTTCATCGAGGTCAACCCGCGCATCCAGGTCGAGCACACCGTCACCGAGGCGATCACCGCGCGCGATCTGGTGCAGGCGCAGATCCGGATCGCCCAGGGGTACAAGCTGTCGGATCCGGAGATCGGCATCGGCAGCCAGGACGAGATCCAGCAGCGGGGCGTCGCCATCCAGGTGCGCATGACCGCCGAGGATCCGCGCAACGACTTCCTGCCCGACACGGGCAAGATCGCCGTCTACCGGCCGGCCGTCGGCAACGGCATCCGCCTCGACGACGGGTCGGGCTACGTCGGCGCGCGCGTCTCGCAGTACTACGATTCGCTGCTCGCCAAGATCACCGCCAGCGGTCTGGAGTGGAACTACGTCCGGCGCAAGATGATCCGCGCGATCCGCGAGTTCCGCATCCGCGGCGTGAAGACCAACCTGGCGTTCCTCGAGAACGTGCTGTCGCACCCGACGTTCGCGGCCGGCAAGGCGCACACCACCTTCATCGACGAGACGCCGGAGCTGACGCAGTACACGCCGCGCCGCGACCGCGCCACGCGCATCCTGCGCTACGTCGGTTCGACCATCGTCAACGGCCACCCGAGCGTGCGCGGCAAGGCGAAGCCGCCGCTGTCGGTGCTGTCGGTCGAATCGGCGCCGCCGCCCGTGCCGCGGCAGCCGCCCCCGCCCGGAACCAAGACCGTGCTCGAGAAGGAAGGCCCGGCCGGCATCGTGAAGATGCTGCGGCAAGGCAAGACCAGGCGCATCCATTTGACCGACACCACGTGGCGCGACGCGCACCAGTCGCTGCTGGCGACCCGCCTGCGCAGCTACGACATCGCCCGCGTGGCGCCCGCCACCGCGCACCTGGGCGCGCAGCTGTTCTCGCTGGAGATGTGGGGCGGCGCGACGTTCGACGTCGCCTACCGGTTCCTGTCCGAGGATCCGTGGGTGCGGCTGGAGGAGCTGCGCCGGCTGGTCCCGAACGTCATGTTCCAGATGCTGGTGCGCGGCGCCAACGCCGTCGGCTACACCAACTACCCCGACGACGTCGTCACCTCGTTCATCGAGGAGGCGGCCGTCGCGGGCATGGACGTGTTCCGGATCTTCGACGCGCTGAACGACGTCGACAACATGCAGGTGGCGATCGACGCGGCCCAGAAGACCGGGCGCATCGTCGAGACGTCGATCTGCTACACGGGCGACGTCTCCGATCCGCGCCGCAAGAAGTACGACCTCAAGTACTACGTCGACCTGGCCAAGGAGATCGTCCGCCGCGGCACGCACCTGCTGGCGATCAAGGACATGGCGGGCCTGCTCAAGCCGCGCGCGGCGACCATGCTGGTCAAGGCGTTGAAGGACGCGGTCGACGTGCCGCTGCACCTGCACATGCACGACACGTCGGGCAACAGCATCGCGTCGTACATGGCGGCGATCGAGGCCGGCATCGACGTCGTCGACGGCGCCGTCAGCAGCATGGCCGGGATGACGTCGCAGCCGTCGCTGTCGTCGCTGGCCTTCGCGCTGGCGGGCTCGCCGCGCGATCCCGGCATCGACGCCGACAACTTCGAGAAGCTGTCGACCTACTGGGAGCCGGTGCGCTCGTTCTACGCGCCGTTCGAGTCGGGCCTGGCGGCGCCGGCGGCCGACGTCTACGAGCACGAGATCCCGGGCGGGCAGTACTCGAACCTGCGCGCGCAGGCCGAGGCGCTGGGCGTCCAGGGTGGAACAGACGGCTGGGACGCCGTGAAGCGCGCCTACGCCGACGTCAACCGGCTGTTCGGCGACATCCCCAAGGTGACGCCGTCGTCGAAGGTGGTCGGCGACATGGCGATCTGGATGGTGAAGCAGGGGCTCGACGCGGCGGCGGTGCAGGCGCGCGCGGCGGAGCTGACCTTCCCCGAGTCGGTGATCGACTACATGCGCGGCTCGCTCGGCCAGCCGCCGGGCGGCTTCCCCGAGCCGCTGCGCACGAAGATCCTCAAGGGCGCGCCGGTCATCACCGGGCGTCCGGGCGCCAGCATGCCGCCCTACGACTGGGCCGCCGCCAAGCGCGAGATGGAGCAGCTGGCGGGCGTCGAGGTCGCGCGGCGCGATGTGGTGTCGTACGCGCTCTATCCGAAGGTGATGCGCGAGTACATGGAGCATCGCGCGCTGCACGGCGACACCTCGGTGCTGCCGACGCCGACGTTCTTCTACGGCCTGCGCGTCGGCGAGGAGGCCTGGATCGACATCGAGCCGGGCAAGACGCTGATCGTGAAGCTGCTGTCGATCGGCGACGTCGAGCCCGACGGCGCGCGCGTGCTGACCTTCGAGATCAACGGCCAGTCGCGCCAGCTGCGCGTCGCCGACGACGCCGCCAAGGTGTCGGGGCCGAAGCGCCGGCGCGCCGCCGCCGACAAGCCGGGCGAGATCGGCGCGCCCATGCCGGGCCGCGTGATCGACCTCGTCACCAAGGTCGGCGAGCACGTCAAGGCCGGGCAGAAGCTGCTGGTGACCGAGGCGATGAAGCTCGAGACCGTCATCAAGGCGCCCCTCGACGGGCATGTACGCGAGATCGTGGCGGGCGCGGGCGAGAGCGTGGAGGCGGGCGATCTCCTGGTGGTGATCGACGAAGGAGCACCCACGTGAAGCTGTTTCGTTTCGGCGCGCCGGGCGAGGAGCGGCCCGGCGTGCTGCTGTCCGACGGGGCGCGTGTCGATGCCTCGGGCTTCGGCAGCGATTGGAATGAAGCGTTCTTCGGCCAGGCCGACGGGCTGGCCCGGCTGGGCCGCTGGGTGGCGGGCGACGCGCCGAAGGCGCCGCGCGTGCCCGCCGGGACCCGGCTGGCGCCCGCGGTGGCGCGGCCGTCGAAGCTGATCTGCATCGGCCTCAACTACCGCGATCACGCGCGCGAGAGCGGCGCCGCCCTGCCGGGCGAGCCGATCATCTTCCTCAAGGCGACCAGCGCGCTGGCCGGCCCCGAGGACGATCTGCGCCTGCCCATCGGCAGCGAGAAGACCGACTGGGAGGTCGAGCTGGCGCTGGTGATCGGCGCGCGCGCCAAGCACGTCGCGGTCGAGGACGCGATGTCGCACGTCGCCGGCTTCGTGCTGCACAACGACGTCTCCGAGCGCGGCTTCCAGCTGGAACGCCACGGGCAGTGGACGAAGGGAAAGAGCTACGACGGCTTCGCGCCGCTCGGGCCGTTCGTCGCGACCCCCGACGAGCTCCCGGGCTACCAGTCCGCGCGCCTGTGGCTGAAGGTGAACGGCGAGACCAAGCAGGACGGCACGACCGCCGACATGATCTTCGACGTTCCGACGCTGGTCAGCTACGTCTCGCGCTTCATGACGCTGCTGCCGGGCGACGTGATCAGCACCGGCACGCCCGCCGGGGTGGGCCTCGGCCACAAACCGCCCCTCTATCTGAAGGCGGGCGATGTCGTCGATTACGGCGTGGAGGGGCTGGGACAGGCCCGGCAG
>DATBHU010000267.1:0-7386 GCA_036557265.1 Polyangia bacterium
TCGAGCATCGGTCGACCGGTTCCGGGTGATCCACTTCTCGATCCAGCAGGACCACGGCCACTTCATCGTCGAGGGGGACGAGGCGCGCCGCGCGCGCGGGGGCATGCACGGGCTGGCCATCCGGTTGGCGCTCGCGGTCAATCGCGCGCTCGGGCGCAAGGGCCAGGTCGTCGGCGATCGCTACCACGCCCGCGCACTGAGGACACCGCGCCAGATGCGGAACAGCATGGTCTACGTGCTCCTCAACTTCCGCAAGCACCTGCGCGCGCCCGCGTGCGTCGACCCGTGCAGCTCGGGGCCGCATTTTTCGGGGTGGCAGCGCGCGCCCGCCGACACCGGCGCGCCGCAGGCGACGGCGCCGCCGACGACGTGGATGGCGCGCGTCGGTTGGAGACGCGCGGGGGGACCGCTGCGGGTCGAGGAGCACCCCGCAACGGCGCCGCGACCGCGCCCAACTTGAATTGCGCGGATGTTGCGCTGAGCGGCCGCGCCCAACTTGAATGCGCGGATGTTGCGCTGAGCGGCCGCGCCCAACTTGAATGCGCGGATGTTGCGCTGGCCGCGGCGGGGGACGGGAAAGGAGTCACGGGCCGCGGCCGCCCACGAAGCGGCGGACGAACTCGGTGGCGGGGCGCGCGGCGAGGTCGGCGAGGCGGCCTGCCTGGACGATCGCGCCCGCCTCGATCACGACGATCTCGCCGTCCAGCGCCTCGACGTCATCGAGGTCGTGCGTCACCAGCACCGTGGGCATCGCCAGCGCGCGCAGGCGATCGGCGAGGAAGCGGCGCACGTCGCGGCGGACGGAGACGTCGAGCGCGGCGAGCGGCTCGTCCAGCAGCAGCGCCCGCGGGCGGCCGGCGAGCGCGCGCGCCAGCGCGACCCGCTGCATCTCGCCGCCCGACAGCTGGCGGGGGCGGCGGCCGGCCAGCGCGGCGGCGTCCAGGTCGGCGAGCGCGTCCAGGGCCCGGCGCCGGCGTTCGGCGCGCGACGGTGCGCGGATGCCGTAGGCCACGTTGTCGAGCACGTCGAGGTGCGGGAACAGCGCGTAGCGCTGGGGCAGGAAGCCGATGCGCCGCCGTTCGACCGGGACGTCGACGCCGCGCGCGTCGTCGTAGACCGCCGCGCCGTCGAGCGCGACCCGCCCGCGGTCCGGCGCCAGCGCGCCCAGGATCATCATCAGCGCGCTGGTCTTGCCCGCGCCGTTCGGCCCGACGATCAGCAGCGGCGCCTCGGCGGCGCGGAACGCGACGTGGATGGCCATCGGCCCGGCGGCGCCGTGAACGTCGACCTCGAGCGCGCTCATCGCCGGGCCCCCGCGCGGATCGCCATCAGCAGCGCGAACGCGACCGCGACCAGGATGATGGACAGGCTCTGCGCGGTCTGCAGATCCGACTCCAGCGCCGTGTAGATCGCCAGCGGCAGCGTCTGCGTGCGCCCCACCTGGTTGCCCGCGAACATCAGGGTGGCGCCGAACTCGCCCAGCGCGCGCGCCCAGCTGAGCGCCGCGCCGCCCGCCAGCGCGGGCCACGACAGCGGCACCGCGACCGTGAAGAAGACGCGCGGCCACGACGCGCCCAGCGTGCGCGCCACCAGCACCTGGTCGGCGTCCAGGCGCCGGAAGGCGCCGATGGCGGCCTGCACGAAGAACGGCGCCGCCACGAACGACTGCGCCAGCACCACCGCCGCGCTGGAGAACGGCAGGCCGATCCCGGCCAGCGCCAGCCCGGGGCCGAGCAGGCCGCGGCGCCCGAACGCCAGCAGCAGCGCCACCCCGGCCACGGCGGGCGGCAGCACGACCGGCAGCTCGATCACCGTCTCCAGGACGCGCCAGAGGCCGCCGCGCCGGCGCGCGATCGCCCAGGCGAGCGGGGTGCCGCAGGCGACGATCAGCGTCAGGCTGGCCGCGGTGGTCGCCAGCGTCAGCCGGATGGCCGGGCCGACCAGCGGATCGCCGAGGCCGCGCAGCAGCTTCCCGATCGGCGAGGTGAACAGCAGGCCCGCGATCGGCAGCAGCACGAGCAGCAGCAGCAGGCCCGACAGCACGCCGACGGCGGCCGGCCAGGCGACGGCCACCAGGCGATCGAGCCGGCTGCGCGCGCGCCAGTCCCGCGCGGGCGGCGGGCCGTTCACCGGCTCGGACACGCGGCGAAGCCCGCCTCGCGCAGCGCGGCCGCCCCGGCGGGCGACTTCACCAGCTCGACGAAGCGGCGCGCCAGCTCCGGGTGGGGCGCCGCCTTCAGCGCCGCGATCGGATACTCGGCCACCACGTTCATCTGGGGCGGGATCGCGACCACCGTCACCTTGCCGGCGGCGGCCGCGGCGGCGTCGCTCCGATAGACGACGCCGGCGTCCGCCTCGCCGAGCGCCACCTTGGCCAGCACCTGGCGCACGTTCAGCTCGCGCGAGGCGACCTTGGCCTGGACGCGCGCCGGAAAGTCCGGCCCCAGCTTGGCGGCCGCCTTGCGCAGGATCTGCAGCGTGTAGGCGCCGATCGGGACCTCGGGCGTGCCGATCACGATCCGCTCCGCGCGCGGCAGGTCGGCGAACGTCTTGATCGTCGAGGCGAGCCCGGCGCGCACCACCACCACGGGCTCGTTGCAGGTGAACACCGACGGCGACGCCACCAGGCCCTGGGCGGCGAGCGCGTCCATGTGCTTGCGATCGGCCGACGCCATCACGTCCGCGGCGGCGCCGTGCTCGATCTGCGCGCGCAGCTCCTGGCTGCCCGCGGCGTTCGGGATCACCTTGACGCCCGCGTTGTCCTGCTCGAAGCGCCGGGCCAGCTTCGCGAACGCGTCCTTCAGCGAGGCCGCCTCGAACAGCAGCAGCTCCTTCTCGCGGGCGCCGGCGGGCGCCGCGCCCGCGCCGCTCGCCAGCGCGCCGAGCGCGATCAACGCCGCCGCGGCGGCGAGGTGACGACCCGGATGGCGCATCACCACGCCTTGTACGTCATCGAGGCGAAAAATGACAGGCGCGCTACGGACAGCCCTCGTCGACGACGCCGTTGCAGTTGTCGTCGATCAGGTTGCCGCAAACCTCGGCGGCGCCCGGATGGACCGACGCCATGTCGTCGCGGCAGTCGTTGCACCAGATGACGCCGTCGCCGTCCTGATCGGCGCCGCTGCCGCTGTCGTGACAGGCGAGCCAGCTGTTGACGTAGTCGGCGCGGTCGGTGAAGCCGCGGCGCGCGAGCGCGATCGCGTCGTCGAAGTCCTGCATCGTCATGTCGGTCGGCTTGTGCGGATCGGCGGCCACCGCGTCGCGGATCTGGGCCGACCAGTCGTCGATCCACGATTGCAGCTTGGCCCCGTCGTACTGCTTGACCATCGCCCGCACCGCCTCGACATACTCGCTCTTCAACCCGCCGTCGCCGTCGTCGCCGAGCATGATCAGGTAGTGCTGCGGGATCGGCAGCGTCCAGTCCTCGCGCACCGACCACCAGGTGATCGGATCGCTGTCGAAGCGCCCGAGGTAGTCGAGGGTCGAGTCGAGATCGTGCGACAGGAACAGGTAGCCCGCCGCGCCCTGGTCGTAGATGTAGAAGTTGTGGTCGCCGCCCCAGTAGCCGTCGGCGTCGTCGAGCATCATCTCGGCGGCCCAGGACAAAAACGAATTGGGGACGTCGATGATCGCGCGCATCGCGGCGGGCGTCGTCGCCGCCCAGAACTGCTTCTGGCGGGCGGTGTTCGGGTTGAGCTGGTTGGTGACCGCGGTCCAGCCGCCGTCCAGCAGATCGCCGTCGGCGTTGCCGGGGAAGAACTGCGAGAGCAGCCGCTTGCCGAAATGGTCTTCGGCGACGTAGAGCCCGTACAGGCTGCCGTTGACCATCAGCTGCCCGCTGGTCGTGCAGACCCCAGGACGCCCGATCGAACGCAGCCAGCTGTACGAGAGCCGATCGCGCAGGAACGTCGGATCGGTGCGCGGCATGTCGAACTTCAGCTTGCTGATGCCGTGAAAGCTGCCGTTCGGGTTGGTCTGGTCGAAGACGATCCCGAACTGCATCTTGCCGGCCGCGCCGTCGAATTCGGCCGCCTCGCGCCACGACGAATCGCCGCGCAGGTGAATGAAGGCGTCGCTCACCGTCTCGGAGCCGTAGTGAAAGACGATCGGGTAGAGGACCGGCTGGTACTGCACGAAGGCGTTGTCCATCAGCGCGCCGGCGGTCAGGAACTCCGACTGGATCGCCGCCCAGTCGGAGGCGCTGATGTCGATCGAGAACGTCTGCAGCGTCGGCGTGAACAGGTCGGAGCACGCCAGCGAGCCGGCGGCGCCCGCGGTGCCGGTCGCGCCGGCCGTGCCGGTCGCGCCGGCCGTGCCGCCGCTGCCGGCGGTGCCGCTGTCGGTCGCCCCGGCGCCCGCGGTGCCCGGCTGCCCGGGCCGCAGCTCCTTCATCGGGCCCGACGATCCGCCGCACGCCGCGGCGAGCGCCGCCAGGGCGAGCGCCGAGCCCAACCAGAGGCGGCCTCGTCGCGCCCGTGACGAACCCGCTCCGTGATCCACGCCGCCCGTCGCCGTCCCCCTCATGGCAACACGATTCGAGCAGCAACCCGCGTGCCGCGCGGAGCGCGCGCGGGCGCCGAGGCCGACCGGCATCGATTCCGGGTTTGCGCGCAGGCGGCGCGCCGCCGCCGTCCCCGATCGGTGACGTCCGGTTACGAAGCAGGCATGCCGGGCGCGGTCGTTGCAGCCGGCGCCGCCGTCACTTCAGATAGCCGGCGAGCGGCAATCCCTGGCTGCGGATCGCCTGCGCGACCAGCGCGGCCACCTGCGGCGCGCCGGTCGCCGAGAAGTGCGTGTGGTCGTCGCAGAAGAAATCGCCGACCGCGCCGGTGGTCGACGCGCTGACGTCGCCGCCCGGCACGGGACAGAACTTCATCTGGTTGTAGAGCGCGACCGTGG
Source organism: Polyangia bacterium (assembly GCA_036557265.1). Taxonomy (GTDB): domain Bacteria; phylum Myxococcota_A; class Polyangia; order Fen-1088; family Fen-1088; genus JADGRB01. Next base: position 4,900 of record DATBHU010000267.1, read on the forward strand.
CCGCGTTGAGATCGAGGACCGGGACGCCATACTGCGTGCCGGCGTCCTTGGTCGCCGGCACGAACGCGCCGCGCGTCGCGACCGCGTTGTTGCCGCTGCAGGAGATGGAGCTGGTCGGCGTGATGAAGATCGGGTGCGCGCCGCGATCCGTCGCGGCCTGCGCCATCATCCCGTACGACGCCTTGAAGGCGTCGATGCCGACGTGCCGCGGGCAGGTCGAATCGCTGTCGTTGATGCCGAACTGGATCAGCAGGAAGTCGCCCGTCTTCATCCCGCTCGTCGCGTTCAACATGGCTTGCCAGCGCGCCTGCAGCACCAGCGTGCCGTCGGCGTTCTTGTCGAGGACGCATTCGCCGGTGCTGTCCATCGTGCTCTCGACGCTGTAGAGCCAGGTGCGGACGCTGCGCCCGGCGATCGCGTCGTTGACGACGGTCGCGCGGCTGCCGAACTGCGCCTGGAAGCTCGCGCCCCAGCCGATCGGGCAGGGCGCGCTGCCGTCCGCGACGGTGGAGTCGCCCGCCAGCCAGACCGTGATCTGGGGCAGCGCGCCGCCCGCGCCGCCCGCGCCGCCGCGCCCGCCGGCACCGGCCGCGGCCCCGCCGCGTCCGCCCGCGCCCGCGCCGCCGCTCGCGCCCCCGCGGCCGCCGTTTCCATTTCCGGCCGCGCCCGCGCCGCCGCCTGCGCCGCCCCGACCCGCGCCGCCGCCCGATCCGCCGCGCCCGGCCCCGCCGGAAGCCCCACCTCCCGCGCCCCCGCCTGCGCCAGCCGTTCCGCCGCCGTTGCCGGCCGTTCCGCCGCTCCCGCCCGCGCCGCCGGACCCCGCCGCGGTGCCGGCCGTTCCCGGGCCTGGGCCGCCGCCCGCGCCGGCCGGCATGCCCGCGTCGGCGTTCGTTCCAGCGTTGCCGCCTTTGCCGCCCGCGCTCGCGCCACCCGTGCCGCCGGTCCCGGCCGCGTCACCCGCGGCGCCGGCGCCGCCGGTCCCGGTCGTCGTCTCCCCGTCGCCGCCGCAGCCGCCCGCCAGCGCAATCCCCAGAAGCGCCGCGGCGAACGTCGCAGCTGTCGGCCATGTGACCCGGAGACGGAGCGTCGCCATTGGCTCCGTCTAGATGTCGGCCGGCGCCCGAAACCATCACGAAAACGTCACGGCGGCAAAAGTCACAGCAGGTGCACCAGCAGGTAACCGCCGATGATCGCCCCGAGCGCGCTGACCAGGACCGCGAACACGACCGGCAGCGGGTCGTCCGGGATCTCCTGCTGGTGCCGGATCGCCCGGCGGCTGGCGGCGAAGCGGCGCACGGCGAGGGCGTTGCCGATCACCCCCATCGCGACGAACACGCCGCCGATCCAGGCGGTCCCGAACTCGTGGCGCATCAGCAGCTCCGCGTTCGCCCCGAGCGCGCGCAGCCAGACGCCGATGCGCGCGATGACGAAGCCGAACGTCATCAGCGCGATGCTGGTCCGCACCCACGCCAGCAGCGTCCGTTCGTTGGCCTGCAGCAAGCGCGAGTCGACCGTCGCCATGGCGCGCATCGAATCTACGGCTCGATCGCCGGGGGTGAATCGATCTCCCGCGCCTCCCCGCCGATGCTTACGCTGTTTCAGGCCAGGGCCGAGGTGGCGCGGCGGTGAGGTGGCGACGTGGATAGACCGGTGCGGATCGCGACGTTTTTCGGTGTCTCTCTGGGGGTGGTGGCGGCGGTCGCGTCCTGCTCGAGCAACAACCAGCAGGCCGACGGCGGCATCGGCGGCGGCGGCACGACGGGGAACGTCGACGCGCACCCGTTCGACGTCAGCGTCGACGGCGCGCGGCCGCGCCCGGGGACGGTGCGGATGGCGGTGCCCGCGTACTTCGAGCCCGGACCCGAGTGGCAACGGCTGATCGCCGGCGCGCCCGCCGTCGGCATGATCGTGTTCAACCCCAACAGCGGCCCGGGGACCGCGACCGATCCGCTCTACACGCAGGCGCTCGCGCAGGCGCAGGCGGCGGGGATCATCGTGCTCGGCTACGTCGGCACCAGCTACGGCGCGCGGCCGGAGGCAGACGTCATCGCCGACATCAACAAGTACTACGACCTCTACGCGCCGTCGGGGATCTACTTCGCCGAGGGGCCGATGGACAGCGACTGCACGTCGATGGAGGCGATGTACCACCGCATGGCGGACGCGGTGCACACCCGCGACTCGAGCGCCTACCTGGCGGTCGGGACGCGCTTCTGCCCGACCTACATCTATTTCTTCGACCTGATGGTGCAGTTCGCGCGCAACTGGGGCGAGTACCAGACCGACTACACGCCGCCGTCGTGGATGCCGGCCAACTCGCCCCAGCGGTTCTGCCACTTCGTCAACAACGTACCGGCGTCCGACGTCAGCGCCGCGCTGTCGCGCGCGGTCGCGAACGGCGCGGGCTGGGTGTTCGTCACCGACCAGAGCGATCCCAACCCGTGGGGCGTGCTGCCCAGCTACTTCGACGACGAGCTGGCCACCATG
>DATBHU010000268.1:0-21496 GCA_036557265.1 Polyangia bacterium
AGTGGTTGTAGCCGCTGGCGATCGCGACGGCCGAATCGACGCCGATCACCGCGACCGGCGTCGCGCTGTCGGTCGTCGTCCCGTCGCCCAGCTGGCCGTAGCCGTTCGCGCCCCAGCACAGCACGCCACCGCCCGCCCGCAGCGCGCAGCTGTGGTTGAACCCGGCCGCGACCGCCACCGCGTCCGCCACGCCGGTGACCGGCTCGGGGAACGAATGCGCCGTCGTCGTGCCGTCGCCGAGCTCGCCGGTGTCGTTGCCGCCCCAGCACTGCGCCGTCCCGTCGGCGAGCCGCGCGCAGCTGTGGCGGCCGCCGGCCGCGATCGCGGTCGACGGCGGCAGCGAGAAGACGCCGACCGGCGCGCCGCTGTTCAGCGTCGACCCGTTGCCGAGCTGGCCGTAGTCGTTCTGTCCCCAGCAGCGCTCGCTGCCGTCGCCGATCAGCGCGCAGCTGTGGTAGCTGCCCATCGCCAGCGCCGACGACGCCAGGGCGGGGAGCTCGAAGGGCGCCAGCCGGTTGGCGATCATCCCGTCGCCGATCTGGCCGCCCACGTTCCAACCCCAGCAGAACACCGACCCGCCCGCCGCCCGCGCGCAGGTGTGGTAGCTGCCGGCGGCGACGGCGCGCACGCCCGCCAGCCCCGGCACCTGGATCGGCGTCGCCGAATCGGTCTCGCTGCCGTCGCCCAGCTGGCCGTCGGGGTTCGAGCCCCAGCACGCGACCGCGCCGCCGCGCTCGACCGCGCAGGTGTGCCCCGCCCCGGCCGAAAGCCGCCCCATCATCGATGCGGGACCGGGCGCCGGCATCCCACCGCTGCCACCGCAGCCGCCCCCGAGCGCCGCCACCGCGACGAACGAGAGCGGCTTGAGCGACCGCGGCACCGACAACGCGTCACGCTCGCTTCGCCTAGGCAGTTAATGCGCCATCGATGTGGCCCGGGTACTTCGGGTCGCCCACGCCGGTCACCGACGTCATCCCGAGCGCGTGCAGGATCGACGTCAGCAGCTGGTTGTTCGGCACCTGGTTCGGGAACGTCACCAGCCGCCCGGTCTTGAAGAAGCCGCCGCCGCTCCCGATCATCACGAACGGGATCTGGCCGACGTAGTGGGCCGCGCCCTCGCTCATGTCGTTGCACACCAGGATCACCGTGTTGTCGAGGACGGTGCTGCTCCCCTCGCTGGCCGCCGCCAGCTTGCCGACCACCTCGGCGACCGCCGCCTGATAAAACCAGTTGTCGATCACAGCCTTCTGCGCGTAGTTCGCCGACCCCTGGTGGGCGATGGCGTGGAAGTCGGGGCTGGCGATGTTCAGCCACGGGAACGTCAGGCTGTTGCCGCCGCCGTTGTCGATCAGGTCCATCGTGACGGCGCGCGACTTGCCGCAGATCACCGCCGCCGCGACCAGGTCGGCCATGAACTTCACGTGGTTCGGGTAGTTGGTGATGGTGTTGAAGTTCAGCCCCGTCGGCGTGATGTCGGGCGCCGCGCAGGTGGCGGGCGTCCCGGTGGTCGGCGGCTTCAGCTGATCCTCCAGCGACTTCACCGACGCGAGGTGGGTCATCACGGCGTTCTTGTCGTCGCTGCCCAGGTTCTTCGCGAAGCCGGTCAGCTCGCCGCCCACGAAGTCGAGCACGCTCTTGCGCCGCGCGAGCAGCGCGCTCATGTCGGCGGGCTGCATGCCGGTGCCGCCGAACAGGCTGGTGAACAGCTTGTACGGATCGTTCTGCTGCGTGTTGGGCGTCGCCGCCGACCGGAAGCTGGTGTAGCTCTTGTACGGACGGCAGCCGACGTTCAGGCCGGCGTTCGCCACCCCCTGCGTCAGCAGGTTGTCCGCGTAGATCTGATCGATCGACGGGTAGTCGGCGTTGATGGTCGGCACCTCGTCGGTGCCGTTGGGCGAGCTGACGCCGCCGGTCAGCATGGCCGGGTAGGTGAAGTGGCCGCCGTACTTCGCGCCGACGTCCATCATGACGTTGATGTCGAACGGGCTCTGCGCCTTGGTGGCGTGCCGGAACAGGGTCAGCTTCGAGCTCCAGTTCTGCAGCGGCGACAGGATGGTCGGCAGCTGGGCCGGCAGCGCGCCCGCCGGCGTGCTGGTGCCGATGTAGAAGCTGGGCGGGCAGATGCCGTCCGTCCAGGTGATGCTGATGAAGCGGGTCGGGTAGCCGTTCGGCGCGGCGGCGCGGGCGCGCTCGGTCGACAGCAGGGGCAGGAACCCGGCGCCGATGCCGAGCCGCTTCAGGATCGCCCGCCGCGAATACTTGGCCTGGGTGACGGAGGTCTTGATCAGCACGCTCACGGCAGCACCTCCCCCGCCGCGGGGGCACGGAAGCGGAAGGTCCTCGACGTGGCCACGCCCATGATCGCGTCGCGCATGTTGCCGCTCGCCTGGAACGTCGTCGCCGCCGACTGGATCGACGCCGCGTCGGCCGCCGTGTCCCAGCGGTTGAGGGCGTAGCGCGCCAGCTGCCGGGCGAAGCAGCCCTGCGCCTCCGGGCTCGCCGCCAGCAGGTTGGCCAGGCCGACGGCGTCCTGGAACGACTGCATCTGGCCGTCCAGCAGGATCGAGCCGCTCGCGTCGACCGGCAGGTTCTGGTCCATCGTCCGCCACTGGCCGATGCCGTCGTAGTGCTCGAAGCCGAAGCCGATCGGATCCATCGTGCTGTGGCAGGCGCCGGTGCAGGCGTTCTGGTCGTGCATCTCGAAGCGCTGGCGCGTCGTCAGCCCCGGCGTGGGTGGCTGCGGCGGCGGCACGTTGGCGGGCGGATCGGGCACCACGCCGCACAGCAGCCGCGTGTAGATCGCGTGCCCGCGCCGGACCGGCGACGATCCGTTGGTCGCCCCCGTCACCGACAGGAACCCGGCCAGCGTCAGGATGCCGGCCCGCTGGGTGGCGTCGAACGTCACCGGCTTGGCCGTCGTGCCGGTGATGCCGCTGACGCCGTAGACCGTCGCCAGCGCCTGGTTGGCCGACGACTGCGTCCCGGTCATCAGGTCGCTGAACAGACCGCTGCCGAGGACCGCCGTCGTGCCGAAGCTGCGGAACTCGGTCTCCATCGCCGTGGCGAGGTCCTGGTTCCACATCGCGTACAGCGTCGGATCCTTGGGCCGCGACGCGATGACGTTGACGTCCAGCCAGTCGTCGATGAAGTCGGCCACGAACGCCTGCGCCTTCGAATCGGCCAGCATGCGCGTCACCTGCGTCTGCACGCCGTCGGCCGTCATCAGGCCGCCGCTCGCCGCCGCCGAGAACAGCGCCGTGTCGGGCATCGTCCCCCACAGGAAGTACGACAGGCGGTTCGCGATCTGGTAGTTCCCGAGCTGAACGACCGCGCCGTCCTTGATCGCCGGCCCGGGGTCCATCTCCCAGTGGTAGAGGAAGCCCGGCGCCTGCAGCATCGCCTCGAGCAGCACGTCGATGGCGTTGTTGAAGTCGAGCGCCAGCGTCGTGCGCGCCGTGTTGTAGAGGGCCGTCAGCGTGCTGATCTCCGTCGTCGACAGCGGACGCCGGTAGGCCTTCGGGCCGAAGGTGCTGATGAACATGTTCGCGCAGTCGGCTTCGGTGGATGCGCTGGGCGTGCAGGGCAGGATCGTCGACAGCTTGGTCAACATGTTCTTCGCCAGCGCCTCGGCCGCGACCTGCAGGTTGGTCGCGTCGAGGGTGCCGATCGCCGTCGGCTGGCGGAACGGGAAGGCGTTGTTCGAGAGATCGTCCGATTCACTCGGCACGTCGTCGAGCCCCAGCGACGTGTCACCGATCAGATCGCGCACGGTGGCCAGGTACTCGCGCGAGGTGAGGCGCCGCAGCTGCATCGGACCCGCCGCGTTCGGATCGGGCGGCTGGTTCGAACCGCCGTTGCCCGCGGTGCCGGTGACGCCGATGCCCCCGCCGCCGGGCGAACCGTGGCCGCTGATGCCGCCATTGCAGCCGACGCCCCCGAGGAGGGTCGCGCAGCAGATCGCGGCGAGTATTCGCGGTTTCATGATGTTCGCACCCTCCAAGCGGCGTGGCTGGAATCGGGAAATCCGGGGCGCCTCCCACCAAAAGCCAAATAGCTACAAGCACCTACATCACGGACGCCGTGCCGTGAAAGCTCGGTCCCTCAGTGTGCCTCCACTACTGATGAGTGTGCAAGAGCTGCAAACGGTCCTTCAAAGGTCCGTAAAACCGAAAATCGATGAGCACCTTCCGGGAATCGTAGAAGCATAGGGGCGCAGGGGCGGAAAAACGTCACGCCGCGCGCCCGCGCCGACGGCACCGGAGTTGCTGGGCCCTGGCGTCGCTCGGCGCGCTGGCGCTCACCTGGCGCGCGCGCCGGTCGCGCCGCGCCGCCTGAACGCGGATCGCGGTAAGAGGGGCCATGCGCCCGCGCTGCTCCGTGTTCATCGCCACCAGCCTCGACGGCTTCATCGCGCGCGCGGACGGCGGCCTCGACTGGCTGTCGATGGTCGAACGGCCCGGCGAGGATTACGGCTACGCGCGTTTCTTCGCGTCCGTCGACGCGCTGATCCTGGGCCGGCGCACCTACGACACCGCGCTCGGATTCCCGGTCTGGCCGTACGCCGGCAAGCAGTGCGTGGTGCTGACGCACGCGCCGCCGGCCGCGCGCCACGGCGAGCGCTTCCACGCCGGCCCGCCCGCGCCGCTGCTCGCCGCGCTGCACGCGGAGGGCGTGCGCCGGATCTACGTCGACGGCGGCGCCGTCATCCGGCTGTTCCTCCGCGAGAGCCTGATCGACGACCTGACGCTGTCGATCGTCCCGATCGTGCTGGGCGGCGGTGTCCCGCTGTTCGACGATTCGTTCCCGCCGCGCACGCTCCGCCTCGCCGCCAGCCAGGCGTTCCCGAGCGGGCTCGTGCAGCTCAGCTACGAAGCGCCCGCGCCCGGTTGATTCACCTCAGGTGCGCGAGATCGAGCACGACCGGCTCTCCGACCCGCCGCAGCTCGACGAGCCGGCCGGCGAGCGCGTCGTAGGACGCGAAGTCGGCGAGCGGCACGAGCGTCCCGGTCTCGCCGCCGAGCGGGCTGTCGGCGAACATCACGTCCGTGGCGTCGATCAGCGTGGCGCGGGTGGCGCTGGCGCGCGGGCGGCGCAGCCGTCCGAACAGGGGCCTATCGGCGAACTCGTAGCGGGTGAACGCGAACAGCGGATGCGCGTAGCCTGCGTCGTGCGCGGCGCGCAACATCGATACGACGGCGCGGTAAGGGGCCGCGCGGTTCACCACCGCCACCACGACGCCGTCGAACTCCTCGCCGGGGTGCCGCTGCGCGAACTCCTGGCGCGTCCGCCACAGCCGGTCGACCAGCGAATCCGCCGCCACCTCGTGACCGTCCAGCTCGAAGACGGCGCCCGCCGCGTCGCCGGCGATCGGCCAGACGTGGACCAGCGGCCCGCCCGTGATCGCGTCCGCCCCGACCAGCTCGGGTGTCGTGGTGTCGAACCACCGGTAGTCGTCCTGCTGGGCCGGCAGCCACGGGAGCCGGTTCTCGGCGCGCATCGGGCGCGCGACCACGAAGAGCACGCCGGCGAGCGCGAACGCGATCCCGGAGGCGAGCAGCGCCATGCGTGGCGAGCCGGCGGCGACGGGTCTGGCGGGCGCGCGCCGCCGCGCGTAGCCCGCGACGATCGCGATCGCCGCGACGACGGCGAGCGCGACGATCGCCCAGCTCGCGGCGCGCGCGAAGTGTTCCAGGCGCGTCCGGGCGAGCGCCGCGCCCCGTTCGAGGATCGCGTGGTGCTCCGCAAACGGGACGTTGATCGAAGCGCGGAAGGCGTCGGCCAGCGTCGCGGACCACCGCCAGACGCCGGCGACCGCGGGCAACAGCCCGAGCCACGCGATCGCCGCGAGCGGAAGTCTCCGCCCCACGCCCGCCCGGCAGCGCGCGTCCATCGTCAGCCACAGGCCCGGGATCCAGAGCAGCGCGGCGATCAGGCAGCGCCCGGTGACGGCCGGGAACGCGTTCACCTGCGCCACGATGCCGAAGCCGGCGTCCCAGGGGGCCCGCCGCAGCGCGAACGCCTCCATGCTGATGTTGCGGGCCGCGTGGACGGCGGCCGCCCCGACCGCGAACAGCACCAGCAGCGCGACGCCCGCGGCGACCTGCAGCTTCAACGATGGCCGCGCGCCGGCCCGCGCGCGGCGACGGCGCCCGAACGCGATCGCCAGCGCCACGATCTGCAGGAGCAGGACCGCCACCCAGACGGCGAAGAACAGCCACGCGTACGGGTAGCTGCCCGGGGCGATCGGCGGGGCCACGCGCACCTCAGACATTGAACAGCCAGCGGTGAAGCTGCGCGTCCGTGAACAGCACCCAGTGGAACAGGAAGTGGTTCACCGCCAGCGCCAGCGTCGCCAGCGAGACCACCAGCAACAGCTTCCGGCCGACGACCGCCACCGGGGCAGCCTAACGCATCCGGCGTCCAGCGTGGCGCCGTCCCGCCGTCAGGGGCGGGCGTGGAACGACACGCCCAGCGCCGCGCCCAACCACAAGCGTCCCGTTGCGCCGACGTTACCGACCGGATCGACGTCGACGGCGTACGAACGCGGAAAGTATTCGGCGTGGATCTCGGCGAACGGCGACAGCCAGCTCGCGCGCAGCAGCCGCAGCTGGAACGCCAGCCGCGCCCCGGCGTCGACGCGCGTGGCCGGCCGCGGCGACGCCAGCCCCTGCGCGCGCAGCGTGAACGGCACCAGCGCCACGCCGGCGGACGCCGCGCCCTCGAGCTGTCCCAGCGCGCGCCGCCCGACGACGGCGACGGCGCAGGGGAACCGCTGCTGGCGGACAACCACCGACGACAGGCGGCTCTCGATGGGCGCCAGGATACCGGCGCTCGCGACCACGCCCAGCGACCCGCGGCCGAGCGCGCCGTGCAGCTCGACGCCCGAGGTGACGGCCGTCGGCCCGCCGCCGGAGCCGCCGTCGACGCGGGCGCCCGCCCCGAAGCGGGCCCAGACGACCGGCGACGCCGCGGAGCCGCCCGGCTCCCGCGCCTCGACCAGGCCGGGCGGGCCGGCCTCGGCGCGCACCGCGAACATCGGCGGCTTGACCGCCAGCGTGATGAACACCGCCGCGACCCGGGCGCGCTCGGCGCAGTCGCGCGCGGCGTCCGCGTACTGCCGGCTCTGCCCGCGCGCGACCACCTCGAAGCGGTCGCCCAGATCGGACACGCGCGACACGCCCGGGGTCGCGCGCAGCGCCTCGTCGCCGAACACCGGGCGCAGCGCGGCGAGCACCGCGTCGCGCGCCGGGCACCGACCGACGGTCTCGACCACCAGCCCGCCGCGCGGCGCGCGCTCGCCGGCCGGCGCCGCGCCGGCGGGCGGCACCAGCGCCGCCAGCAGCAGCGCCAGCGAGATCACGTTCACCGGCGCCCCGCGCGTTGTAGGCTCGCGCGCAGGCCATGCCGCGCGCGCGCTCGACTCCGCTGCTCGCCGCCCTCGCGCTGACCGCGCTCGCGGCCGCGGCCTGCGATCGCCACGTCGACCTCGGCACGATCGGCGACGGCGGCGCGAGCGTGCTGTGGACCGCCACCTTCGAGCGCGGCGATCTCTCCGAATGGCTCGGCGACGGCAACGGCGGCACGTACACCGAGAACGTCACCATGTTTCCGGCGGCGACGTCGCAGCTCTCCCGCCGCGGCCGTTACGCCGGGATCGCCACCGTCGCCCCGCCGATGATGGGGATGGCGTCGCTCAACTATCTGTATCGGAACCAACCGAGCCCACGCGAAGCGTATTACAGCGCCTGGTTCTACATTCCCGCCGACGTCACCGTCAGATCCTGGTTGAGCCTCAGCCACTTTCGTTGCAGCCACACCGGCGACGGCAACGACCTGTTCGCGATCTGGGACGTCAACCTCTATCCGCGCCCGGAGGGGTTCCTGGCCGCCCACCTTTACAGCTACGTGGCGAAGGTGAACGTCGAGCAGGCGGTCCCGGTGCCGGTCCCGCTGGCGACCTGGGTGCACTTCGAGGTGCTGCTGCGCAAGGCCGCCGACGCGACCGGTCACGTCGCCGTCTGGCAGGACGGCGTGCTGATCCTGGACGCCCCGAACGTCGCCACCGCCGAGACCGACTGGGTGCAGTGGGACGCGGGCGGGTCGTCGGACGACGTCGTCCCGACGCCTGCCTCCATCTACCTGGACGACGCCGCGATCAGCGTGTCCCGCCTCGGGCCTGACTACGTAGCGACGCCATAGTGAGCCGGTGCGGCTCGCTCGCGGCATCTGACGTCCGGAGTCGTTCGAAACCGCCCCCAGCGCCGCGGTTCGCGCTGAAGGTTTGCGTCCGCCGCACCCATTCCCTGACGAAGCCGGCTCATGGCCCTCCACGCCGTCACCAGCGAATCCCGCGAGCAGCGCCCGCGCCTGACCGTGGTGCCGGGCGGCGCGACGGTGGCGCGGCCGGCCGGCGATCGGGCGGCGAAGTTCCGCGACATCTACGAGAGCTGGTTCGACGACGTCGTGAAGTGGCTCTACGCGCTGGGCGCGCCGTCCGCCGACACCGAGGATCTCGCGCAGGAGATCTTTCTGGTCGTGCGCCGGCAGCTGCCGCGCTTCCGGGGCGGCAACCTGGCCGGCTGGCTGTACGAGATCTCGCGCCGGACCGTGCGCGATCACCGCCGGCGCGCCTGGTTCAGGAACCTCGTGCTGCGGCGCCAGGACATCGACTTCGCGCAGGTGCCGAACACCAGCGCGGGGCCGGCGCGCAGCTACGAGGACGCGGAGAACCGGCGGATCTTCCAGGCGCTGGTGGCGCGCATGAGCGAGAAGCTGCGCACCGCCTTCGTGCTGTTCGAGATCGAGGGGTATTCGGGCGAGGAGATCGCGCGCGTCCAGGACATCCCGCTCGGCACGGTCTGGACGCGGCTGCACCATGCGCGCAAGGCGTTCTGGAAGCTGGTCAACGAGCAGCAGCGGCGCGAGGCGCGGCAACAGGAGCGCGCGGAATGAACCGGCTCCGCGACGGTCTCGGCAACGGCCCGGTGTCGGAGCGCGGCATCGAGCTTCTGCGCGAGACGCCCGCGACGACGGCGATGCGCGATCTCAAGCGCCGGGTCTGGAGCTCGCTGAAGGACGTCCCGCCGCAGCCGGCGGCCTGGCTGGGCGTGCGGGGCGTGAAGGCGCTGGCGCTCGGCGTGACGGTCCTGTCGCTGGCCGGGACGGCGGGCGCCGTCATCACCGGTCGCTGGCTGGCGCCGGCCTTCGAGCGCGCGCAGCCCGCGGCGCCGCGCACGGAGCGGCGGCGCGTGGTGCGCCGGATCGCCGCGCCGCCGGCCCTCGAGGAGGCGAGCGCCGCGGCTCCCGCGCCGGAGCCGCCGCCGCCGACGCCGCCCGCCAGGAAGGCGCAGACGCCGGCGCCGGCACGCGCCGCCGTCGGCGTCTCCGCGCCCGTCGCGCGCGCCGCCGCCGCGTCGAGCACGCAGGAGCGCACGCAGGTGCTCGACGCGCTGATCGCGCTCCGGCGCGATCACGATCCGGCGCGCGCGGGCGCGCTGCTCCAGCAATACCTCACCGCCCACCCGCGCGGCGCGCTGCGGGAAGAGGCGCTGGTGCTGGCGATCGAGGCCGGCGACGCGCGCGGCGACCACGCGCGCGCGCAGCGTCTCGCGCGCGCTTACCAGAACGAATATCCGCGCGGACGCTTTCAGCAGTTCGCGCGCAGCCACACGCATTCGCAGCCCGACCCGGATCCAGCTCCAGCTGCAACTCCACCTCGATGATCGGCCGTTCAATGCCTCGTTGCGGAGTCTCGCTGTTCGCCATCCCGTGCCTGACCGTGCTGCTGGGGAGCTGCGCGGGCGGCACGGAAACGGAGTCTTTGCGAGGAGGCCATGCCGGCGTGAACGCCGGAGGAGGAGGCAACGGTACCGCCGGCGGCGTCTCCGGTTCTGGGGGAGGCGGTGACGCCGCCGGCGGCACAATCCGTTCCGGCCCTGGTTTCAGCCCTGCGCGTTGTCGCCGCCGTCCCGGCCCGAGGTGCTAGACTGGCGGCCGGTGCGATGCTCCGGGGAACTCGACATCGTCACGCCGCGCTCGCCGCGGCCGCTGTCATCGTCGCCTTTTTTGGCGCGCTGATCGGGGCGGCCTGCTCGTCGAACAATGACGGCGCGTCCCACCCGGATGCGGCCGCGGGCAGCGGCAGCAGCGGTGGTAACGCCGGCGACGTCGGATCGGCCGGCAGCGGCGGCGGCGCGGGCACGACCGGCGCGGCGGGCACTGTCGGCTCGGGTGGCGGCGGCACCGGCGGGAGCGCGGTGGGCACGGGCGGCGCCGCGGGCCGCGGCGGCAGCAGCGGCGGAAACGGCGGCGGCGCCGCGGGCACGGCGGGCAGCGGCGGCGCGGGCGGACGCGGCGGCGGAGCAGCGGGCGCCGGCGGCGGTCAGGCCGGACGCGGCGGCAGCGGCCAGGCCGGACGCGGCGGCAGCGGCGGCGGTGGTGGCAGTGCCGGCAGCGGCGGCGCGACGACCAGTCCGCCCACGATCTTCTTCCTCGACGTCGGCGGCAAGGTGCTGACCGCGGCCGACGCCGAGAACCCGACGGTCAAGACGCTGGTCGCGTCCGCGGGCCAGGGGCCCGACGGCATCGCGATCGATCAGGCGGGCGGTCACCTGTTCTGGACGGACATGGGCGTGCCGGCCGACAACGACGGTTCGGTGATGCGCTCCGATCTCGACGGCAAGAACGTCATGACCATCGTCCCGAAGGGGATGACGTACACGCCGAAGCAGCTCCGCATCGACACGGCGGGCGGCAAGCTCTACTGGTCCGACCGCGAGGGGATGAAGATCCAGCGCTCGAACCTCGACGGGTCGGGCCTCGAAACGCTCGTCACCACCGGCACGACGGACACCGACCGCGCGGATCTTTCGCGCTGGTGCGTCGGCATGGCGCTCGACCTAGAGGGCGGCTGGTTCTACTGGACGCAGAAGGGGCCGGACAACGGCGGCGTCGGCTCGCTCCGGCGCGCGCACATCCAGATGCCCGCCGGTCAGAGCTCCACCAACCGCAGCGACATCGAGGTGCTGTTCTCGGGCCTGTCCGAGTCGATCGATCTCGAGCTCGATCTCGACGCCGGCCTGATCTACTGGGCCGATCGCGGCGACGACACCATCAGCCGCGCGCCCATCGAGATCCCGGCGGGCAGCACCGCCGCCAACCGCAAGGATCGCCAGATCCTGGTCCGGATGGTGCGCGAGGCGATCAGCGTCGCGATCGACAAGCCGCGCGGCCGCATGTACTACACGGGCGGAAACGGGCAGCTCGGCCGCGCGAACCTGGACGGCACCGCGGACATGGAGCTGACCGGCGTCGGCACGCTGACGGGCATCGTCGTCGTCCACCTCCCCTGACGTCGTTCCGGCATGCCGCGCGTTGCGGCGCGTCGGCGGCTCGTGACGTACCGCCGATCGCGTGGCCCGGATGGGAGGGCTCGGGGTTCATACGCCCCAGAGCCCCTCCGAGGAGATCCCCATGCGCCGATCCTCCAACGTTGCCGACGTCGCCGCCGTAGCCCTCCCCCGCTCCCTTTCGCTCGCCTTCGCGTCGCTGCTGGTCGTCGGATTGGCGTGCGCCGACAGCGATCCCTTCAACACGAACCTCGGCGCAGGCGGATCGATCGGGACCACGGCCAAAGGTGGCAACGGCGGGTCCGGCGGCGCGAGCGCGACGGGCGGCACGACCGGAGGTGGCGGCAAGGGCGGCGGCGCCGCGGGCGCGACAGTGACCGGCGGTCGCGGCGGCAACGCCGGCTCCAGCGCCGGCGCGGGAGGCTCCGCGGGCGGCGCGGCCGGACGCGGCGGCACCACGGGCACCGGCGGCGCCACCACCTGGAACGCCGGCAACCCGAACGGCTCGTGCAGCGGCGGCCTCCCGGCCAAGGCCCAGGCCGCCAGCACCGCCAATGCGACCGTCATCGGCACCGGCACCGCCACGAGCTGCACCTTCGCCGCGCTGCAGACCGCCGTCACGGCCGGCGGCGTCTTCACATTCAACTGCGGCGCGGACCCGATGACGATCAAGGTCACCGCGACGCTGAACATTCCGTCGACCAAGAACACGGTGATCGACGGCGGCCGCAAGATCACCCTCGACGGCGGCGGCGCCGTCCAGATCATGCGCTTCTACAGCGGGAACTATCGGGCCAACGACAACGGCCTGACGCTGCAGCACATCGCCATGATCAACGGCAAGACCTCGCCGACGGAGGCGATCCCGACCGCGCCGGCCCCCTGCTCGCAGGGCTACAACGACGGCGAGGGCGGCGCGCTCTACATGCGCGACGGCAACCTGACCGTCGTCGATTCGATCTTCACCAACAACCAGGGCGCCCCGCTCGGGCCCGACACCGGCGGCGGCGCGATCTACGTGCTCGGCAGCAAGAACGGCGTCTTCATCTCGGGCAGCACGTTCACCAACAACCAGGCCAGCAACGCCGGCGCGGTCGGTGGCCTGCAATCGCCGCTCAACATCTACAACAGCCTGTTCACCGGCAACAAGGCGATCGGGCACGACGCCAACAACAACGAGCCCAGCAAGTGCTCGGCCATCAACAACGACCAGAACGAGACCGGCTCGGGCGGCAACGGCGGCGCCATCTACAGCGACGGCGAGAGCGTAAACCTCGTCGTGTGCGGCAACTCGATCACGAACAACGCCGCCGGCGCCAACGCCTTCGGCGGCGGCCTGTTCTTCACCAGCAACGACTTCGGCGGCACCCTCTCCATCGCCGACACGACCATGACCGGCAACACCGGCGGGCACTGGACGCAGGCCCAGTCGGGCAGCGTCACCAACGCCGGCACCGCCGTCGGCACCAACTGCAAGAGCCTCACCATCTCCAACTCGACGATTCAGGGCCTGAACGGCGTGCCGTAGGCGGCCTCGGGCGCGGTGAAAAATCGCGCTACGATTGCCGCGTGAAGCTAGCCCTCAAGCTCGCGCTGGCCATCCTGCCGGGCGCGCTCGCCGTCATCGCGACCGCCGCCGTCCTCGACCTGCGCCGCGACAGCGCCGACTTCGACGCCGACCAGCGCTCCGACGATCTGGCGATGGCGCGCGTGCTGGCCACCACCGTCGGGCGCACCTGGGACGACGGCGGCAAGGCGCGTGCGCTCGCGCTGCTCGAGCCGATGCGCGGGCTGGCGGCGCGCTTCCGCGTCCGCTGGGTCGACCTCAGCGACCCGAAGTCGCCGCTGTCGCCGGCCGAGCGCGAGAAGATCGGCCGCGGCGAGGAGGTGCTGTGGCACAAGGGCAGCGACGCGCCCGGCTGGCTGCACGCGCTCAGCCCGGTGCGCAGCAAGGGCGTCGTCGTCGGCGCCATCGATCTCTCGGAGGCGCCCACCGACCTGCGCGCGCACGTGCGCGGCACGATCCGCGCGACGCTGCTGACGGTGCTCGCCCTCAGCGCGACGATGGTGCTGGTGACGCTGCTCGTCGGCGCCTGGGTGGTGGGCCGCCCGGTCACCGCGCTGATCACGCAGGCGCGCCGGGTCGCCTCCGGCGATCTGGGCGCGCGTTCGGTCCCCCACCAGCGCGACGAGCTGGGCGAGCTGACCCGCGAGCTGAACGGCATGCTCGACCGCCTGGAGCAGGCGGCCGCGCAGGTGCGCGCCTCGACGGAGCAGCGGTTCGCGGCGCTGGATCAGCTGCGCCACGCCGAGCGCCTGACCACCGTCGGGCGCCTGGCCAGCAGCGTCGCGCACGAGCTCGGCACGCCCCTCAACGTCGTGGCGGGACGCGCCCGCCTGATCACGGAGGATGACCGCGACGCCGGCAAGCACGCCGGCATCATCATCGACCAGTCGACGCGCATGACCAAGATCATCCGCCAGCTGCTCGACTACGCGCGCCGCCAGCCGCCCGAGAAGGACCTCCAGGACCTGCGCCGGCTCGCGGCGCAGGTGGCGTCGCTGCTCGAGACGCTGGCCGCCAAGCGCGGCGTGATGCTGCGGTTGCAGTCCGACCTGGCCGAGGTGCCGGTGATCGCCGACCAGACGCAGATCCAGCAGGCGCTGACGAACCTGATGGTCAACGCCATCCAGGCCAGCCAGTCGGGCGGCACCGTCGACGTCACGCTGCGCGCCGCGTCGCCTCGACGGCCGCCCGCTGCCCGCAACGGCGCCGCCGGCGCCCCCGCCGCCGACAGGGAGTTCTACGAGGTGTCCGTCCACGATCACGGTCAGGGGATGGCCCCCGACGTGCTTTCCCGCGTGTTCGAACCGTTCTTCACCACCAAACCCGTCGGTGAGTCGACGGGGCTTGGTCTGTCGGTTGCAAACGACATCGTCGAGGAACACGGAGGATGGATCACAGCGGAAAGCGAACCGGGACGGGGCAGCCGCTTTTCCTTGTTCCTGCCCCGAGGCAACGGATGAGCGCCGGTCGCATCCTGGTCGTCGACGACGACAAGGAGATGTGCGCGCTGCTGGAGGCCGGCCTCACCAAGCGCGGCTTCGAGGTGACGTCGCGGACGTCGGGCGACGCCGCCATCGCGCTGCTCGATCACGCGGACTTCGACGCGATCGTCGCCGATCTGAACATGCCCGGCACGTCGGGCCTGGACGTGTCGACCTGGGTGGCCGCGAACCGCGTCGACACGCCGGTGGTCGTGATCACGGCGTTTGGCAGCCTGGAGACGGCGGTCGCGGCGATCCGCGCCGGCGCGTACGACTTCGTCACCAAGCCGTTCGAGCTCGGCGCCGTGGCGCTGACGCTGGACCGCGCGGTCGGCTACTGCCGCCTCCGCTCGGAGGTGCGGCGCCTGCGCCTGGCCGCCGCCGCCGACCAGATGGACTTCGATCAGATCGGCCTGCCCGGCACGGCGCTGGTCGGCCGCAGCCCGGCGATGCGGCGGACGTTCGACACCATCCTGCGCGCCGCCGTCACCGAGGCGTCGGTGCTGGTGACCGGCGAGAGCGGCACCGGCAAGGAGCTGGTGGCGCGCGCGCTGCACGATCGCGGACGCCGGTCGGGCGGCCCCTTCGTCGCCGTCAACTGCGGCGCGATGCCGGAGTCGCTGCTGGAGAGCGAGCTGTTCGGCCACGTGCGCGGCTCGTTCACCGACGCGCGCGCCGGCCGCACCGGCCTGCTGCTGCGCGCGACCGGCGGCACGCTGTTCCTCGATGAGATCTGCGAGGCCCCGCCCGCCCTGCAGACGAAGCTGCTGCGCGCGCTGGAGGAGCGGAAGGTGCGGCCGGTGGGCGGCGACGACGAGCGCCCGTTCGACGTGCGGCTGGTGTGCGCCACCAACCGCGACCTCGAGGCGGAGATCGAGGAGCACCGCTTCCGCGCCGACCTCTTCTATCGCATCAACGTCATCCGCATCGACCTGCCGCCGCTGCGCGCGCGGGGCGACGACGTGCTGCTGCTGGCGCAGCGGATGGTCAAGCAGTCGGCGGGCGCCTCCGAGAAGAACGTCGTCGGCATCGCCGCCGCCGCGGCGGAGAAGCTGCTCGCCTACTCGTGGCCCGGCAACGTGCGCGAGCTGCGCAACTGCGTCGAACGGGCGGTGGCGCTGACCCGCTTCGCCGAGATCACCGTCGCCGACCTGCCCGAGTCGATCCAGAACTACCAGCGCACGCGCATGGTGCTGGACCTCGACGACCCGGGCGCGCTGCCGCCGCTCGAGGAGGTGGAGCGGCGCTATATCCTGCGCGTGCTCGAGGCCGTCAACGGACACCGGACGCGCGCGGCCGAGGTGCTCGGCCTCGACCGCAAGACGCTGTATCGGAAGCTCGAACGCTACGGCATCCGCGAAAGCGAGTAGAGCTCCCGTTCGGGGTCTCGGGGGCGTTCTTCTCGGGGCAAGACGCCCCGTGGGGGCAATTCGCCCCAATCCGCCGCCGCAGAATCCGTTGATTCCGCGATGGTGCCTGGCGCGGCGCTTGCCATCGTCGTCCTTGTGACAGGCGCCCCCCGCCGCGAAAAAGCGAAGGTATCAGCGTGTAAGCGGCTGACCGACGTCGTCGCCGCATGCTGAACAAACTGATCGATTTCGCTGTTCGTCGCCGGGTGGCGACGCTGGTCGGGACCGTCGCGTTCGCGATCTTCGGCGTCGTGACGTTCAAGCACCTCAAGATCGAGGCGTTCCCCGACGTCACCAACGTCCAGGTGATGGTGATCACGCTCTTCCCCGGCCAGGCCGCGGAAGAGGTGGAGAAGCGCGTGACGATCCCGGTCGAGCGCGCCCTGACCGGAGCGCCGCGCGTGCTCGTGCAACGCTCGATCACGTCGTTCGGACTGTCGCAGGTGATCCTGACCTTCGAGGACGACGTCGACATCTACTGGGCACGCCAGCAGGTGAGCGAGCGGCTGCCCGACGCCGAGGTGCCCGACGGCATCGAGCCGCACCTCGGCCCGAACGACACGCCGGTCGGCCAGATCTACCAGTACACGCTGGAGAGCGATCACCACACGCCCAGCGAGCTGCGCAGCTGGCAGGACTGGGTCGTCTCGAAGCACCTGATGCGGACGGCCGGCGTCGCCGACGTCGTCAACTTCGGCGGCTTCCAGAAGGAGTACCACGTGCTGGCCGACCCGGGCCGGCTGCGCAACAACGGTCTGACGCTGGACGATCTCGTCGACGCGGTCGCCGGATCGAACGGCGCGACCTCGGGCGGCTACCTGCAGCTCGGCGAGAGCGAGGCGGTGGTGCGCGGTCAGGGTTATCTCACCAGCCCGACCGACGTCCGCAACACGGTGATCAAGGCGACCGGCGGCACACCGGTGCTGGTGCGCAACGTCGCCGACGTGATCGAGGCGTACACGCCGCTGCGCGGGGCGGTGGCGCGCGGCGCCGCGCGCGACTCGATCGAAGGGACGATCCTGCTCCGGCGCGGCGAGAACCCGCGCGACGTGCTCGACGGCGTCCACCAGGCCGTCGCGCGCATCAACCGCGACATCCTGCCGCCCGGGATGAAGATCGTCCCGTTCTACGACCGCACCAAGCTGGTCGACAAGACCCTGGAGACGGTGTCGCACAACATGCTCGAGGGCGTGGTGCTGGTCAGCCTGGTGCTGTGGCTGTTCCTGCGCGCGATCAGCGGATCGATCGCGGTCGCCATCACGATGCCGCTGGCGCTGCTGACCGCCTTCGTCGGCCTCCACTTCGCGGGCGTGCCCGCCAACCTGCTGTCGATGGGCGCGATCGACTTCGGCATCCTGCTGGACGGTGCCGTCATCTTGGTCGAGAACTGCTACCGCCACCTGGCCCACGAACGGCCGCCGCCGTCGCAGGTGCCTGACACGGTGGCGCGCGCCGCCAAGGAGGTGGTGCGCCCGACGCTGTTCTCGATGTCGATCATCGCCGCGGCGATGATGCCGATCTTCACGCTCGAGCGCGTCGAGGGGCGCATCTTCCGCCCCGTCGCGCTGACGTACGCGTTCGCGCTGCTGGGCGCGCTGTTCTTCACGATGACCGCGGTGCCGGCGCTGACCGCGGTGCTGCTCAAGCACCGCACGGTCAAGGAGGAGGAGCCGGGGTTCCTGCGCTGGCTGCGCGCGCGCTACCTGACCCTGCTGCGCATGGCCCTCCGCCACCCGGTGGCGCCGCCGCTGGCCGGCCTGGCCGTGCTGGGCCTGGCGGTGGCGCTGGTGCCCCACCTGGGCGCCGAGTTCCTGCCCCAGATGAACGAGGGTGACATCCACGTCACCGTCACCATGCCGAGCTCCGTCTCGCTGGAGCGCGGCGCCGAGGTGCTGCGCGACACCCGCCTGGACCTGCTGTCGTTCCAGGAGGTCAAGGACGTGCTGACCGAGCAGGGACACCCGGAGGACGGCACCGACGACGAGGCGCCCAACCAGGCCGAGACGTTCGTGATCATGAAGCCCGAGAGCGAGTGGAAGACCGGGCGCACGAAGGAGCAGATCGTCGACCTGATGCGCGCCAAGCTCGAGCGGCGGCCCGGCGTCGACTACAACTTCAGCCAGCCGATCAAGGACCGCGTCGAGGAGTCGATCTCCGGCATCCGCGGGCAGATCGTCGTGAAGATCTACGGCGACGATCTGAACGTGATGCACGAGAAGCTGACGGAGATCGATCGCATCCTGAGCGCCACGCGCGGCTCGCGCGACGTCGAGATCTACCGGGCCGGCAGCGCCCAGCACATCGTCGCCCAGATCAACCGCGAGACGACCTCCCGCTACGGGGTCAAGGTGCAGGACGTCGAGCGGACGCTGGAGACCGCCTACGGCGGGCGGCTGGCGACCAGCATGTGGGAGGGCGAGCGGCGCGTCGGCGTGCGCGTGCGCCTGCCGGTCCCGGCCGAGGGCGACGTCGCCAGCGTCGGCCGCCTGGAGGTGCCGGTGCCGAGCACCAAGGTGGGCGCAGGCGGAGGAAGCGACGCCCCGCAGCCGCGCATCGCGCTGTCCGCGCTGGCGGACATGAAGCTCGCGCGCGGGCGCACCCAGATCAACCGCGAGCAGGGCGGGCGCTTCCTCGCCATCAAATGCAACATCGAGGGGCGCGACATGGGCACCTTCGTCGACGAGGCGCAGGCGCGGGTCCGCCGCGAGGTGAAGCTGCCGGAGGGGATGTACCTGACCTGGGGCGGCGAGTTCGAGAACCAGCGGCGCGCCATGGCGCGGCTGGCGTTCGTGGTGCCGGTGTCGATCCTGCTGATCTTCGCCCTGCTCTACCTGACGTTCAACGCCGTGCTGCCGGCGGTGGTCGTGCTGCTGGTGGTGCCGTTCGCGACGGTGGGCGGCGTGTTCGCCCTCTACCTGACGCACACGGTGCTGTCGGTGTCGGCGGCGGTCGGCTTCATCACGCTGTTCGGCGTGGCGGTGATGGACGGCGTCCTGCTGATCACCTACGCGCGCCAGGCGCGCGCCCACAACCCCGACAGCGAGGACGCCATCCTGGACGCCGTGTCACAGCGGCTGCGGCCGGTGCTGATGACCGCGCTGCTGGCGTCGCTGGGCCTGCTGCCGGCCGCGCTGTCGCACGCGATCGGCTCCGACACGCAGCGCCCGTTCGCGATCGTCATCATCGGCGGCCTGGTGTCGTCGACGCTGCTGACGATGCTGCTGCTCCCGACGCTGTACAAGCTGGCGGAGAACTGGTTCGGCGCCGGCTGGCGCGCCCGCCACATCCGCGTCGACGAGTAGATCTCCCCGGCGCGGGCGCCTCCTCAGAGGACGATGCAGATGAACGTGACCGACACGTCGTGGATGGCGCCGCTCATCACCTGGTCGCAGAGCGGGCCGTAGATCTGGATCGACATCTTCGAGTCGTCCGTGTAGTCGTAGCCGTTCGTGTGGGACGGGTCGCGCATGATCTCGGTGCCGTCGCCGAACACGTTGATCATGTCGAGGCTGGTGGTGCCGTCGCTGCTGGGCGGGGGGCCGATCTGGAAGGTGCAGCTGGCGGCCACGCCGATCAAGGTGCGGATGGCCGCCGCCAGATCCGCCGCGCTCGACACCGGATAGTAGCTGGGCATGGCCGAGCGGGGCAGCCCGCCCGCGTCCGCCATCTTGCTGAGGGTCATGTCGGCGGTCGACATGCCGCCGGTCGCGATGCCGACCACGAAGGTCGGGAAGCCCGCCGTGTTGGCGTCGCCGACCGCGGTGATGGCGGCGGGTGAGTCGTCCCCCTGGGCGCTGGTGTTGTTGACGCACGTCGGCTGCCCGTCGGTGGCAAGCAGGATGTAACGCTTGCTCATGTCGGTCAGCCCCGACAGATACGTCGCGGCGCCGGCCTCGGCGGCGCGCGTGGGCGTGCCGTTGTAGCCAATCACGCCGCCGGCCGTGTTGGTGGCGCCCATGATGGCGGTTGCGATCGCGGCGGCATTCCCGGGACCGACGTCGACCGCGGCGGTGCTGCTGACCGAGCAGACGCCGGCGGCGTTGTCGGGGAAGAACTTCAAGCCCCAGTTGACGTCCATCTCGGTGTCGCTGACGACCTGGCTGATCGCGGGCGTGATCAGCGCCCACTTCGAGTTCGCGCCGCACATGCCGATGCCGAACCCACCGTCGACGCACGACTTGTCGTTGACGTCGTTGTCCATCGAGCCGGAGCGGTCGAGCACGATCAGGATGTCGGGTACGACCTTCATGGCAGACTTGTCCCGGGCGCCGCAGTTGGCGTCGGGCATCGAGTGCGGTCCGTCGAAGCCGCCGTCGAGCGTGATGATGATCGGGCCGGAGCCGCCGGTCCCGCTGCTGCCGCCGCTGCCACCGCTGCCGCCCGTCCCGCCGGCCCCGCCGCCGCCTGCCGCGCCGCCGCCACCGCCCTGCCCGCCGCGCGCCGCCGGCGCCGTGGAGCCTGCCGTCTTGAGCCCGCAACCGCCCAGGACGAGGAGCGTCGCGATCGTGAAATGGAATGCGCCTGCTCGATGCATCGGACCCCTCCCGAGCGGACAGCCGCTAATCGATGCGGAACAATGCCCGCTTGTTGCGCAACCGATCACCTCGACCGCAAGAAGTAAGCGCGGATCCGCCCTGTTCAGATATAAAGTCGAACGACGAGGCCTCGGGCAGGCGGCCATCCGCTCTCGAGGCAACGTTGCGATGCGCATTCATGGCTTTATCAGAGCGTTGCTGCTGGCGGCCGCCGTCTGCGGCTGTGGTGGGTCGTCCCGCAAACCGCCGCCCGGCGCGGGCTTCCTGCGCGCCAGCGGCACCCGCGTCGTCGACGGCGACGGCAAGCCGGTGTTCCTGAAGGGGATCTCGTTCGGCAACGAGGTGTGGGCGAACATGGCGCTGCCCGACGACCACGCCGAGATCGACTTCCAGCGCCTCGCCGACATGGGCGCGAACTCGACGCGCTTCTTGCTGAACCACGTCACGTTCGAGGATGACGCCGCGCCCTACGTCTACAAGGACGCGGGGTGGGCCTGGATCGACCAGAACGTCGCCTGGGCGAAGGCCCACGACATCCACCTGATCCTCAACATGCACGTGCCGCAGGGCGGCTTTCAGTCCGACGGCGACGGCGGCGCGCTGTGGAGCGACGGCGCGAACCAGGATCGGTTGACCGCGCTCTGGAAGGAGATCGCGCGGCGCTATGCCGGCGAGCCGATCATCGCCGGCTACGGCCTGGTGAACGAGCCCGAGCCGCTGGCCAGCGCGCAGCAGTGGCAGGACCTGGCGGCCCGCATCGCCGCGGCGATCCGGGCGGTCGACGCGAACCACATCATCTTCGTCGAGCGTCCCATCGCGGTGGCAGGCAGCTTCAACGCCGGGCCGGACATGAACCTGTTCACGATCGACGACGCCAACGCGGTCTACGAATTCCACTTCTACGACCCGACCGACTACACCTTCCAGCTCGAGCCGTGGAACGGCAACCCCGACGGGGGCGCCTATCCGGACCCGACAAGGATCGCCGGCGTGACCGAGCAGTGGCTCAACCTGGCGACGTTCGACGCGCCGACCGCGCCGGCCGGCACGAGCGACTGGACCTACTACGAGGGGACGCGCGTCACCGCGACCGGCGCCGGCATCGTGGTCGGCAAGCCGACGCTGGTGGGTCAGGCGGTCGGCGCCGGCCGCATCG
>DATBHU010000269.1:0-13383 GCA_036557265.1 Polyangia bacterium
TCTCGAACGCCAGGTAGGGGTTGACCGCGCTGGCGCCGTAGCCGAGCAGCAGCGCGAAGTGGTGGATCTCGCGCGGCTCGCCGCTCTCGACCACCAGGCCGACGCGCGTCCGCGTCCCCTCGCGCAGCAGGTGGTGCTGCACCGCCGCGATGGCCAGCAGCGCCGGGATCGGGGCGCGCGCCCCGTCGTGGCCGCGGTCCGAGAGGATGATGATGTTGCAGCCGTCGGCGATCGCCTTGCTGGCGGCGGCGCGCAGCTCCTCGACCCCGCCCGCCAGGCCCGCCCCGCCGTCGGCGGCGTTGAACAGCGTCGGCAGCGTGATGCTCTTGAACCCGTGCGAGCCGTCGCGCCCGTCGAGGTTACGCAGCTTCTCCAGCTCCTCGTTGCGCAGCACCGGCGTCGGCAGGTTGATCTGGCGGGCCGACTCCGGCGTCGGCTCCAGCAGGTTCCCCTCCGGCCCGATCGACGTGCCGACCGCCATGATGATCTCTTCGCGGATCGCGTCGACGGGCGGGTTGGTCACCTGCGCGAACAGCTGCTTGAAGTAGTTGTAGAGCAGCTGGGGCCGCTCGGACAGCACGGCCAGCGGCGTGTCGGTCCCCATCGACCCCGTCGCCTCGACGCCGTCCGATGCCATCGGCGCCATCAGCACCTTGAGATCCTCGGTCGTGTAGCCGAACGTCTCCTGCCGGCGCAGCACCGTCTCGTGATCGGGCGGGATCACCGTGGCGGGCTTGGGCAGGTCGCCGATCGCGACCATGTTCTCCTTGATCCACTGCCCGTACGGCGCGGCCGCCGCCATCTCGCGCTTGATCTCGTCGTCGCCGATGATGCGGCCCTGCGACGTGTCGACCAGGAACATCTTGCCGGGCTGCAGCCGCCCCTTCTCGAGGATCCGCTCGGGCGGGATGTCGAGCACCCCGACCTCGGACGCCATCACCACCAGGCCGTCCTTCGTCACGTAGTAGCGCGACGGGCGCAGGCCGTTGCGATCCAGCGTCGCGCCGATGCGGATGCCGTCCGTGAACGCCACCGCCGCCGGGCCGTCCCACGGCTCCATCAGGCAGCCGTGGAACTCGTAGAAGTCCTTGCGATCCTGCGGCATCGACTCGTGGTTCGACCACGGCTCCGGGATCATCATCATCATCGCGTGCGGCAGGCTGCGCCCCGAGAGCATCAGCAGCTCCAGCACGTTGTCGAAGATTCCGGAGTCGCTGCCCTCGGTGTCGACGACCGGGATGCACTTGGCGAGGTCGTCGCCGAACAGCCGCGACTTGAACATGCTCTCGCGCGCGTGCATCCAGTTCACGTTGCCGCGCAGGGTGTTGATCTCGCCGTTGTGGGCGATCAGCCGGTAAGGATGGGCGCGCGACCAGTTCGGGAACGTGTTGGTCGAGAAGCGCGAGTGCACCAGCGCCAGCGCCGACTCGATGCGGTCGTCGCGCAGGTCCGGATAGAACGCCGGCAGCTGGTCGGAGTTCAGCATCCCCTTGTAGACGATCGTCCGCGCCGACAGGCTGGGGATGTAGAAGTTGGCCTTCTCGGGCACGTCCAGGCGGCGCACCGCGTGGCGGGCGCGGCGGCGGATCACGTAGAGCTTCCGCTCGAACGCGTCGTCGTCCTTTATCGCCGGGTTGCGGCCGACGAACAGCTGCTTGATCACCGGCTGCGAGCGCTTGGCGGTCGGGCCGATCATGCTGTTGTCGGTCGGCACCTCGCGCCAGCCGAGGAACTTCTGCCCTTCGTCGCGCACCACCTTCTCGAACAGGTGCTCGCAGGCGGCGCGGCTGCCCGGATCGGCGGGCAGGAACACGACGCCGACGCCGTAGTGGCCGGCCGCAGGAAGCGTGATGCCGGTCGCGGGGACCACCTCCGCCAGGAAGCGGTGGGGCACCTGCATCAGGATGCCGGCGCCGTCGCCCGTGTTCTTCTCGCAGCCACAGGCGCCGCGGTGCTGGAGGTTGAGGAGGACTTCGAGCGCGTTCTTGACGATGCCCGAAGACTTGCGGCCCTTCAGATCGACCACGAAGCCGACGCCGCAGGCATCGTGCTCGTGTCTGGGATCGTAGAGACCTTGTGCGGGGGGAGGAGCGGCCAATTTCATGGGTAAGACTTCCAAAATCCAGCCAAACGGCTCACTGTAGCACAGTGTAGGTGCGCGCATACGCTACCGGTTCGGCGCGCCGGATGTAAAGCCCTTCGATGGGTCTTCCCAACGTCCCCCTCGACTGGCCTCAACCTTGCTTCTGACGGCCGCCTCGCCGATCATCCTCGTTCCAGGAGGAAGGCATGAAGAGGACGCTGGTTTGGTGGTTCGGTCTGGTGGCGATCGTGGGCGCGGGCTGCGGAGACAACGGCTCGACGGCGGCGTGCACGCAAGGCACCGGCACGGCCCAGACGTGCATCGAGTACAACGTCAGCGGCGGCGGCGCCAACGCCGACTTCTTCACGCAGATCAAGATGGGCTGTACGCAGGGCGGCGGCGTCGCGTCAAACACGTGCTCGCACGCCGGCGCCGACGGCGCGTGCCGGCAGTCGACCGCACAGGGCGGCGTCTCGCTGTCGCTCACGACCTGGTACTACTCGGGCACCAACGCCGCGAGCGAGATGTCGACGTGCACCAGCGCAGGCGGCACCTGGATCGCGCCGTAGGGCGGGCGCCCGCGCGCTACGGACACCAGCTCGGGTCAATCGCGCGCACGAGCAGACCTTCGTAGTCGTCCTGTCTGCACGCGACATAGCGGTCTCGGAAGTAGTCGTCGACGGCGTTGTTCGCGTCGTAGCCGAGATGCCGGACCATCTCATAGTCGAGGAAAGCGATCTCCGGTTTGATCGCTTCGATCTGCGCGAGCAGGCGCGCGTGGCAGTCCGCGTTGCAGACGACGGTCTCCGACACGAAGTACGGGTTCGGTTTGCCGAGCGCGAAGTAGAGGCCCGGTAAGAACGGACCGGCGTAGATGGCGCGCGCGGCGGCGACGCGCGGCTGCGGGAAGATGTTGCGCGGGGCGCGGCGGATGAAGTCGACGTACAGCGTGCTGGCGCGCCAGATCGGGCGGCCGATCGGCGTGGCCAGCAGGACGGCGAACATCCCGACGACGATCGCCATGACGAGCGACGCCGGGGGGACCTTAGGCGGCGCGGCGGGCGCGGGCCGCGCGGCGGCGCGGCGCTGCAACAGGAGGGGAACGAACACGATCAATGGGAACGCGTTGACCGCCACGTGGTGGGGCTCCGCGTTATGCAGCATGCCGACGACCAGCGCGGCCTGGACGACGGCGATCGCCCCGAGGCGCCGATCGCGGAGGCGCCACGCGACGGCCGCCATCCCGGCCGCGACCAGGCCGCACGCGATCGCCAGCGCCGGCGACGCGCCGGTGTGCCCGAGGTAACCGCCGGTCAGCGGCACGACGAACCACTCGCGCACCAGCACCGACGGCCGCCAGGCCAGCAGCAGCGGCGCGACAATCAGCAGCGCGCCCGCGAGGAGAGCGGCGGCCGCGCGCAGGCCGCGGCGGCCGCCCCCGGCGAGCAGCGTGAACGCGGCGGCGGCGCCGATCAGCACGAGACCCTTCGTCTGCACGAACAGCAGCACGGCGCCGCCCGCGACGCCGACCAGCGCGTGATCGACGAGCCGCGCCCGCCCGCCGTCGCGCTCGCGATCCTGCGTGCGCAGCAGGGCGAGCAGCATCCAGGCCGCCGCATAGCTGGAGAGCGCGTTGTGGTTCAGGAGCACGTACTGCGCGCTCGCGATCACCCAGGCGACGACCGCCAGCGCCAGCGCCGCGCCCCGCACCCCGCGCCGGGCGAGGATCAGGTGGACGGCGGCGATCGACGAGAACGACAGCAGCAGCGACAGCACGCGCGCCGCCAGGAAGCTCGGCCCGCCGGCCACCTTCCAGGCGAGCAGCACCGCGTAGCCGGCGCCCGGACCGACGAACAGCCGGAAGTCGTCGTACATCCGGAGGCCGTTCCAGACCTGCCAGGCGGCGTTCAGCGTGTAGCCCTCGTCCGACTGGACGATGAAGCTCTTCTGCAACAGCAGCGTCAGCAGGCCGCCAAGGACCACGGACGCAAAGAGCGCGCCTCCACGAAGGCGCCTCATCGCCGTCCCTTCGTTGCAACGCGGAGCGCCGGCGCAGCGAGCGGCTTCGCCCACTCGGGGCACGTCGCCAGCAGGCGTGCCCGGGACGGCTCGACGATCTTCCTGCCGTGCATTCGAAAGACCAGTCTTGCACCAGGAACACCGTCGGCCGTCTCCTCGCTGTTGTCGAAGACCTGAACGCTGGACGCCGTGCCGATCAGCTTCAGCAGGTTGGCGAGGCTCTTCGAATATCGCTCGCGGATCTTCTCGACCGGGATGTCGTGCCCGCCCCGAGCCACCCGCGCCCTGACTCGGGCGATGTGGAGGTCCACGGAAGAGAGACCGACGTAGAAGACATGCACCTCACGTCCGAGCTTCAGGGCCCGCTGGAGCTCCGCGATGATGCTGGCGCCGCCCAAGGTCGTCTCGAACGTGAAGCTCTGCGCTCGATCGACGGCCGCCCTCAACCGCTCGTATCCGCTCTGCCAAGCCACCGCGTTGGCTTCAGCGGGCGGCTTGCCAGCACCCACCAGACGGGACGCGAACGTGTCCGGATTGAAGTAGCCGTCCCGTGCCTCTGGCAAGAACCCGCTGGCGATCGAGCTCTTGCCCGCGCCGTTCGTCCCGGCCACAACGACGATGCGACCTCGCCGGCTAGCCACGCGATTTTCGGATCCGGCGCGCCGCGGCCTTGTTCAACTGATCGGCCGATGCATTCAGCAGCGCGTCCACCTTCTTCTGCGACCGTTCGGTCTGCATCGACGCGTACATGGCCTCGAACTCGGCGCGAAGATTCGCCAGTTCGAGATCATCCCGGTCTCGCGCACGCGACACCAGGTTCTCGTAGGCCGCGGCGCCGATCACGACCGTCTGCGGCTTGCCGTGCTTGACGATGTAGACCGGTTCCTGCTCGGCCAATCGCATGATCCGGCCGAGCTGATTCTTCGCGACCGTCGCGCTGACACGCTTCGCCACCGGACACCTCCGGGAGCGATATTAGCTAAAATCAACGAAATTAGCTAACTGTCGATGGACCGGCGGACGGCGTCGCGGATGACGGCGTAGTCGTTGGGGAGCAGGATCGGGTGGTTGGCGTGCCTCGGGTTCGGCACGTCGGGCAGCTCGCCGTCGTGGTAGCGCACCTTGAAGTCGGTGAACTTCAGGCCATTGGCGGTGCTGACCACGACGACGCGTTCGTGCTTACCGATCTCGCCGCGCGCGACCAGCTTCTCGAGCGCGGCCAGCGCGACGCCGGTGTGCGGGCAGTTGAACAGGCCGGTGCGGTCCGCCGCGGCCGCCGCGTCCGCCAGCTCGGCCTCGGAGGCGTGCTCGACGACGCCGTTGAACTTCTGCAGCGTGCGGATCGCCTTCTTGACGCTGACCGGGTTGCCGATCTGGATCGCCGACGCCAGTGTCGGCTTGGCGGTCAGCGGCTCGAACGTCTCCCACCCCTGCTTGTACGCGCGGTAGAGCGGGTTGGCCGCCGCCGCCTGCGCGACGCAGATGCGCGGCAGCTTCTGGATCAACCCCAGCTCCTGCATCATCAGGAAGCCGGCGCCCAGCGCGCTGACGTTGCCGAGGTTGCCGCCCGGGATCACCACCCAGTCGGGCACGCCCCAGTCGAACTGCTGCACCATCTCGATCGAGACGGTCTTCTGCCCCTCGACGCGCAGGCTGTTCATGCTGTTGGCGAGGTAAACGCCCTCCTCCTCGGCCAGCCGCTTGACCACCTCCATGCAGGCGTCGAAGTCGCCGTCGACCGCCAGCACCACCGCGCCGTTCGCCAGCGGCTGCACCAGCTGCGCCGTCGAGATCTTGCCGCGCGGCAGGATCACCATGGCGCGGATGCCGGCGGCGGCGGCGTAGGCGGCCAGCGCGGCCGACGTGTCGCCGGTCGAGGCGCAGGCGACCGCGCGGATCGGCTTGCCGTCGGCGATCATCTGCTGGACCGTCGACACCAGCACCGTCATCCCGAGATCCTTGAACGACCCGGTGTGCGAGACCCCGCACTGCTTCACCCACAGCTCGGGGAGGCCGATGCTCTTGCCGTAGCGCTCGGCCCACAGGAGGTTCGTCCCGCCCTCCATCATCGACACGACGTTCTCGTCGGCGACGTGGGGCTGGACCCACTCCTTCTTGCCCCACACGCCCGAGCCGTAGGGCCAGGTGGTGCGCAAGTAACGTTCGTCAAACAGTTTGATCCACGAGGCCGCGCTGCGGGTCTTGAGCGCCTCGATGTCGTGGACCACCTCGAGCAGATCCCCGCATTTCGGGCACTTGTAGATCACCTCGTCCAGCGGGTATTCGCCGGCGCAACCGGTGATGCAACGGAAGACGGAACGGGACATGGACTGAAACTACCTCATACGATATCTCTTTGCCC
This sequence comes from Polyangia bacterium, assembly GCA_036557265.1. Lineage (GTDB taxonomy): Bacteria > Myxococcota_A > Polyangia > Fen-1088 > Fen-1088 > JADGRB01. The sequence goes on from DATBHU010000269.1 coordinate 6,465, forward strand.
GTCGCATGAGCGTGAAGAAACCGGTCGTTGAAGTACACAAGTTCGGGGGCGCGTCGCTCGCCGACGGCGCGGCCTACCGGCACGCGGTCAGCATCGTCAAGGGACGCCCCGACGCGCCGGTGGTGGTCGTGTCCGCGCCCGGGGGGATCACGGACGCGCTGCTGGGGCTGGCGACGCGCGCCGTCGCCGGTGAACGGGGCGCCCCGATCGATCGAGACGTGGCCGCCCTGCGCGCCCGGTATCAGACGATCGCGAAGGCGGCGGTCGCCGGCGGCAAGGCCAGCGCCCGCGCCGCCACCGCCGTGGCGGGCGAGATCGATCGTTCGATCGACGAGCTGGCCGCGCTGCTCTCCAGCCTGGCCGCCCTCAAGGAGCTGACGCCGCGCACGCGCGACTTCGTGGTCAGCCGCGGCGAGCGGCTGTCCGCGCAGATCTTCGCGGGGGCGATGTCGGCGACCGGCACCCAGGCCGTCTACGTCGACGCGACGGAGATCGTGTTCACCGAGGGGCCGTTCGGCGGCGCGTCGCCGAACCTGGCGCTGACCGACCTGGCGGTGCGCAAGAAGCTGCAGCCGCTGGTCACCGCCGGCAAGGTTCCGGTCGTCCCCGGCTTCATCGGTAGCGCCCGCATCGAGGACGAGAACGGCTCCGCCACCGAGGAGCGCGCGGTCGCGACCCTGGGACGCGGCGGCTCGGACCTGACGGCGACGCTGATGGGCCGCGCGCTCGGCGCGCGCGCGGTGTCGCTCTGGAAGGACGTGCCGGGCCTGCTGACGGCGGACCCGCGGGTCGTCCCCGACGCGCGCGTCATCCCGCAGCTGCACCTGCGCGAGGCGGCGGAGCTCGCCTACTACGGCGCCAAGGTGCTGCACCCGCGCGCGCTGATCCCGGTGGCGGGGCGGCAGGTGCCGGTGTTCGTGCGCCCGTTCGCGGAGCCGACCGCGCCGGGGACGGAGATCTCGGCGCGCCGCACCCTGGACAAGTACCCGGTCAAGGCGCTGTCGGCGGCGAGCGGGCAGGCCCTGATCACCGTCGGCGGCAACGGCATGCTGGGCGTACCCGGGATCGCGGCGCGCACGTTCGAGGCGCTGCACCGAGAGGGGATCAGCGTCTCTTTGATCTCGCAGTCGTCGTCGGAGCAGTCGATCTGCTTCGCCGTGCCGGGCGGCTCCGGCAAGCGGGCCCGGGCCCGCCTGCTGGAGGAGTTCCACGACGAGATCGGACGCAAGGACATCGACGGCATCGAGGTGCAGGACGGCCTGGCCACCGTGGCGGTGGTGGGGCTGGGGATGGCGGGCCACCTCGGAATCGCGGCGCGCGTGTTCGCGGCGCTGGCCGAGGCGCGCATCAACATCGTCGCCATCGCGCAGGGCTCGTCGGAGCTGAACATCTCGTTCGTCGTGGCGGCGAAGGAAGCGGCGGCGGCGCAGCGCGCGGTCCACGCCGCCTTCCAGCTGGCCAAGATCGGCGGCGGCGCGGCGACGCGCGCGGCCCACCGCGACGTCGTGCTGCTCGGCTTCGGGCAGATCGGGCGGGCGCTGGCCGGCATCATGGCCAAGAAGTTGAATGGCAAACGCAACGGCGCGGCCAAGCTGCGGCTGGCGGCGGCGATCGACACCACCGGCTTCGTGTTCGAGCCGGGCGGCCTGACCGCGCGCACCGTCGGCGAGCTGGCCGACGGCAAGCAGGCGGGGCGCAGCCTGGCCGAGGCGCGCGGGGGACGGAAGGCCAACCCCGCCGACGCGCTGTCGGTGCTCTCGCAGCACGCGCTCGCCAATCCGATCCTGGTCGACCTGACGGCGGCCGACACGACGCCGCTGGTGCTGGCGGCGGTCAACGCGGGCATGGACGTCGTGCTCGCCAACAAGCGCCCCCTGGCGGGACCGCGCCGGCAGTCGAGCGAGCTGTGGGACAAGGTCGCCGCCGCCAACCAGCGCATGCTGACGGAGGCGACCGTGGGCGCCGGCCTGCCGATCTTCGACACCTACCGCAAGCTGGTCGAGTCGGGCGATCGCGTGCTGAAGATCGAGGGCTGCCTGTCGGGGACGCTCGGCTTCGTGCTGACGGAGGTCGAGCGCGGCAAGTCGTTCTCGCAGGCGCTGGCGCGCGCCATGGAGCTCGGCTACACCGAGCCCGACCCGCGCGACGATCTGTCCGGCGCGGACGTGGGCCGCAAGGCGCTGATCCTGGGGCGGCTGCTCGGCTTCTCGGGCGAGCCGGACGACGTCGCCGTCGAGTCGCTGGTGCCGCCGGCGCTGCGCGCGCTGGCGCGCGACACGTTCGTCGCCCGCCTGTCCGACCTGGACGCCGACTGGGCCAGGCGCGCCGCCGCCGCCAAGGCCAAGGGCGGCACGCTTCGCTACGTCGCCTCCGTCAGCAAGGACAAGATCGCCGTCGGCCTGGAGACCGTCGACCGCGCGAGCCCGTTCTTCGGCCTCAAGGGGACCGACAACCAGGTCGCGTTCACCACCGCCCGCTACCGCAAGAACCCGCTGGTCATCACCGGGCCGGGCGCCGGCCCCGCCGTCACGGCCGCGGGCGTGCTCAACGACCTGATGCGGCTGACCACCTGAAGCGGCGGCTATCTCGATCAACTGCGCCTTGACCAGCGAAGCACGCGCAGTAATATCGCAGTATGAGCGTCGCGCGCCTGGCTGTGTCGTTCGACAAGAAGCTTGCGCGCGAGGTCCGCAGGGCGGCCGGAGCCGAGGCCACATCGACGTGGTTGGCAGATGCCGCCCGGAGAAAGCTTCGATCGAGGGGACTGCTCTCGGTCGTCGGTGACTGGGAGACTGAGCATGGCGTCCTGACCGGGGACGAGCTGCAGGCTGTCGCCCGTCAATTCAAGCCGCGAAGACATCGCAAAAAGCGGTGAGCCGGCTCGTTCTCGATGCCGGGGGCCTGATCGCCCTCGAGAGGAACGACAGGAACGTCTGGGCGGCCATCAAGCTCGCCGCCCTACGGGATGCCGAAGTCGTCATTCCAACGACGGTCCTGGCGCAGGTCTGGCGCGGCACCCGTTCGCAAGTCCGGCTGGCCCAGGCGCTTGCTCATTGCGCACTGGCGCCCTTCGACCCGGTGGCCCGCCAAGTCGGCGAGCTGTGCGGCCGGACCCGCTCCGCCGACATTTGCGACGCTCACGTCGCCTTGGTCGCGCGCACCGGAGACGTGGTGTTCACGAGTGACCCAGGGGACATCAGCCGCCTCCTCGCGGCGACTGGGGCGAGGCCGGTCCTTGTTCATTGCTGAGCAGAACGGCCTCTGATCAAAAAAAAGCCCGCGCTGCCTTTGCGACAACGCGGGCGTGTTCGATTCGGCGGGTGCGGCGTATGAACGAAGCCTAGAACCAGGTGAGCGCGGCGAGCGTGCCGGTGATCTGGTCGCTCTTGCCGTTGCTGCTGAAGGTGCCGTCCTGGCCGAGGTGGTCGAAGCGGAACTCCGGGCGAAGCTCGAAGTTCTTGCCCACGTCGATGCCGGCCATCACCGTGCCTTCGATGGCGTCGGAGTTGACGCCGTACACGTCGTTGTGCGAGCGGACGAACTCGCCGCGGGCCGCGACGTTGAGGTGATCGTTGATCACGTAGCGGGCCATGCCGGCGAAGCCGAACAGGTAATCGCCCCCGGCGTCGGTCGGCGCCTTGACGTAGTCGAAGTTGAGGTTGACGCCGAGCCTGTCGTTGAGGGTCAACGCCACCACGAGGTCTCCCAGGAACCGCAGGTCACCCTGCGTGTTGGGCAGCGGAACGACGGTCGGAGGCATCGTCGTCATGTCGAGCGCCGTCTGTGCCCCTTCCTTGCCGAAGTAGGTCGTCGCGAAGATGCTGACCATCGGGTTGACCGTGATCGCCGCGTTCAGGCCGACCGTCTTCCAGGCGTTGTTGTCGGGATCGTTGTTCCAGCCGTTGACGACGCTCGCCTGCAGGGTCAGCTGATCGTTGACCTTGAAGTTGGCGCGCGCGCCCGTGTGCAGCAGCGGGATGCTGAAGAACAGGATCGACCGCGAGTACATCCAGTTCTTGTTGGCGGGGATCACCTCGGCGCCGGCCGTCGTGTAGAACTTGCCGAAGTCGAGGGTCAGCTGCGGGATCACGGTGATGGTGCCGTACGCCTGCAGGACGATGAAGTTGCCCTGGCCGCCGACCGAGTTGCTGACGGAGTTGATGATCGCGCCGCTCGCGCCGTAGCCCATGTCGAGCTGCAGGGCGACCGGATCGAGGGACGCGTTCAGCGTCAACGCCGCGAGCGCGAGGGTGGCGCTGTTGGTGTTGGTGTCGAACTGGCGGATGTCCGTGGCGCCGGACAGCGAGTTGACGGCGTCGCCCTTGTTGAGCAGGTACATGTAGTAGGCGTCGACCAGACCGCCCCAGGTCATCTTCGGGGTCGGCGCCGCGGGCGCGACCGGCGCGGGCGGCGGCGTGGGCGCGGCCGACGGGGCGACCACCGGCGCGGGCGCGGGCGGCGGAGGCGGCGGCAACGGAGCCGCGGCCGGCGGTGGTGCGGGCGGCGCGGCCTCGGCGGGCGGTGGCGCGGGCGTCTGCGCAAAAGCGCGCAGCGGCGTGACGACTGCAATCGCGAGGATGCATGCACGAAGTCGCATCAGAGATACCCCCTCAGGTGGTTTTTTTCAGTTGTTGCCTGACTACGGGGGGCACCGTAATCGCGCCGTGGTCGCACTGTAAAGATCGAGTTGCCCGCGCGATCGAGATTTAGCCGGCAGGAAACCACCACGAAATGCGCAGGAAACCTGGCGGAGATCAGGGCGAGACAATCACGCTCTCAGACGCGGACCGCCTGGATCCAGACCGGCCATCATGCGCATCAGCGTCTCCTGATCGGCCTGCGCGCCCGGCAGCTCGCCCACCAGGCGCCCGTCGCGCAGCACGAGGATGCGCGTCGACAGCGACACCAGCTCGGGCAGCTCGCTCGAGATCAGCAACACGCCCGTCCCCTCCGCCGCCAGCCGTCCGATCAGGGCGTGGATCTCCGCCTTGGCGCCGACGTCGACGCCGCGGGTCGGCTCGTCGAGGATCAGGACGCGGCAGCGCGCCGCCAGCCACTTCGCCAGCACCAGCTTCTGCTGGTTGCCGCCCGACAGACCGGCCGTCACCGCGTCCAGGTTGGGCGTGCGCACGCCCAGGCGCGCGAACGCGTCGCTCGCCAGCGCGCGCTCGGCGCCGCCGCGCAGCCAGCCGGCGCGCGCCAGCGAACGCAGCGTCGGCAAGGTGACGTTCTCGAGCGCGCGCAAGCTGAGCACGAGGCCGTGGCGCTTGCGATCCTCCGGCACGAAGCCGACGCCGGCGCGCATCGCCTCCGCCGGCGAGCGCAGCCCGAGCGGGATCCCGGCCACCTCGACCCGGCCGTGCGCCTCGGGATCCAGCCCGAAGATGGCGTGCGCGATGTCGGTGCGCCCGGCGCCGACCAGCCCCGCGATGCCGACCACCTCGCCCGCGTGCACCGAGAAGCCGATGTCGGCGAACTTGCGCGGGCTCGCCAGCTCGGCGACGCGCAGCACCTCTCCGCCGCCGGGGTGCGCACCCTCGACGGGCAGGTACTCCTCCATCTTGCGCCCGATCATCAGGTGCACCAGCGCCGCCTCGTCGATCTCCGCGGCGGGCTTGGTGGCGACGTGCCGGCCGTCGCGCAGCACGGTGATGGTGTCGCACAGCCGGAAGATCTCCTGCATCCGGTGCGACACGAACACGCAGGTCACTTCCCGCTCCCGCAAGCGATCCAGAAGCCGATAGAAATGCTCCGTCTCGTGCTGCGACAGGCTGCTCGTCGGCTCGTCGAAGATGATCACGCGCGCGCCGCTGCCCACCGCGGCCGCGATCTGCACCATCTGCTGCTCGGCCACGGTCAGCTCGCCGACCAGCCGGCGCACGTCGAGGGGCGCGTCGATGGCGGCGAGCATGGCGGCCGCGCGCTTCTCCATCGCGCCCCGCGAGACGAACAGGCCGCGCGTCGGGAGATCGCCGAGGCAGAGGTTCTCGGCCACCGACAGGTTCTCGCAGAACGCCAGCTCCTGGTGCACCATCCCGATGCCCGCCGCCAGCGCGTCACGCGGATCTTCGAAGTGAACGACCTGGCCGTCGACGGCGATCTCGCCGCCGTCGGGCTGTTCGATGCCGGCCAGCAGCTTCCCCAGCGTGCTCTTGCCGGCGCCGTTCTCGCCGCACAGCGCGTGGCACGATCCGCGCCGCACCTCGAAGCTGACGTCCTCCAGCGCGCGCGCCCCGGGAAAGCGCTTGCTGACGTGCCGGAAACTGACCAGCGGCAGATCGGACGGTGCAGGCGCTGCCACGAACGACCTCGCGTCGCTCACTTCAGCTTCAGATATTCCTCGGGGACGTCGGCGAAGCCCCACTGCCGGAGCTGGCGCGACCACGATCCGAGCGACTCCCCGGTCACCCGCACCGGATCCATCGACACGATCTCGGGCACGTCCTTCTTGTAGAAGATCTTGTCGATGATCTTGGTGACGCCGACGTTGCCCCACAGATACGACGACTGCGCGAGCAGCACCGGCGCCAATCCTTTTTCGACATAAGGCAGCTCCGTCGGCAGCGCGTCGACGGCGACCAGCTTCACCTTCTTCGGATCGAGATCGGTCAGCAGCGTCTTCGTGAACAGCGCCCAGCCGCCGACCATCGCCCACCCCTTGATGTCGGGGTAGGCGTTGTGGACGCGGATGACCTCGGCGGCGGCGTCCTGGGGCGTCTCCGCGTGATAGAAGGTGCCGATGATCTGGATGCCGTGGTGCTTCGCGGCCTCCTCCTTCACGCCCTCGACGCGCCGCCGGAGGTTGGGCGCGTTCTGGTTGCCGGCGAGGATCGCGACGCGCCCCTTGCCGCCCAGCAGCTTGGCCAGCTCGGCCATGACGTCCTCGCCCAGCTGGCGATCGTCGACGCCGTAGTACGAG
>DATBHU010000270.1:0-4639 GCA_036557265.1 Polyangia bacterium
CCGCGGGCACGGGCGGCGCGACCGGCGGCACCGGCGGCACCGCGGGCACGGGTGGCGCGACCGGCGGCACAGGCGGCACCGCGGGCACGGGTGGCGCGACCGGCGGCACAGGCGGCTCGGCCGGGACCGGCGGCACCGCGGGCACGGGCGGCGCGACCGGCGGCACCGGCGGCTCGGCCGGCACGGGCGGCTCGGGCGGCTCGGCCGGCGCGGGCGGCGCGACGGGTGGCACCGGCGGCTCGGCCGGCGCGGGCGGCACCGGCGGCTCGGGCGGCGCGGGTGGGTCTGGTGGGACCGGCGGCGCGACGACCGCCACCGTCATCATCAACGAGATCGAGTCGAGCGGCGGCGATCCCGACGACTGGGTCGAGCTCAAGAACGTCAGCGGCGCGACCGTCGACATCAGCGGCTGGATCTTCAAAGACAACAAGGACAACGATACGTACGTGATTCCGAATGGAACGATGGTCGCCTCCGGCGCCTACTACATGCTCGAAAAGGCGGCCTTTGGATTCGGCCTGGGCGGAGGAGCGACAGCGGCCGACGGCGACTCCGCGCGCCTCTTCATGCCGGACGGGACCACCCTGGTCGATTCGTACGCGTGGACCCCGCACGCCACGCAGACCTACGGCCGCTGCCCCGACGGCACTGGCCCCTTCGTGGATACGGTCGCGCCGACGAAGGGGACGGCGAACAGCTGCCCGGCCACCGCCGACAGCTTCTAGGCGTCGACCACAGCACCCTGACCCGGCCGACCTCCCGTCGGCCGGGCTAGCAGCCCTCGTCGACGATGCCGTTGCAGTTGTCGTCGACGCCGTTGCACAGCTCGGGCGTGCCGACGTGGATCGAGGCGTCGTCGTCGCGGCAGTCGTCGCACCAGCGCGCGCCGTCGCCGTCGGCGTCGGCGCCGTCGCCGTTCTGCTCGCACGAGACGAAGCTGCGCAGGTAGTCCGCCCGGGCCGACACGATCGACCGCGCCTGCGCGACCGCCATGTTGAAGTCGTCGGCGCCGGCCCAGCTGTGCGGATCGGCGGCGACGTCGCCGGCGATCTGCTGCGACCAGGCGTCGATCCAGCCCTGGATCTGCGCGACGTCCCAGTGGTCGAGCAGCGCCGCCATCGCGTCGGCGTACTTGCGGCGCCAGCCCGCGTCCGCCATCACGATGCTCCAGTGCGGGCCGGGCGGCGGCGCCGGCTGGGCGCGCCCCTGCCACCAGAACACCGGGTGGTCGAGCGCGCCCGGCAGATCGAAGATCGCCAGCCAGTCGAACGTCGCGTCCGTGTCGACGGGCAGGAACACCAGGCCCTTCTGCCCCTCGTCGTAGAGATAGAAGTTGTGGAAGCCGCCGTAGTAGCCGTCGGCGTCGTTCAGCATCGCCTCGGCCGCCCACGACCGCACCGAGCCGTCGAGGTCGACGATCGCCGACACGGCCGCCAGATCGCCCGCCGCCCAGAACGCCTGCGTGCGCGCCGCGTCCACGCTCCCCTTGTTGGTCTCCGCCTGCTGCCCCGCCTTCCACAGATCGCCGTCCGGGTGGTCGGGGAAGAACTGCTTGATGACGCTTTTGCCGACGTCCTCCTCGACGACGTAGAGGCCGTAGTACGCGCCGTTGATCTCCAGGCGCGCGCTGGCCGCGCAGCCGGCCATGATCCCGTTTTCGCGCAGCCACGCGTGCGCCAGCCGATCGTGCAGGAACGTCCAGTCCGATCGCGGCATGTCGAAGACCAGTTTGTCGACGCCGTGGAACTTGGCGCCCTCGTCGACCTTGTCGAACGCGACGTCGAACTGCATCTTGGCGCGATCGCCGTCGTACATCACCGTCTGCAGCCACGACGACTGCCCGTGCAGGCGGATCGACGCGTTGGCGACCGTCTCCTGGTCGAGGTGAACCACGACCGGGTGGTAGGCGGCGAAGTCGAGCCCGGCCTGCAGCGACGCCAGGTCATGGAACTCGGCCTCGAGGCTCTGCCAGACGTCGGGCGCGATGTCGACGCTGTACGTGCGGACGACGTTCTGGTCGAACAGGTCCGAGCAGGTGAGCCCGGTCGCCAGCCCACCGCCCGGCTGGTGCGACGAGCTGCAGCCGCTCGACGCCGCGAGCGCCACAACCGCCGTCGCCAACACCGTCCGGACCAACGCCCCGCCCCATCCTTCGACTTCAGCAATGCCGGTGCCGCGCCGCCGATCGTGGGGCGTCCGGATGCGGCCGCCTGTCCCGGGCCCCGCCGGTAACGCGGGTGCGGTCGGGGTAACACCCGGCCGGCGGGCCGAATCAGACGTTGGCGCATCGCCGTCAGGCATTCGCCGCACAACTTTCGGCGATCTGATGCGTGCAGCCCGGCTGGCAGCCGCCGCAGCGACGGTGATCGCGGCTCTCGGGGCGTGGCCAGTGCCGGCCGCCGCCGACGCCGGCGGCGCCGCGGCGCCCACGAACGACGGGCTGACCCTGAACATGGTCGGCGCCTGCCCCGACGAGGACGCGGTTCGCCGCATTCTCGCCGGGCTGCTGTCGACCGACGAGGCGCGGACCGCGCCGATCTCCGTGCAGGACCGGGGTCCGCGCTTTCGCGTCGCCGTGCGCGACGCCGCCACGATGATCGACGATCCGGGGCGCGACTGCGCGGCGCGCGCGCGCCAGGCGGCGGCGCTGGCGGCGGCCGAGCTGCAGCGGCGCCAGGTCGTGTTCGGCCCGCCCACGTTCACCATCGAGAAGGGCGTCGTGTTCGAGACCACGTCGACGTCGGACGGCCTGGTCTGGGCGCCGGGCGCCGAGTTTCGCGGCGCGTTCGGCAGCAAGCCGTGGTCGCTGGTCGGCTCGGCGGGCGCGCGCGGGCCCGTGACGCTGCCCCTCGCCAACGGCTGGAAGGCGGAGATGCTGCGCTTCCCGCTCGACGCCGGCGCGCGCCTGACCACCTATCGCTGGGGGCGGCTGCGGCCGTGGGTAGTGGTGGGCGGCTCGCTGACGGTCACCGGCATCATCGGCCGCGACGTGGTGCAGACGGATCGCGAGTGGCGCCTCGACCTGGGCGCGATCGCGATGGCGGGCGCGACGCTGCGCATGTTCGGGCGCATCGGCGGCATGGCCGCGCTGGTGGTCCGCTGGCAGCCGCGGCCCTATGAGCTGCAGGTCATCCCGGCCGGCGACGTCGGCGAGACGCCGCGCTGGTGGGTCGGCCTGTCGCTCAACTACACGCTGGACGGAAAGGGGTCGACCCCGCCATGAACGGACGGCGTCGTCCCGCGCGCTCCGGCCGCCCGTCCAGCGTCTGGCGCGCGGCGATCGCGCTCGCGGTCGGGATCGCGCTCTACGCGGCGGGGTGCGCGCGCGACGTCCCGCTCGGCGTCGATCCCGGCTCCGACGCCGCCGCGCTCGACGGCGCGGTCGACGCGGGCGCCGGCGACTGACGGCGCCTAGGGCGAGGACTCGCTGGGCGGCGCGGCCGTGCGCCGGGCGTCGTCGGCCGTCTGCGGGTTCAGGATCGCCATGCCGGTGATCGACGGCGCCAGCACGCCCCAGCACTCGAGCACCGAGGTGCAGTTCATCGCCGGGTTGAGCGGGTCTTCGTAGCGGACGATGTTGCCGTGCGGGTCGAGGATCACCGTCGCTTGCGGCGGGATCTGGATGATCCACGCCGCGTCCGGGGCCGGCGCCGGCGCGGTCTCGTCATCGTCGATCCCCGCGGTCGCCGTCAGGGCCGGCGCGGCGCCGAGCAACCAGGCGCCGAGCACCAGGGCACGCCGCCACCGTCGCGGTCTCACCGCCTACTCCTCCGCAGGCAGGCCGCTCTGGAGCGAGCCGGTGCCGCCCTCGACGTTCGTGGTCATCTCTTCGTAGGTCGCCGCGAAGAAGAGGCCGAACACGCCCAGCGCCTTGCCCCAGCAGTCCGCGGGCGACTTGCAGTCGGGCGCGTGCTCCGCCGGGTCGTCGTACATCCGGACGTCGCCGTGCTCGTTCACGACCACCGTCGCCTGCGGACCGATCTTGACCACCCGATCGGTCGCCGCGGGCGGCCGCTCGGAACCGTCGGCGCGCGCGCGCGGCGCGTGCAACGCGACCGCTACGACGAGCCCGAGCGCGGGGACGATCGCGCAGCAGCGAGACCACAAAGACCGCATGGCCGACCTCAGTGTTCAACCTAATCACCGCCCTCCGCGCACCCGCCGATTGTGGTTGGCGGCGTTCGATCCAACTTCGAACCGGACCGCAACTTCGGAACCCGGACCGCAAAAGGAGACGCAGCAATGGGTGAGTCGGACAGGCAGGCCGAGCGGCAACGGCTCGAGGACGCGAGCAAGGGCACGCCCTGGAAGAAGTGGGGGCCCTACCTCAGCGAGCGGCAATGGGGCAGCGTGCGCGAGAACATCAGCCGCGACGTCGAGGCCTGGAACGACGTCACCCACGACCAGTCGCGCTCGCGCGCCTACATCAGCGGCGAGGACGGGATCGCCGGCTGGTGCGACGACAACATGCTGCTCTGTTTCGCGCTCGGGCTGTGGAACGGCAAGGATCCGATCCTCAAGGAGCGGCTGTTCGGCCTGACCAACAGCGAGGGCAATCACGGTGAGGACGTGAAGGAGTACTACTTCTACCTCGACAGCACGCCGACGCATTCGTACGCGAAGATGCTCTACAAGTATC
>DATBHU010000271.1:0-7309 GCA_036557265.1 Polyangia bacterium
CAGCTCGCGTTCGTTGTTGCGCCACCGCCTCCGCCTGTTGCGCCACCACCGCCGCCGCCGCCGCCCGCGCCGCCCCCACCGTCGTTCGAACCGCCGCCGCTGGAACAGGCCAGCATCGGTACCGCGACAAACAGCAGGGCGGCCGCAGCCGCCGAGAGCGCTCCTCGCATGGGCCATATGAGGCGTCGGTGGGGCGAATCTGTCAACCGAAGTGATGCAAAGCGCGGCGAAATGCTATGGTCGGCAGTCACTTACGATGCCCGCGCTCGCCGTCGAGAACATGCTGGATCTGATCGGGGGAACGCCGATTGTTCGGCTGCGCCATCTGGTCGACGCGTCGATGGCCGACGTGTTCTGCAAATGCGAACAATTCAACCCGGGCGGCTCGCTGAAGGACCGCATCGCGCTGTCGATGGTCGAGGCCGCCGAGCGCGAGGGGCGCATCCGCCCGCGTGAGTCCGTGATCGTCGAGCCGACCTCGGGCAACACAGGCGTCGGCCTGGCGGTGGTCGCGGCGGCGAAGGGCTACAAGCTGATCCTGACGATGCCCGACAACATGTCGCTCGAGCGGCGGGCCCTGCTGCGCGCCTACGGCGCCGAGGTCCACCTGACGCCGGCCGCAAAAGTCATGAAGGGAGCGGTCGAGCGCGCCCATGAGATCTGTCAGGAGAACCCGAACGCCTTCATGCCGATGCAATTCCAGAACCCCGCCAACGTCGACGCGCACCGGCGCACGACCGGGCCGGAGATCCTCGCCCAGCTCGGCAACCGCGTGCCGGACGCGTTCGTCCACGGCGTCGGCACGGGCGGGACGATCACCGGCGTCGGGCAGGTGCTGCGGGCGAAGCGGCCCGACGTCCGCATCGTCGCCGTCGAGCCGGAGAAGAGCGCGGTGCTGTCGGGCGGCCCGGCGGGCGAGCACCGCATCGACGGCATCGGCGCCGGGTTCGTGCCGGCGATCCTCGACCGCTCGGTGCTGTCCGAGGTGCGCACCATCTCCGAGCTGGACGCGCAGCGCATGAAGCTGCAGCTGGCGCTGCGCGAGGGCCTGCTGGTCGGGATCTCGGCGGGCGCGTCGGTGAAGATCGCCCTCGACATCGCGCGCGAGCTCGGGCCGGGCAAGACCGTCGTCACCATCCTGTGCGACACCGGCGAGCGCTATTTCTCGTCGGACGCGTACTTCGAGTAGCGGCGTGGAGGCGGGCGTCCTCATCATCGGCGCGGGCGGGCTCGGGTGTCCGGCCGCGCTGGCGCTGGCGGCGGGCGGCGCGCGCCGCATCGGCGTCGTCGACGACGATCGCGTCGACGCGACCAACCTCCACCGCCAGGTGCTGTTCACCGACGCGGACGCCCACATTGGCGCGCCGAAGGTCGACGCCTTCGCGCGCGCGCTCCGGCGCCGCTTCCCCGCCCTGGACGTCACCACGCACGCGGCGCGCTTCGCCGTCGACAACGCCGCCGCGCTGGTGAATGCCTACGACGTCGTGATCGACGGCTCCGACAACTTCGCGACCAAGTTCCTCGCCAACGACGCGGCCGTGCTGGCGCAGCGCCCGCTGATCCACGGCGCGGCGGTCGGCGTCGGCGGCCAGCTGCTGACCGTGCCGGCGGGCGGCCGTCCCTGCTACCGCTGCCTGTTCGAGCAGCCGCCCGCGGCCGGAGTCGGTCCGTCCTGCGCCGAGGCCGGGGTCCTCGGCCCGGTGCCCGGGGTCGTCGGCGCGCTGGCGGGCGCCGAGGCGATCCGACTGCTGCGCGGCCAGCCCCCTGGTTTCGTGGGGCGCCTGCTCCAGTATGATGGGGCCCGCATGACCCTCCGGGCTGTCTCCTTCAACCCCAACCCGCGCTGCGCCGTCTGCGCCCCCGACGCGCGCATCCACGCGCTGGCCGCCGACGAATATCCCGCCGCCGATTGTGCCGTGCCGGCAACGCCCGTGCTATGACGAGCGACCGATGACCGCCGCAGTGAGCAATTCCAGCCCGAGCCTGGTCAAGGGACTCAAGTGCCGTGAATGCGGCAACATCTACGACAAGGCCCCGATCCACGTGTGCGAGTTCTGCTTCGGCCCGCTCGAGGTCGACTACGACTACGCCGCCATCGGCAAGGTGCTGACGCGCGCGAAGATCGAGTCGCGGCCCCACACGATGTGGCGCTACGCGGAGCTGCTGCCGATCGACGGCCCGCCCGCGGTCGGCCAGGCCACCGGCATGACGCCGCTGGTGCGCGCGGACCGGCTGGCCAAGCGCCTCGGCCTGAAAGAGGTCTGGGTCAAGAACGACGCCGTCAGCCACCCGTCGCTGTCGTTCAAGGATCGCGTGGTCTCGGTCGCCGTGTCGAAGGCGATCGAGTTCGGCATCGGCACCATCGCGTGCGCGTCGACCGGGAACCTCGCCAACGCCACCGCGGCGCAGTCCGCGGCGGCCGGCCTGCCCGCGGTCATCCTGATCCCGCACGACCTCGAGGCCGCCAAGGTGCTGGGCACCAGCATCTACGGCGCGCGCGTGGTCGGCGTGAAGGGGACGTACGACGACGTCAACCGGCTCTGCTCGGAGATCGCGGGCAAGTACGGGTGGGGCTTCGTCAACGTCAACCTGCGCCCGTTTTATGCCGAGGGATCGAAGAGCTATGCCTACGAGGTCGCCGAGCAGCTCGGGTGGAAGCTGCCCGCGCACATCGTCGTGCCGATGGCGGGCGGCTCGCTGGTGACGAAGATCGGCAAGGCGTTCGGCGAGCTGGAGAAGCTGGGGCTGGTGACGGCGGGCGGGCGCAAGCCGCGCATCCACGGCGCGCAGGCCGCCGGCTGCGCCCCGATCATCGACATGGTGCTGGAGAATCGCGACCAGGTGAAGCCGGTCAAGACGCCGACCAGCATCGCGAAGTCGCTGGCGATCGGAAACCCGGCCGACGGCTTCTACGCGCGCCAGACCATCGTCGGCTCGGGCGGCTGGGCCGCCAAGCCGAACGACGACGAGATCATCGCCGCCATGCGCCTGCTGGCGGAGACCGAGGGCATCTTCACCGAGACCGCCGGCGGCGTCACGCTGGGCGCGGCGCTGCGCCTGATCGAGAGCGGCCACATCGGCAAGGACGACGGGCCGGTGGTCATCTGCATCACCGGCAACGGCATGAAGACGCAGGACCCGCTGGTCGGGACCTTGCCGGAGCCGCAGCTGATCGGACCGAAGCTGGCGGACTTCGACGACATGTGGACCCGCAAGTAAGTCGGTGAACGGACGATAAGCGAACCAGCAAGGTAGACAGCAGAGAGAGAGAAAGGACCCAAAGGAGATCCCGCCATGGCCACCATCCGCATTCCGACGCCGCTCCGCAAGCTGACGCAGGGGAAGGAAGAGGTCACCGCGAACGGCGCCACCATCGGCGCGCTCATCGCCAGCCTCGAGACGCAGTACCCCGGCATCAAGGAGCGTATCTGCGACGACGCCGGCCAGGTGCGGCGCTTCGTGAACATCTTCGCGAACGACGAGGACATCCGCTTCCTCAAGAACCTGGAGACGCCGGTCAAGGACAGCGACGAGATCTCGATCGTCCCGGCCATCGCCGGCGGCGATCACCGATAGCGTTGTCGCCTCCGTGGACGTCGCCCGCTACGCGCGCCAGATCGCGCTGCCCGAGGTAGGCCCCGACGGACAGGCGCGCATCTGCGCCGCCCGCGTCGCGGTCGTGGGCAACGATCTGGCCGCCGAGACCGCCGCGACGTACCTGCGGGCCGCGGGCGTCGGGCGGGTGTTCGAGCCGAGCGTGGCCCAGGGCTTCATGGCGCGGCAGGCCCTCGAGGAGATCGATCTCGTGGTCCGATCCGGCTTCGACGACACGCCGCTGGACGCAGAAGCCGCGCGCCTCGGATTGCCGGTCATCGCCGTGCGCGCCGCCGCCGACGCCGTCGACATGGTGTCGTTCTCGGGGCGCGCCCCGTCTCCCGACGGGCGCGCGGACGTCCCGTTCAAGGCCGCCGAGATCGCCAGCGCGAACGACGCGTCCGCCGTCCTGGCGGGGACGCTCGCTGCCGCCGAGGCGCTGCAGACGATCCTGCGTGAAGCGTCGGGGCCGTTCGCGCCCCGCATCCGTCACGTGCGCCTGCCGCTCGACGGCCGCGAGCCGCTCGTGCAGGAGATCGGGAGCACCGCCCGGTGAGCAGCGACGCCGACGTCATCCGCCGCGCCCGCATGCGCGTGGCCGAGAAGATCACCGACCTGATCGGCGACACGCCGATCGTGCGGCTGCACTCGTTCGAGCGCGACACGCCCGGCGTCGAGATCTGGGCCAAGTGCGAGTTCTTCAACCCGGGCGGCTCGGTCAAGGATCGCGCCGCCTACCAGATGATCCGCGACGCCATCCGGGCCGGCCTGCTGGCGCCCGGCAAGACGATCATCGACTCGACCAGCGGCAACACGGGCGTCGCCTACTCCGTCATCGGCGGCGCGCTCGACTACCCGGTCACGCTGGTGATGCCGGGCAACGTGTCGTGGGCGCGCCGCAAGATCACCGAGGCGTTCGGCACCAAGCTGATCTTCTCGGACCCGATGGAAGGCTCGGACGGCGCGATCCGCCTGTGCCGCAAGATCGTCGACGAGAACCCGGGCAAGTACTTCTACCCGGACCAGTACTCGAACCTGTCCAACCCGCTCGCGCACTACAACACCACCGGGCGCGAGATCTGGGAGCAGACCGAGGGGCGCGTCACCCACTTCGTCACCGGCATCGGCACCACGGGCACCGTGATGGGCACCGGCCGGCGCTTGAAGGAGTACAAGCGCGACATCGAGGTCTACGCCGTCGAGCCGGCCGATTCACTGCACGGGCTCGAAGGCCTCAAGCACATGGCGAGCTCGATGGTGCCGGCCATCTACCGCCCCGACGAGCTCGACGGCGTGCTGCCGATGGACACCGACGAGGCGTGGGACGTGTCCGAGCGGCTCGCCAAGCACGAAGGGATGCTGGTCGGGCACTCGTCGGGCGCGTCGCTGGCGGGCGGCGTCCGGATCGCCAAGCGGCTGGCGGCCGCCGGCAAGCCGGGCGTGATCGTGACGCTGTTCCCCGATCGCGCGGAGCGCTACTTCGAGGCGCCTCGGGAAAAAGACCGATGAGCACCGTCGCCCCGCCCCACCCGGTGCTGACCGACGAGGCGCTGGCCGAGATCTACGCGCACGCGCGGCGCGAGCACCCGAACGAGTGCTGCGGCGTCGTGTTCGGACCGAAGCAGCAGCCGGTCGCGTCGCGCGCGACCGCCTGCGTGAACATCCAGGACCAGCTGCACGCCGAGGATCCGGTGAAGCACACCCGCACGGCGCGCACGGCCTACAACCTGGGCGCCGGCGATCTGTTCAAGCTGCAGAAGAGCCTGCGCGGCGACGAGCCGGCGAAGATCGTCTACCACTCGCACGTCGACGTCGAGCGCGCGGACGGCGCTTACTTCAGCGACACCGATCAGGCCGCCGCGCAGATGGACGGCGAGCCGAGCTACCCGGTCGAGTACGTCGTCGTCGACATCCGCAAAGACGGCGTGCGCGGCGCCGCCCAGTTCACGTGGGACGCGGGCGCGCGGCGCTACGTCGAGATCGGGCGCTACCCCGCTGCCATCGAGGGCAAGTAGCCCTCAGCGCCCCGAGAAGCACCGGTATCATCTGCAGTTGACGACAGAGCCGCTGTAGTACGTCGCTACGTCGCAACCGCCTAACATCGCGTTGGCAAAACAATCGTCTGGGTAGAAGCCGACCGTCTTTCCACACGAGCTGTCGGCGTAGTCCGTATAGACGCACCTGCAATCCCCGAGCGTGCATTCGCTGCACGTCTTGGGATTCGTCGCGACCTTGCCGTCACAGTCGTAGTCCCAGGTGATGCCACAGACACCGTTCGCGCTGGCGGGCTGGTAGTCGGCACCTGGGTGGATCAACTTGGCCACGGCTAGGTTTGCAGCGTCATCACAGCAGTCGCCGCTGATGGCAACGTAGCCGATGGGCGGCTCGTTGCCGCATGAACCGGCGACCGTTCCTGCGCCATACCCGTCGCCGTCGCGGTCCTGGTACCAAGGTGAACAGACACCGGACGCACATTGCGACGCGACCGTGCACGATAGCCCGTCAACGAGCAGACAACGATCGCTGACGCAGATGTGGGACGAATCGCAAGTTGGTGCGCAACCAGCTCCGGCGCCTCCTGCCATACCACCTGTACCGGCGACACCTGTGGCGGCACCTCCGTGGCCTGCCTGGTCCTCACCACCAATTGCTCCTCCGTTGCCGCCAGCGCCACCACCTGCTCCGGTGTCTCCGGTTCCACTGCCTATGGCGCCACCGTGACCACCGACAGAGGCATCGCTGCCTCCGTGGTGCCCCCGTGGCGTGCCGTAGCAGCCAGCGGCGACGGCAAACAGCAACAAAGGTGTCAGGGCGCACGTCATCACAACGACGTTTGACACGAAAGGGCGCTCAGCCCCGCGACCGAGATCTTTCTCAAAGACTCAAGCAACCACCACTCCACTCCGAACGTGACCACCGGCCCACAGCACCACTGCCGCGACGATAAGAAGCGCTACCGAACGCTGTCAAGGACCTGGCGTGATCAACATGGGCTGGTGCAACATTGATCGGCACCGACCTCTATTCGGCCATGGGACGGCGGTGTTGCGGGCAATCGCGACGTTCTTCCAGCAGTTCTGATTCCCCCGCGCGCGGCGCGGAGTAGACTGCTCGCCGAAAACAGATGTCCGCGCGCGATTCGAGCGGCTGGATACCGGCGACCACCCCGCCCGCGGGCGGACCGACGCCGCCCCGTATTCCGATCGCCGCGGCGCTGCGCCGGACGTTCGCCAAGGGCTACGGTGCCCCTCAGCTGCGCGCCGATCTGCTGGCGGGGGTCGTGGTCGGCATCGTCGCGCTGCCGCTGTCGATGGCGCTGGCCATCGCCGTCGGCGTGCCGCCCCAGCACGGCCTCTACACCGCCATCATGGCCGGTGCGCTGGTCGCCGTCCTCGGCGGGTGCAAGTTCCAGGTCACCGGTCCCACCGCCGCCTTCGTCGTCATCCTGGCGCCGATCGCGAGCAAGTACGGCCTGCAGGGGTTGCTGACCGCGGGCCTCATGGCCGGGGTGTTGCTGGTCGTCATGGGCGTCACCCGTCTGGGCAGCCTGATCGAGTACATCCCCCACCCGGTCACCACCGGGTTCACGACCGGCATCGCCACGGTGATCGCGGCGCTGCAGATCAAGGACGCCCTCGGCCTGGACACCGGGCCGGTGCCCGAGCACTTCCTGGGCAAGCTCGCGGCGTTCTGGCACGCGCGCGGGACCGCGCAC
>DATBHU010000272.1:0-4599 GCA_036557265.1 Polyangia bacterium
GCGGCGCGCGCCGCCGCCGGCTGGGGAGGCGATCGCGCCGCGCTCTACCGGCCTGCCCCCGCCGCCGCCGATGGAGGCGCACCGGCGACCGTCACGACCGCCCCGCCGGCGCTCGCGTGGCTGACGGTGTGGGACGACGCCGGCGAGGCGGACGACTTCGCGCGCGCCGCGACGGCCGTCGCCGGCGACGGAGGCGTCCAGCGCCGCGGCGAGGTGGTCGCGCTCTGGTTCGGCCCGCCCGACGCGGCCGCGGCGGCGCTCGACGCGATGCTCGACGGGTGGCGCGCCGCCACCAGCAAGGGCCCGCACGCGCACGCCCGCCGCGCCCGTGCGCCTGCCGAGGGTTCTCGCGGCTGCGCGCGCGGGATACGCTGAGCAAACGCGCAATTGCAAATAATATAGCCGCCCGCGATCGATCCCCCGCCCCTGTGAGAGCGGTCACCGATGCTAAGCTCGGCCTCGGTTCGTCTGGAGGCCGGCATGCGTGGATGGCTGCTCACCCGTCATTTGTTCGTGTTCGCAGCGGGCCTGGCCCTGACGGTGCTGGCGGTCGCCGCTGCGGGCTGTGAGAAGGGCTCCCTCGGCGGAGACATGCCGCCCACGACGGGCGCGGGCGGATCCAGCGCCAGCCCCACCTGCGCCGCGGTGACCGGCGCGGACGGCGCCGTGTGCAAGCAGTGCATCGACGCGACCGGCGCCGTCGTTTACGACAGCTGTGCGTCGGCGCCGACGGTCGCCGGCAGTGCCGGCACGACCGGCGGCGGCGGCACCGGCATGGCGGGGGCGGCGGGAACCGGGGGCGCGGCGGGCGGTTCGGGCGGCGGCGCCTGCATCCAGATCAGCGACGGCGGGCCGACGAGCTGCAAGGACAGCGCGACCTGGAAGATGTACGGCACCGCCGCCTGCGCCGAGCGAAACCTCACGCTGGCGGATATCAGCTGGGACATCAGCTGCTCGCCCGATCATTACCAGCAGGTCACCTACGTCTGTTGCGGGGGATGCACGAGGACGGTCGACGCCACCGGCCTGGCGTGCACCACCTGCACGGACGCGACCGGCAAGATCATCTCCGCGGAGTGCCACGGCGACGGCGGCACCGGCGCCACCGAGATCTGCGACGTGCGCACCATCGCCGACGGCTCGCCGTGCAAGGTCTGCTGGGAGCCCGACGGCAGCATGAGCTCGACCTGTCCGCCGCCGCATCCGACGACGGAGTAGCGGGCGCTACGCGCGCGACAGGTGCTCGCCGACGACGCGCAGCTCGGACAGGTTGTCGACGTCGTGATCGAGCAGCGGCACCTCGGTGATGGCGACGCCGGGCGCGCGCTGGCCGAGGCGCCCCAGCTCGCGCCGCTCGGACGCCGCCAGGGCGCCGAACGCGCGCGCCACGGGCGCCAGCCGGGCCGCCGCGTCGTCGACCGTCGCGGCCGGCAGCGCCGCCGCCGCGGCGTCCGCGCGCAGCGCCGCCGCGATCGCCGCCGGATCGTCCAGCCCCGGCGCCAGGTGGACCCGGTTCGCGACGAAGCCCGCCAGCTTGATCCCGGCCGCCCGCAGCCGCTCGTGGAAGTAGAGCGCCTCGTCGATGGCCGCCACCTCCGGCACCATCACCAGCAGGAACCCGACGCCGGGCCCGCGCAGCAGCTCGTCGACCGCGCGGGCGCGCGCCAGGAACGCCGTCAGCACCTGCTGAAAGTCGAGCAGGAACGCGCCCACGTCGTCGAGGAAGCGGCTGCCGACGAGCTTGGCGATCCGCCGCACCAGCAGCGCGCCCCCCGAACGCAGCCGCTGGAACGAGAAACGCCGCGCCCCCTCGGGCGGGCGGGCGAACCACCCGAGCGCCGGGCTTGAGACCGCCGCCGCGATGCGGGCGGGCGCCTCCAGAAAGTCGAGGGCGTTGGCGGTCGGCGGCGTGTCGAGCACGACCAGATCGAACTGCCCGCCCATCACGAAGTCGTGCAGCGCCAGCGTCGCCGCGAACTCCTGCGAGCCCGTCAGCATGGTGGTGATCTGGCGATAGATGATGTTGTCGAAGATGCGCCGCCGCATCTCGGGATCGGCGACCGCCTCCAGCACCATCTTCTTGAACGTCGCCTCGGTGTCGATGCGCACCGCGTGCAGATGACCGCCCGCGCCCTCCTCGACGCCGAGCGCGCGGCGGGCCGCCTCGGGCAGCGGCTTCGGCTCGGCGCCCAGCCCGCCCGTGCCCAGCGCGTCCGCCAGCCGGGGCGCGGGATCGATCGTGCAGACCAGCGTCCGCCGCCCGCGCCGCGCCGCGAGCGCGCCCGTGGCGGCTGCGATCGTCGTCTTGCCCACGCCGCCCGGGCCGACGCAGACGAGCACGCGGTTGCCGTCGACCAGTGTTTCGATCAACCCAGTCGGACCAGCAGCACGGTGATGTTGTCCGGTCCGCCCGCCTCGTTGGCGGCGTCGACCAGCAACTGACAGGCGGCCTCGATGTCGGAGGTCGAATTCAGGATGACCGCCATCTTCGTGTCGGACACCGCCCCCCACAGGCCGTCGGTGCACAGCATGTAGACGTCGCCCGGCGCGACCTTGTTGACGTAGACGTCCGGCTCCAGCTCGTCCTTGCTGCCCAGGCTGCGCATCACGACGTTGCGGTGCGCGAACCCCGCCAGCTCCTCGTCGGTCATCTCGGGACGCGCGGCGCGCATCTCCTCCGCGATCGAATGGTCGCGGGTCAGCTTCTTCAGCTCGCCGCCGCGCAGCCGGTAGCCGCGGCTGTCGCCCGCGTGCGCGATGGCGACCTGTCTCTCGCCCACCGCCATGGCGACGACGGTCGCCCCCATGCGCGCCCGCGAGCGGTCGGCGCTGGCGGCCTCGCGGATCTTGTCGTTCGCCACCTTGATGCCGACGCGCAGCAGGTTGGCGGCCAGCGACAGCGCGCGGTCGACGCCGTAAGGCCAGATCTGGCGCGGGTCGGCGTGGAACGAGGTGAAGAACCCCTCCACGGTGTCGATCGCCATCGCCGCGGCGACCTCGCCGGCGTTGTGCCCGCCCATGCCGTCGGCGACGATGAACAGCCGGTTCTCCACGAAGCTGCCGAACGCGTCCTCGTTCTCGGCGCGCTGCTGCCCCGGGTGCGACAGCCCGGCCGCCACCAGCGGCAAGCTCTCGGCGGGGTCGTCGGAAACAGGGGGCGCGGCCATCGAAAGCATCAAAGTTCGCAAATAGGCAGCCGGTCGATCAACCTATTTTTCGGGGAAACACCCGGGAAAACCCCGGGAGTCGCGGCGCGTCCGATCACGCCTTCGCGACCGCCGCCGACCAGCCCGCCAGCAACGCCTCGCGCCGTTCCGCCTTCATCGAAGGCGTGAACATCCGCATGCGCGCGGTCTCGCCGCCCTTCTCGGCGGGCGGCAGGCCGACGCCCAGCGCGGCCAGCTTGGCGGCGCCGAGCGCGGTCGATTCGACCATCTCGGGCCGGAAGATCTGGACGCCGAGCAGGTCGGCTTCGATCTGCATCAGCAGGTCGTTGGCGGCCGCGCCGCCGTCGACGCGCAGGTGATTGATGGCGATCCCCGCGTCCGCCTGCATCGCCGTCACCAGATCGACGTTCTGCAGCGCGATCGCCTCCAGCGCGGCGCGCGCGATGTGCGCCTTGGTCGTCCCGCGCGTCAGGCCCGTGACCAGGCCGCGCGCCTCGGCGCGCCAGTGGGGGGCGCCCAGCCCCGTCAGCGCCGGCACGATCACGACGCCGCCCGAATCGGGCACCGAGCGCGCCAGCGGTTCGATGTCGGCGGCCTTGGCGATCAGGCCCAGGCCGTCGCGCAGCCACTGCACCAGCGCGCCGGCGATGAACGCGCTGCCCTCGAGGGCGTACGCCGTCGTCTGACCCGCGCCGGTGTCGAGCGTCCAGGCCACCGTCGACAGCAGGCCGCGCGTCGACAGCTTCGGCTCTGCGCCGACGTTCATCAGCAGGAAGGCGCCCGTCCCGAAGGTGCACTTGGCGTCGCCCGGGTCGGTACAGTCCTGCCCGTACAGCGCGGCCTGCTGATCGCCGGCGACGCCGGTGATCGGGATGCAGTCGGGCAGGCCCGGCACGTCCTTGGTCTCGGCCAGGCGGCCCGCCGACGGGCGGACCTCCGGCAGCATCGACGGCGGCACGCCGAACAGCGCGCACAGCTCGGGATCGAAGCGCCGCGCGCGGATGTCGTAGAGCAGCGTGCGCGACGCGTTGCTGACGTCGGTCGCGTGGGTCTTGCCACCCGACAGTCGCCAGATCAGGAAGCTGTCCACGGTGCCGAACGCCAGCCGCCCCGCGTCGGCGCGCGCCCGCAGCCCCGGCACGTTCTCCAGCATCCAGCGGATCTTGGTGGCGGAGAAGTAGGGATCCAGCACCAGGCCCGTGCGCGCGCGCAGCGTCTCCTCGTGGCCCGCCGCCTTCAGCTCCGCGCACATCGGCGCGGTGCGCCGGTCCTGCCAGACGATCGCGTTGCCGACCGGGCGGCCGTCGGCGCGATCCCACACCAGCGTGGTCTCGCGCTGGTTGGTGATCCCGATCGCCGCGATCCGCTTCCCATCGACACCCTTGAGCGCATCCCCCATCGCGCCCATCACCGACGCCCAGATCGCCTCCGG
>DATBHU010000273.1:0-18440 GCA_036557265.1 Polyangia bacterium
TCAGTATTGATCTTCAAGCTTCCCATCTCCGACGTGCCGCAGAAGCTGAACGACGACACCCTCTCGACCGATGATGTCCTCGTGGTACCACCGCCCAGCGTAATGCCGAGCGGCGGCGCCACGACGGCGATGCTGTACGACTTCACGCTGAACGGCGCGGCAATAGAGCAGGCCACGTTCGACTCGTACTTCGATCCGGCGAAGCTGTCGCCGACGACGTATTCGTACATGGTCGCGGCTGCGTCAGGGACGACGATCGGGTCGGGATTCCGGATGCTGCAGACGTTCCAGGTCGATCCCGACGCCAGCAGCACGACGATCAAGCTGACCAACGACTCGACCAAGCTGTCCTACAGCGCGAACCTGCACAGCCTGACGATCACGGGCGTGCCGGGCGGCACCGCGGCCATCACGCTCGATTGGAGCGACATGGTGAGCCGCATGGCTAAGAACGGCCTCGGCGCGACTTTCAAGGACGGCTACGTAACAGGCGCCGTCGTCGGGCACTACAAAGAGACGCCGACCGAACTTGAGACCAAATTCCTCGATATCAACCTGATCGCAGACAAGTACTACACCGCCGATCTTGTCTCCAGCACGTCGTTTGACTTCTCGACCCTGAAGGAACAGACGACAGGCGCAGCCTTTTCGGGAATCGACGATGACGGCACCTGGCTGCTCGGGCTGATCTGCGGAAACTGCCGCAACCCCGCACCCTGGTACATGACGATCCTGAAGCCCTGCGCTATGTAGCCGATGCCCGAGCTCTTCAACATCGACGCGGCTGCCGCGCTCCTGCGCATCATTCACGCCATCTTAGGCCCTGCTGACTGAAGTCCGTGTGGGGCCCAGCAGCTGCGGAGGTGGAGGGGTTACTGGACCCTCCAGCCCTCGTAGGCGTAGCTCACATCGAACAGCACATCCTTCAATGCGCCGTTCGCTCCGAAGCATTGCGTAAATAGCGTCATTCCCGACGAAACTGAATAGCTCCAGCCTGCGAAGTTACAGTAGTCGGCACCATCGCCATAAGATGTAAACATCGCGGACGCTGGACCTGACGAGGGATTGTTGTCTGCAGTCGAATGCGGCGTACCCCCCATCTGTGGGAACCGGACGCCATACATCCCAGTCCCGCCGTGCGAAAGAACGGGTTCTGTCTGGGTGACGCCGGTAAACTCGTAGTGCCCGCAACTGTTGCCGTCACTTATCGCTGTGAGCTCGGCCGAAAAGGACGGATCTGCATTCGACGAGCCGCCAACAGCCGTATTGACGCCATCAACCCAACCAAATCCCGAGTTCGGAGAACCGATCGGGTATGAGTTGCTGTACTTGACGTTGAACCGAGAATCGGCGGGGTTTCCGTTTACGTCGAAGCAGTTGACACCAACGTACGTGTCAGTTCCGGTATCACCCCACTGCCAGACCTTGCAGAACTCAGGACCGCTTCCCACGGCCGTGACCTCTACCGTCCCGCCGCTGTACGGGGGAGCGTCACTGCAACCATTCGGCACGGTGAACGGATAGCCCGGCCGCTGACCGACAAAGTAGAGGTCATACTCCCCTGTACCTACGCGGGTCACCGTGATTGCCTGCTGCATAGAATTCCACGAATGCGGATCGGTGACGGTGTAGGTCGTCCCAAGCGCGGAGGTCGCGTTCGAGACATAGACGTATGCCCCGTCCTGCATAGGATCAATGAAGTCTGTCCACCGCTTCAGATAGTTCACGAGGAAGAACGAATCCCACGTAACCCCGCTGGGCTTGAAGCACCAGACCTCCACCGAGAGCGTATCGCCCGAGGACACATACCACGTCGATGGTTTGCAACGGACATTCAGGCTGCCAAGTACGTTGAAACCCGTTATCTCTACAATCCCATTTGCGTCGGGCTGTGTCTCCACGCCGGTGGGCTGTGCGAGGTGAGGGAAATCGACTCTGTAGTGGCCCTTCGCCAAGCGGGTTACCGTGTTGGACGCGGACGATGTGTTATCCCGAACAGCGTAATTGAACGAGAATCTAGTGTCTTTTGACACGACCGTGCCGCTGCTAACGCCGGCCGCGACGAATCCGTACAATTCGTTAGTTTCAATGAACTCGGCCTGTGCCGGAGAGATGCATACCAACATTACGGTTAGCACCGCGGCAATGGATACGCGTCCGGCATTCGCCAGTACAAGCGCGCGCATCCAGTTTCCGGCCTGCTCATTTTCTCCAAAACGCATGAGTCCTCCTGTCGCTGAACGAGAATGCCTCAACGCAACTGCCACAGATGCAACACAGACTTTGACCGCCCATAGAATCCGCGCGGGCTCGCTCTGTTCAATGCCACAGGGCGAGCCTCGTCTCCATGAGGGAGCGGATCGGCGTAGTTCAAAGACGACCCTCCGGCGGACGTTTACTACTGCGATTGCGTCCATCTCGTCCATACGCAGTTGACAGTACTTGTTGCTCCTGTACCTGACGCGAAGAACGGCCTCCGCGCGACCTTCAAGGACGGCTACGTCACCAGCGCCGTGGTCGGGCATTACAAGGAGACGCCGGCGGAGCTCGAGGCGAAATTCCTCGACCTCAACCTGATCGCGGACCAGTACTACACGGCGGATCTCGTCTCCAGCACGTCGTTCGATTTCTCGACGCTGAAGGAGCAGACGACTGGCGCCGACTTCCCCGGCGTCGACGACAGCGGCACCTGGCTGGTCGGGCTGATCTGCGGCAACTGCCGCAACCCCGCCCCCTGGTACATGACCGTCCTCAAGCCCTGCACGATGTAGTCGCTGGACCGCGACGCCGGAGCTTGCCGGTCAAGGTCCAGAAAGCTCCCTACGTGGACGGACGGCGGATCCGGTCCCAGGATCGGGGATGTGAGAAGGGGGAGGTGCTACATGCTGAAGAACCTGATCCGGTTCGGTCTCGCGAGCATGGTGTCGGTCGGTTTCGCTACGGCCGCGCCGATGGTGCGGGCGGACGACATGGCCAATCAGGCGGGCCAGGCGGCGAAGAACAGCGCCGACAAGGCCGCCGACACGACCGAGGGCGCTGCCAAGGACGTCGGCAACAAGGCCGATGACATGGGCAACAGCGCCTCGGACGCGACCAAGAACGCGGCCGGCTCTGCTTCGGACAAGGCCCAGGGCGCCGGCGACGCGACCGAGGACGCCGCGAAGAAGGCTGGCAGCTCGACCGAGGACGCGGCCAAGAAGGCGGGCGGCGCGACCGAGGACGCCGCCAAGAAGGGCGGCAAGGCCACCGAGGACACGGCCAAGCAGGGCTACGACAAGGCGAAGGACATGACGAAGTAGCGCGGCCGCACTAGCGGGTGCGCTTCAGGAAGCGCGGTTTCACGAGCAGCAGCACCGACGGTAGGAACGCTACCGTCGCTGCGCTGCTCGTGACCATCGTCAGCGCGACGAGCACGCCCAGCAGGACGTGCACCTTGAAGAGGGAGAGCGCCAGGCACAGGTAACCACCGGCCACGGCGCTCGCGACGTAGGCGATCGCCTTGCCCGACGTGGTGAGCGCGGTCGCCGTCGCCTGGCGCAGATCGCCGCAGCGGTCGAACTCCTCGCGCACGCGGAACAGGAAGTAGACCGCGTAGTCGGCGCCGATGCCGATCGCCATCGCGGAGATCGCGGCGGTCCCCATCGACAGCAGGATCCCGCCCCAGCCCATCAGGCCCAGGTTCACCAGGGCGGCGGTCGCGAGCGGCAGCAGCACCAGCAGGCCGCCCACGATCGAGCGCAGCAGGAGCGACGCGATCACCAGGACCAGGATCGAGATCTGGATCAGGTTGATCGTCTTGCCGTGCACCATCGTCTCGTTGAGCGCGATGGCGTTGGTGACGCCGCCGCCGACGCGCGCGCGCACGGCGCCCCCCTGCGGGAACAGCCGATCGGCCTCCGCCTGGGCGGCGACGGTGAGCGCCTTCATGGCGCGGAAGTCGTCGGTCTTGAGGTAGGCGGTGATGACGGCGTGCTGGAAGTCGTGGTCGACGAAGTGGGCGAGGTCCTCCTCCTCGCCGCCCATCGCGTAGAGCAGCAGGTACTGCGCCACCCCCTGCGCCGTGTCGGGCAGCTTGCCGCCGCCGGCGCGGTCCATCACCAGGCTCATCTGCCTCAGCAGGTCGGCGATCGACACCACCTTGCCGACGGGCAGCGGCTGGTGCGCGATGAACGCGCTCAGCTGGTCCATCTTCTGGAGCACGTCCGGCTGCTTGATGGTGTCGGGCTTGTCGCCCTCGATCAGCACCTGGATCACGCGCGTCCCCGCCAGGCGCGCGTCGGCCATGCGGAAGCCATGCACGGGCGCGTTGCGCTCGAAGAACTGCGCGCCCAGCGTGTTGCCGGCCTTGAGGCGCGTCACGCCGGCCAGCGCCACCACGATCACCGCCAGGAACGCCCACAGGATCGGGCGCTCCTTGCCGGCGCCGACGACGCGCGCCAGCTTCTCGAGGATCGGGTCGAAGTACTCCTCGCGCTTCTCGCGCTCGGTCTGCTCCGTCGACGGCGGCGACATCAGCACGCGGATGGCCGGGATGAAGGTCATCTCGACGGTCAGCGCGGCGACGATGCCGAACGCCGTGCAGAGGCCGAAGTTCTTGATGGTCGGCAGGCCGAACGCGGCCAGCGACGCGAAGCTGAGCGACGCGATCGTCCCCGCCGCCAGCATGACCACGCCGACCTTGACCGTCGCCTCGATGACCGCGATGCGGTTGTGCTCCGTGCCGGGCAGCTCGGGGCGGTTCGCGCGCGCGCGCGCGTACTCCTCGTAGTAGCGCTTCAGGATCTGGACCGAGTGCCCGGCGCCGATCGCCAGCAGCAGGATCGGCGTCATGATGTTCCAGGGATCCATCGGCGCGCCGATCAACCCCATCAGGCCGAGCGCCCAGACCACGCCCATGATCGCCGTGACCAGCGGGACGATCATCCCCTGCAGCGTGCGGAACGCGCGGTAGTGCAGGTAGCCGATCATCGCCAGCGCCAGCACGAACAGCAGCGCGACCCGGCGCGTGTAGATCATCAGCCAGTGCATGATGGTCGGCGCGCCCGCCGGCAGGATCTCCAGGCCCGGCGCGCGCTCGGGCGCGACGATCGCCTCCAGGGTCGGCGCCAGCTTGGGCGGCCCGCCCGCCTTCATGAAGTCGTCGAAGTCGACCAGCACGGCGGTCGAGCGCCCGTCGTCGCTGACGAACAGGCTGGTGAGGAACGCGTTGGCCGCCACGCGCTGCTTGAAGGCGGCGATCTCGGCGTCGTTGGCCGGCACCTTGGACGCCAGCGGCGTGATCTCCAGGGCGTCGTCGCTGCTGTGCACGTCCTTCACGCGCGGCGACATCAGCGACAGCACGCTGCCCGGCTTGACGCCGGGGATCTTCTCCAGCGCGTCGGTCACGCGCTTGACCTTGGCGAGCGTCTCGGGCGTGTAGATCGTCCCGGTCTCTGACTCGGCGTAGAAGCCGACGACGGTCATGTACTTGCCGCCGAACAGCTTCTCGATCTTCTGGCCGACGACGACGTAGGGGTGGCCGGGCGGGATCTGCTGATCGACGTCGAGCAGCAGGCGCAGCCGGCCGATGAAGAACCCGAGCACCAGGGTCACCGCGATGACCACGGCGATGACAGCCCGGGGCCGGCGGACGACCGCGGTGACGTAACGGCGCAACATCGTCAGGACCTCCTAGTGCGACGCGAACATCGACTTCAGCAGCGGTTCGCGGAACTCGCTGCCGGTCGCGAAGAAGCTGCCGAGCACGACCCGGCGGCCCTCGTGGCCGCTCTCGGTGCGATCGACGAGCACCTGCCCGCCCTTCGACACCACCACGCTGCGGACGGCGTCGGGCGTGACCGCGTAGATCAGGCGATCGTCCTTTTCGTAGCCGCGATCCTTGAGGGCACCGAACCACTGCGGCAGCGAGTCGCCCACACGCTGCTCGACGTCGCGGGTGATGAGGCCCGCCTTGCGCGCCTGCTCGAGGTCGTCCTTCACGACGCCGACCCAGCGGTTGAGCGGGACGTCGCGCTTGAACTTCGTCTGGAAGACGGCGTGCTTCGCGTCGATGGCGGCGAGCGCGAGCTGGTGGCCGAGATCGGGCGAGTACGACTTGCCGGTGGCGAGCTGGGCGAAGCGGGCCTGCGTCTGCGGGTCGAAGCGCACGTCGACGTCGGCGACGTCGAACACCAGCTTCTGCAGCAGCATGCGCATCGACGACCACTGGCCACGGCCGAGGTTGGGGCCGTCCAGCGACGGCACGGCGGCAGCGGCGAGCGCCGGCGCGGCGGCGAGCAGCACCAGGGCGAGCGTGCCGCACGCCCGGACTGTGGAGAGCTTGGGACGCGACATGGACATCCTTTCTACATTCCCGAAAGTCGCGATCAGATCATGGCCGGCAACGATGCGGCTCATGGCCGAAAACGATACAGCAACGCCAGCAGCAGGTAGTGCGACGTGGCGTTGTAGGTGCCGGCGTTGACGACCGGGTACGTCTTGCTGATCAAGTTCGGATCGCAGTAGTTGGTATCGCCGGGGTGCATCGCGCAGGCGCTGGCCGGCGCCTGCTGGGGCACGCGCGCGTCCGCCTCGGACACGCTCACCTGCCCCTGGTGGCGGAGCTGGTAAGCGATCGCGAGCTCCCACTTGCCCAGCAAAAGCGAGCTGCCGACGCTGCCGCCGAACATCGGACCGCCCGGAAAGTCGATGTTGGCGTAAGCGGGGTCCGAGACCGCCGTCTCGTAGAACGCGCCGCCGCGCAACGCCAGCCGATCGGGCACCACCGCCCAGTCGCCGCCCAGCTTGACGGCGAGCGTGTCACGCCAGTGCTTGGCGATCGCGATCTGGCCCAGCGCCACCGGCGTGCCCTGGAAAGTCGCCGTCAGATCGTGCGTATCGAGCGTGAACTGGTTGACGCGCGACCACGTCTCGTACTCCACGTCCAGCTCGACGTCGAAGATCTCGCGCGTCCCGGCCAGACCCCGGTAGCGCGCGCCCACACGCGCCATCAGCGGCAGCGGCAGGATCACGTTGACGTCGTTCGCGTCCTTGCCGTTGCGGGTCAGCTTCGGCGGCTGGGCGGTCGTCAGGTTGATGGGCGTTACCGTGAGCCTGCTGTTCGTCTCGACGCTCGCCGGGACGACCTGGCCGGCGGCGGCAAACTGCAGCCACGGCGTCGGCCGGTACCAGGCGCCCAGGATCGCGTTGAACGTGAACGGGTCGGACCCCTTCGTGTCCGCGATCATGTCGAGATCGCTCGACACCGGGTTGTTCGCCATGTTGAACGGCGAGCCGTCGATCATCAGCGAGTAGTTGAGGCGCGGCACGTAGATCCATTCGGCGGTCGCGCCGATGCCGAACCGGTCGTGGTATTTCCAGGCGGCGCTGGCGGTGTAATCGATGAAGATCGCCTCGCGCGACAGCATCAGGTAGCGCTGCCCGCCATCTTCCGGGAAGTTGAACCTGCTGGCGCCGGGCGGCGCGAACGCGCCGAGCGCGAAGCCCCAGTCGCGCATGCCCAGGTTCGACGCCGCGATGATCAGCGGCTCCACCCCCTGCCAGGGCGTCCCGTTCTGAACTTGTGCAAACGTTACCAGGGGCGGGGCCCCGTTCATCGGGTGGCCGTAGTCGAGCGTCGGCGCGCGCGTGTACGTGTACGCGTTGTACGAGACGCGGTTGCCGATCATCACCACCGTGCCGCCGATGTCGGCGAGGCCGGCCGGGTTGTACTGCACCGCCGTCGGATCGTCGGCGCGCGCCGCGAACGCGCCCGAGCGCCCGGCCGCGCGCGCGCCCAGCGCGCCGCTGTAGTAGCCGCCGTCGGCGGCGGCAGTCGACGCCACGGCCGCCGCGGCGGCCAGCGTTGAGAACGCGAGGGAGAGCTTCACAATCTCGCCGCGGTCACTGCGGCTGGAGGATCGTCATCACGATGGGCGCCGGGATCTGGCACTGACTGCAGCGGACGGCGAGCGCCCAGGCGCCGTCCGTCATCGTGAAGCCCGCGAACGCCGCGCCGCCGTCCTTGTCCTTGGCGGTCACCAGGTCCACGTCCGTCGAGCCCATCGCGACGTCCGCCTGCCACAGCTTGGTCGCGGTCAGCTCGATGTCCTTGAAGCCCGTCTGCAGGTCCATCGCGGTCATGCCCTGGTAGTAGCCGAGCATCACGTTGTCGACCTTCAGCGTGTCGAAGTCGACTTTATTGCCGAAGCTGTCCTTGGTGACCTTGCTCCAGTCGATGTGCCACTTGGTGTTGTCGGTGGCCGGGATCGCCATCGGCAGCCCGAGCGTCGCCTGGAAGTGGAGCACGTTGTTCGAGCACGCGTCGGGCGCCGCGACGTTCATGACGTCCGACGACGTCGACGGATTGAGGAACACCATCGCCTTCGAGCCGACGCCCGGCGTGGTGCCGGTCGTGAACAGCAACATGTACGTGATCGTCTGCGTCGCAGCCGGCGCGACGTAGTCGGTCGCCGGCATCAGCGACGAACCGAGCTTGAACGCCGACAGGTTCGCGCACTTCGACGACGCGCCCATCGTGTTGAACTCGCGGTACGTGTTCACCAGGTTCGGGTCGAGCTGTCCGACCGCGAGCTTCGTCTTCACCTGATCGTGGCTGAAGTTCTTGATCTGCAGGAAGCCGACGTTGTCGATGCCGTTGTCCGGCGCGACGATGTCGTGGCAGAGCAGGTCCTTCATCAGGGCGTCCCAGCAGACCATCAGATCCGCGCCCGAAGCGGTGGACACCTCCGGGATGTCGAGCGACGTCACCGACGTGTAGTTGTTTGCGTCCGTCAGGACGATGTTGCCTTTCGGCCCCGGCGGCGGGTTCGACGAGCCTCCGCACGCGAGCGGCAACCAAGAAAAAATAGCGAGAGCAACGAAGCAATGACGTCCGCGCATGCGCCGGATTAAACCCAAAGCCTCGACCGCTGCCAAGCGATTCTCAGCCGCAAATTCGCGTGCCCGCGCGGATCACAAGTATCGAAAACCGGCTCACAATTCCGCCGATCGCGCCGCGAAATAGAACGAATTTGAAGCGTCGCTTCACGCGCCTCGTGTGGCATGATCGGAACCTCTCCCGTCGGGCCTTTGATCTTCTGTCTTGCCGCGCGAAACGCGGCGCAGCCCGACCGACCTCAACAGGAAAGCCAGACCGCGCGTGTCATTGCCGGAACTGTACCTATCGAAACCGGGCGTTCATCTCCCCTCCGTCTGCGTCGACAACGCCGAGACCATCCGGCGGGTGCGCGCGGTCTTCAAGGGAACGGACGACGAGTTCGCGCCCATCGCCGCGGGCATCGAGCACGTGCTCGGCATGTGCCGCACGCGCGTGCGCTACATCGAGCCGGACCCGATGCGTCCCGGCATCCTCGCCGATTACGCCGTCGCCGCCGCGAAGCAGTGCCTGGAGATAAACGGCGTTTCGCTCGACGAGGTCGACCTGGTGATCGGCGGCGGCATCGCGCGCCAGTACTTCGAACCGGCGACGGCGATGGAGGTCGCGGCGAAGCTCGGCCTCAAGCGGACGCACGCCTTCGACCTCACCGCCGCCTGCGTCGGCCACCTGGAGGCGCTGCAGGCCGCGGCCGGCTACCTGACGATGCACGACAGCTACCGGACCGCGCTGGTGTTCACGTCGGAGCTGTCCGGGCAGTTTCTCAGCTACGACATCCAGAGCGTCCGCGACCTGGCGATCAAGACCGCGGGGCTGACCATCGGCAACGCGGCGGCGTGCATGCTGCTCCGCAAGAAATCGTTTCCAGGCGGCGGCATCAAGCTGAAGGCGATCAACACCTTCACCGCGCCCGACCACTGGGATCTCTGCCGGGTGCCGATCGACGGCACGCTGGTGTCGTCGTCCGTCGAGCTGATGCGCCTCGGCAAGTACATCCCGCCGTGGGTGAAGGAGCGCCTGGGCGCGCTCGGCATGCAGCCGGGCGACATCGACTACTACATCTTTCACCAGCCCAGCGAGGTGATGGTCCGCAAGATCCTGACGGACATCGGCGTCGATCCCGAACGCGGCGTCTACACGCACGCCCTCTACGGCAACACCGCCAGCGCCAGCGTCGGCGTCACCTACCGGCAGCTGCTTCAGGACCGGCCGGTGAAATTTGGCGACAAGATTGTTCTCGGAAGCGCCGCCGCGGGTTATTCCATGGTCATGGCGACCGGTGAGTGGTCCGGACAGACGACTTGAGCGGCCCTCGACTCCGACTCCTCGGCTGTCTCGCGCTGGTGATCTGCGCGCGCGCGGCCCGTGCACAGACCGCGCCGGGCACGCCTGACGCCGGCGCGCCCGCGCCGAGCGCGCCGGCGCCGACGACGCCGGCCGAAGGTGCGCCGACGGTGACGCCGGCGGCGCCCGCCGACACGGGCGCCGGCCTGTTCGAGCAGAGCCAGGCGGCGACCCCGCCCGCGACCGCGACGGTGACGAAGGGCGACGTCGGCGAGACGCTGGCGCCGGCCGCCACGCCGCCGTTCACGCTGAACGGCTACGCGCGCGGCGACATCTTCGTCGGCAAGGTGTCGGGGCAGAACGCGGGCGAGACCAAGGCGGCCTACGGCGAGCTGGCGCTGCAGCTGCGCACCGCGAAGTCGTCCTACGGCGACGGGTTCGCCGAGGCGCGCGTCCGCTACGGCCTGCAGGGCGTCGATCACGGCACGTTCGTCGATCTGCGCGAGGCCTACGTCAACACGTACCTCGGCCCGCTCGATCTGCGCATCGGCCAGCAGATCATCGTGTGGGGGCGCGCCGACGCGCTGAACCCGACCAACAACCTGACGCCGCTC
This sequence comes from Polyangia bacterium, assembly GCA_036557265.1. Classification (GTDB taxonomy): domain Bacteria; phylum Myxococcota_A; class Polyangia; order Fen-1088; family Fen-1088; genus JADGRB01. The sequence continues at coordinate 10,774 of DATBHU010000273.1, forward strand.
GACTTCCGCATCCGGTCGCCGCTCGAGGACGACATCCGCGTCGGCAACGTGGGCGCGCGCGGCTTCCTGCGCTTCGCGCCGTTCCGGCTGGAGGGCGTCTGGCTGCCGGTCTACCTGGCGACCGAGCTGCCGCCCATCACCCTGCCCCAGTACGTCTTCTTCGGTCCGACGACGTTCCCGACGCCCGACCTGCGCAACAGCCTGGGGGCCGGGCGCCTTCACCTCGAGCTGCCCTCGTTCGAGGCCTCGGTCTCGTACCTGCGCGGCTACGCGCCGCTGCCGGGCCTGACGCTGAAGAGCGTGATGTTCGATCCCACCAACCCGTCGGTGATCATCTCGCGCACCGCGTACGACCAGCAGGTCGTCGGCTTCGACTTCTCGACCGCGCTCGGGGAGGTGCTGACCCTGCGCGGCGAGGCGGCCTACCGCCGCCCGTTCGACTGGCAGGACAAGCCCTACGCGGCCCGGCCCGACCTGCAGTACGTGCTCGGCGCGGACCACAACTTCGGATCGCTGAGCGTGATCGCGCAGTACCTCGGGCGCTACGTGTTCGACTGGGAAAAAGAGATGGGACCGACGATGGATCCCGCCACGCTGACGGCGATCCTGAAGACGGAGACCGAGGCCACCTGGGGCGACGCCGTGCGCGGGGCCGTCAACTCGCAGCTCGCCAAGCAGAGCCAGATTCTGTTCGGCCAGACCGCGCGCGTGCAGCACATCGCGACGCTGCGCTTCGAGTGGCTGCTCGCGCACGAGACGCTGTCGCTGTCGTCGCTCTGCCTCTACAACTTCACGACGCAGGAGTGGCTGATCACCCCGCGCATCGGCTGGCGGGCGTCCGACGCGATGACCATCTACGTGGGCGGCCAGGTTTTTCACGGACCGACCGACACGCTGTTCGGCCTGGTCGACGCGGATCTCAGCGCCGGCTACGCCGAGTTGCGGTTTACTTACTGAGGAGAGGGACCATGTCGAAGCATCGATTCGCATTCGTCGCGCTCGCCCTGCTGTCCGCGGGCGGCGCGCCCGCCCAGGCCGCGGACCCGTCCGCGCGCGAGATCATGGAGAAGGTGACCGTCACCCGGAAGCTCGACGGCTCCGAGGCGGTCGTCAAGATGACGGTGATCGACGACAAGAAGCAGTCGCGCGAGCGCGACATCACCATGGCGACGAAGCTGTACGACGGCGGCAAGACCGAGAAGCGCATCTACCGCTTCCTGTCGCCGGCCGACGTGCAGGGGACGTCCGTGCTGGTGTTCGACTACGAGGCCAAGGCCGACGACGTCTGGATCTACCTGCCGGCGCTGCGCAAGACGCGCCGGATCGTCAGCTCGCAGAAGTCGCAGAGCTTCATGGGCAGCGAGTTCTCGTACGGCGATCTGAACATCCCGGCCATCGACGACTTCGACTATGCGCTGGTCAAGCAGGAGCCGTTCGGCGGCGAGAGCTGCTACGTGATCGACGTGACGCCGAAGAGCAAGGAGATCGCCGAGGGCGAGGGCTACTCGAAGAAGACCTACTGGGTCAGCAAGGACAAGTTCGCGGTGGTGCGCGGCCTGTTCTACGACAAGGACGGCAAGCTGCTGAAGGAGCTGGTCACGGGGAACATCAAGCTGCTCGACGCCAAGAACAAGCGCTACCGCCCGCTGCACATGGAGATGATCAACAAGCAGAACGGCCGCCGCTCGCTGTTCGACTCCACCAAGGTGACCTTCGCGCCGAACACGAAGGACGAATACTTCACGACGGCGTACCTGGAACGCAGCTGATCTCCTGCCCCTCTCCCTAACCCTCTCCCCGCTTCGCGGGGAGAGGGGATCTGACCTCCCTTCGCAAGGGACAGAATCTTTCCCTCTCTCCCGCTTGCAGGAGAGGGCCGGGGTGAGGGCAGGCCTTGCGAGCGCTATCATCCGCGCCATGCACCTCGCCTCTCTCGCCCGCATCGCACCGCTGGCGGCCGCCCTCGCCTGCGGCGCCGGCGCGTGCGCCCATCCCGCGACCACCGCGGCGCCGGGCGCTTCCGCCCCCGCCGCCTCTCCGCCGCCCGCAGCGTCGTCGCCGCCCGTCGCCGCCGCGCCCAACGGGGTCGACCCGGCGCTCTGCTACTCGCGCGACCGCGCACCGACAGTCCCGCCCGGCCAGACGCGCGCCGCCGCCGGCTCCCTGTTCGGGCGCGACACCGCCCTCGCGCCGGGGGCGCTCGCCCCCGACGGCAGCCAACCGAGCCCGGGCGCCGACCTCGACAAGGAGATCGTCCGCCGCATCATCCGCCGCCACATCAACGAGGTGAAGGTCTGCTACGACAAGGAGCTCGCCGCGCACCCCTACCTCGGCGGCACGATCACGGTCGCGTTCCTGATCCCGCCATCGGGGATCGTCTCGCAGACCCACGTCAGCCAATCGACGATGGGCTATCCGGCTATCGAAGACTGCGTCGGGCGCACGATGTGCGGATGGGAGTTCCCGCACCCGCTCGACGGGCGATCGGTCGTGATCAACTACCCGTACAAGCTCTCTCCGGCGGACCGGAGCCCCTCTCCCTAACCCTCTTCCCCGCTTCGCGGGGAGAGGGGATCAGATCTGATCTCCCCTCCCGTCCACAGCCGCTTGACAGTAGAAATGTGTCTATTATAGTAGACACATCATGTTGGTCGCGCTGGTGTTCGTCCTCTCGTTCGCCGTTCTGGTCGTCCTCCCGCCCGTGCTGCTCGCGCTCGCTCTGCGCGTGTTCGCGGCGCCGACTTCCTCGCGCGAGATGGGCTGTCGTCCTGCGAACAACCTCCCCGCGCTGGCGGCCTGACGCTGAAGGACGGCCCTCACCCCGACCCTTTCCCAGAGGGAGAGGGGGAAAGAGTCACGCGGCCAGCGCCTTCACGGCGGCCACGGCCAGATCGACCTCTTCCGGCGAGTTGAGCAGGCCGGGCGTCAAGCGCGCGTAAGACGTCGCGTACGGGCTGTCGCTGGCGACGATCTTCTTCGTCAGCAGCGCCGCGACGATCTTGTCGGGGATCATGCCGTCGATCTCGAAGCAGTTGATGCCGGACGACAGCTCCGGCGCCAGCGGCGTGCGCAGCTTCACCTTGCCCCCTATCGCCGCCAGCCCCTGCTTGCAGCGGGACGCCAGCTCGTGGACGCGCGCCGTGACGCGCGGCTTTCCGATGGCCAGGTGAAAGCGGAACGCCTCCGCCAGCGCCCAGCGGTGCTCGAACGCCTGGAAGCCGCCCGGCGTGACGCGCGGTCCGGGCGGCAGCGACTCCGGCGTCTTCCCCTGAAACCACAGCTTCAGCGCCTCCCAGCTCATCGCCGGGATGATCCCCTGGTGCCCTTTCCAGGCCTCCGCCTTGCCCCAGACGATGCCGGTGCCGCGCGGGCCGAAGATCCACTTGTGGCACCCGGCGACGAAGAAGTCGCACCCGAGCTCGGGGAACGACTCCTGCTCGACGCCGAAGCCGTGCACGCCGTCGACGCACAGGAGCACGCGGTCCGCCTCGCCCCGCTTGCGGTTGACGTCGGCGATCGCGTCGGCCATGCGCCGGATCGGCAGCTTCACCCCCGTCGACGAGTGCACCCAGGTGCACGCCACCACGCGCGTGCGCGGGCCGATCCCCTTCACCAGGTTGCCGACGATCTCGTCGACGCTCGCCTTCTCCGGCACGGCGTAGAGCGGCACCTTGCGCACGGTCGCGCCGGTGTGCACGGCGCGCTGCCGCAGCGCTTCGTAGGTGACGTAGTGATCGTGCGTGGTGGCCAGGATCTCCTGCTTCGGCTTCAGCGGCAGCCCGCCGTACACCACCGCCAGGCCGGTGGTGGTGTTGCCGGTGATGGCGATCTCCTCGGGCTTACCGCCGGTGTAGTCCGCCGCCGCCGCGCGCACCGCCTCCTCCTGCTTGCCGAAGTTCGCCATGCCGTAGGTGACCGGGTTGTCGTCGAGAGCGCGGCGGTGCCGATCGATCGCGTCGCGCACCTGGCGCGGGTGCGACGTCAGCAGCATCAGCGCCATGTGGATGTAGTCGCGCGACAGCGGGAACTCCGCCCGCACGCCCGCCCAGCTGGCGAGATCGGGCGCCCCGGTCTTCGCCGCTGCCGCCACCGGCGCGCCCAGCGCCAGCCGCGCGCCGACGCCCGGTAGCGTGGTCAGGGCGCCGCCCGCCAGCGCCCGGCTCAGGAACTTTCGTCTGTCGATCGCCATTGGGCGGTTTTAGACGCGCGCCGCGCCGGTGTATAGGGGGACATGCGCATTTTGCTCGCCGTCCTGCTGGCGGCGGCGCCGGCCGCCGGCGGCGCCCCGCCCACCCCGCCCGCGCCGCCCCAGCTGCCCGACGACGTCCTGCACCGGCAAGCGATCGTGATCGACACGCACGCCGACACCACCCAGCTCATCACCTACCGCGGCTTCGACATCGCCAGGCCGCAGCCCGACACCCAGCTGGATCTGCCCAAGGCGGCAGCGGGCGGCCTGGACGCGCAGTTCTTCTCGATCTTCGTGCTGCCGATGCGCTTCAAGCCGGCGGAGTTCTACGGCGAAGCGATCCACCAGATCGACACGCTGGAAAAGCTGGCCCGGAACAACCCGGCCCGGCTGCGCGTCGCCCGCACCGCGGCCGACGTGCGCGCCAACGCGAAGGCCGGCGTGATGAGCGCGCTCTACGGCGTCGAGGGCGGGCACACGCTGCTGCCGGGCGATCACGCCGCGCAGCTCGAGCACCTGCGCGCGCTGGCGGCGCGCGGCGTCCGCTACATGACGCTCACCTGGACCAACAGCAACGACATCGGCGGCTCGTGCAGCGACGCCGGCGACATCCGCGGGCTGACGCCGTTCGGCGCCGACGTCGTCAAGGAGATGAACCGGCTGGGCGTGGTCGTCGACCTGTCGCACGTCTCCGACCCGACGTTCTGGGACGCGATCCGGGCCAGCAGCAAGCCGGTGCTCGCCACGCACTCGTCGGCGCGGGCGCTGACCAACATCCCGCGCAACATGACCGACGCGATGCTGAAGGCGGTGGCGGCGAACGGCGGCGCCGTCTGCGTCAACTTCGCGTCCGGGTTCCTCGACGAGGCGTTCCACAAGGCGGAGCACGCCGTCTCGGCGAAGAAGCGCTCCGGCCCGCCGTGGGAGAACTGGCGCCAGATCCGCGCCGAAGCGCGCGCCCTGGAGCCGAAGGTGCCGCTGGCGCGCCTGCTCGATCACATCCAGCACGTCGCCGAGGTCGCCGGCGTCGACCACACCTGCCTCGGCAGCGACTTCGACGGCGTGCCCGCCACGCCGGTCGGCATGGAAGACGTCAGCAAGCTGCCCGCCATCACGGCCGGCCTGCGCGCGCGCGGCTTCGCGCCCGCCGACGTCGAGAAGATCCTGGGCGGCAACGTCCTGCGCGTGCTCGAAGCCAACGAGAAGCACTGATCGAACGGCGCCCCTTCGCCGGGGGTCGTATGCCTGTAGAATGCTGCAGGCCATGTACGACGACGACGATCCCCCGCCGCGGCGCGGCCGCCCGGCGCTGGTCGCGTTCCTCACCTCGCTCGTGACGACCGCCGCGGCGTTCGCGGCGCTGACCGTCGCGGATCGGCGCGGCGCGCTCGACTTCCTGCACGGCCCGCGCGGCGACGTCGAGGTGCCGTCGATCAACGGCCTGTCGGTCGAGCAGGCGCGCGACCTGCTGCGCGCGCGCGATCTGCTGCTGACGTTGCAGGCCGAGCGCCCCGATCCCGCCGTCGCGGCCGGGAAGATCGCCGGGCAGACGCCGCTGGCCGGCTCGCGCACGGCGCGCGGCATCGCGATCCAGGCGTTCGTGTCGACGGGCGCGGGCGCGGTCCCGATCCCGACGCTGGCCGGCGCGCGCCCCGACGACGCCGTCGATCAGCTGCGCAACCGGAAGCTCGCCGCCGGGCACCGCCGCGAGGAGGCGAGCGACACGATCGCGGCCGGGCTGGTGGTGGGGACCGAGCCGCCCGCCGGCCGCGCCGTCGCCCCCGACACCGAGGTGACGCTGATCGTGTCGACCGGCCGCGCGCTCAAGCCCGTCCCCAAGGTGCTCGGCTTTCGCCTCAGCAAGGCGAAGAAGACGCTCGAGGAAGCGGGCTTCAAGGTCGGCACGACGCGCACCGGCTCGTCGGACAACTACGACGACGAGGTGATCATCAAGCAGGATCCGCCCGAGAACACGCCGGCCGTCCCCGGCAGCGCGGTGAACCTCGTCATCAACGACTGAGTTGCCGGCGGCCGATTGATCTGCGCAGCCGCGGAATGACGTTTCGCGAAACGGCTCACGCGAAAATAGCTCACTTTTTCGTGTGCGAACGTTGTCAGGCGGCGATTGCGCGGATGGCCGCTTTTTTTTTGATCGACGCCGTCGGATAGTGGCCCAAACGGGGTCGGACCGTGATCGGGCACACCCTGGAGGTGCTTTCGCATGAGCTGTCGTAATTTGCTTCGCGCTTCATCGCTGTTCGCAGTCGTCGTCGTCGTCGCATCGGGCGGATGCGCCGGTTCGGAAGACGGCCCGTCGACGGGCAGCGGCGGCAGCGCGGCGACCGGCAGCGCCGGCACGACCGGCACCGGCGGCGGCAGCGCCGGCAACGGCGGCACCGCGGGCGCCTCGGGCGCGAGCGGCACGACCGGGACCGGCGGTTCGATCTCCGGAACCGGCGGCACGACCGGTGACGCGGGCACGACGGGCCGAGGTGGATCCGCGGGCGCGTCCGGCGGCGCCGGCGGGACCACGGCGGGAACGGGCGGCGGCGCCGGCGCCAGGGGCGGCGCGGGCGGGCGCGGCGGCAGCGCGGGCAGCGCAGCCGGTGGCGGCGGCCGCGGCGGCGCCGGCGGCAGCGCGGGCCAAGGTGGATCCGGCGGCGCGTCCGGCGGGCGCGGCGGCACGACCGGCAGCGCCGGCAGCCTGGGTGGGTCCGGCACGGGCGGCACCGTCACCTGCACCATCACCGCGACCTCCAGCCTCGCCACCGCGATCCCGACGGTCGGCATCGTCACCTTCACGACCAGCCTCGCCAGCCTCACCGGCGCCGAGATCCAGTTCGGCCCCGCGGCCACCGGCCCGACGATGACCGCGCCCGTCGATCTCACGCAGCCGAGCTACCGCACCCTGCTGCTCGGCATGAAGGGGTCGATGGCCTACGTGTTCCGCGTCGTCGCGACGTCCAGCGCCGGCACCTGCACCAGTCAGGATTACATGCTGACGACCGGCGCCGTGCCGAGCAGCGTGCCCAAGCCGACCGCGACGATCATGAACGCGGCCACGCACGCCAAGGGCTTCATGGTCACCAGCAGCGGCATCAGCGGCACCGGCGCCTGGATCTACGATTCGGACGGCGCGCCCGTCTGGTGGTCGACCGGCCCCTCCGGCACCAGCCGCATCCAGATGAGCTGGGACGGCAGCAAGATGTACATGATGGCGCTCAACGTTCAGAACAGCGGCGCCGGCAAGGTCAACATCGTGAACATGGACGGCAGCGGCGCCACCACGGCGGCCGGCATGACCACGTCCCACCACGACATGACGGCCATCCCGGGCGGGTTCGCCACCCTGCTCTGGAACTCGTCCGGCATCGACGCCCCGTGCTCCATGGTCGAGCGCGCCGACGACGGCACCATGAAGACGATCATCGCCAACATGAACACCGTCTACAACTCGAGCACCTGGCACACGAACTCG
>DATBHU010000274.1:0-13791 GCA_036557265.1 Polyangia bacterium
GCTGGCTCGCCGCCTCGCGCGGATCGGCCGCGTCGGCGAGGCGATCGCCATGGCCGAGGCGTGCGTCGCCGATACGCCCGACGACGGCACCTGTCTGTCCGCGCTGCGCGACAGCTACGCGGCGGCGGCCCGCTGGAACGACGCGCTCCGCATCGCCGCCCGCGAGGCGCAGCTGGGCGCGCCCGCGCCGCTCGCCGTCCGGGTGACGCTGGCGCTGGGCGCGGAGGACCGCGACGCGCTGGCGGCGCTGGCTCCGGACGGCCCTCACCCTAGCCCTCTCCCGCAAGCGGGAGAGGGGACCGGATCCGCTCCCCTCTCCCCCTCGTCCGCTCCCGCGGACGAAGATCCGACTTTGCTCGCCGCGCTCGCCGCGTACGCTGCCGGCCACCCGACCGACGCGGATCTGGTGCGCCTCGGGCGCCTCGCGCCCGGCGCCGCCGCGCGCGACTTCCTGGTGCGCGGGCCGATGCCGCCGCCGCCGGCGGGCGAGCTGGCGGGCCTGCTGACCTGGAGCTACGACCTGTGCACGAACACGCCGTCGCTGGTGGGGCTGGCGGCGGGGGCGGGGCACGCCGCGGAGGCGCTCGATCGGCCGCTGCTGGTGGCGGTGATGGGCGAGTTCAACGCGGGCAAGTCGTCTTTCGTGAACGCGCTGTGCGGCGCGAACGTCGCCCCCACGGGCGTCACGCCGACCACCGCGACAGTGAACGTGCTCCGCTACGGCGCCGAGGCGGCCGCGCGCGTGGTCGGCCACGACGGCGGCACGCGCCCGCTCCCCGCCGCGGACGTGGCGCGCTTCCTGACCGGGCTGCGCGCGGAGGAAGCCCGCGCGATCCGGATGGTCGAGATCTTCCTGCCGGTGGAGGCGCTCCGGCGCGTCGAGATCGTCGACACGCCGGGGCTGAACTCGATCCTGCCCGAGCACGAGCGGGTGACCCGCGACTTCCTGCAGGAAGCGGACGCCATCGTCTGGGTGTTCGCGATCGGCCAGGCCGCCAAGGCGACGGAGAAGGCGGCGCTGCGCCACGCGCACGGCGCCGGCAAGCGCGTCGTCGGCGTGCTCAACAAGGTCGATCGCGCCGAGCCGGCCGAGATCGCCGCGGTCACGGAGCACGTCACCGCCTCGCTGGGAGACCTGGTCGACATCATCATCCCGTTCTCCGCCACGCGCGCCACCGCGGCGCTCGCGGCGAACAAGACCGATCCGGCGTTCGCGGCGCTGACGACGGCGCTGGACGAGCGGTTCTTCAAGCAGGCCCGCGCGCTGAAGCGCGCCACCGCCATCTCCGCGCTGCGCCGGCTGCTGGCGTCGGCGCGCGCCGCCGCCGAGGGCGGCCTGCCGCCCGGGTACGACGCGGCAGGCGCGCGCGCCGGGCTCGCGCGGCTGGAGCAGGCCGTGCGCGGCGCCCTCGACGGCGAGCGGATCGCGCTGCGCGCCCGCATGGACGAGACCTACCGGCGCGCCGCGCTGGAGGTGCGCGAGTTCGTGCGCCCGCGCTCCTGGCTGTTCGGCGAGCACCGCGCCAGCGCCGCCGACGAGGCGTTCCTGGCGGAGCTGCTCGAGGATTCGGTGGAGGGGGCGCTCGCGCGCACGCGCGCCACGCTGCTGGCAGCGCTGGCGGACGCGGCGCCGGCCGCCGCCAGCCAGCAGCCGATCGTCGCTCGCATCGACCAGGCCGTCGCCCGCGCCATTGATCAGTTCTTGGCCTACGCGCGCGGCGTGATCGACGGCGGCGCCGTGCCGGATTTTTTCCGCCACCAGCTGCCGCGCCTCCGCCTCGAGGTCGGCGCCATCCGCGACGCGCTGGTGCGCCGCGCGCCCGATCCCGAGCAGGCGCTGTTCACCCCGCTGCGCCGCGAGCTGGACGCGCTGTTCGACGGGCTGGCCGACGCGCTGGCCGACGCCGACACCGACGCGCAGACGCGCGCCGCGCTGCACGCCGCCCGACTGGCGCGCCCGCTGGATGCGCTCGCGCAGGCCCTCGACGCGCTCGATCACTCCCCGGGGTAGCCGTAGATCCTCGTCAGATAGACGCCGCCCGTCGTTTTCCTCAACGTCAGCCGCCGTAGTAGCCCATCGCCAGGCCGAAGACGGTGCACATCAAGAGCGCGGGCGGCAACATCGCGCCCTCTCAGTCCTCGTCCTTGAGCAGGAAGTCGTTGTTCAGCACCTTGAACGACAGGCGCGAACCGGCGAGCGCGTCGGAGCGCTTGCCGACCAGCGGGCGCACGACGATCCCCTCCTTGCGGTTCTTCGTCCCCGGGTAGAGGCCCGCCGCCCGCGCCAGCCACGCCGCCAGCGTGCTCTCGAAGCCGCGCGCGGCGTCGCCGTCGACGATCGCCTCGACCGGCACCATGCGCAGGCCGCGCTCGCCGCAGAACGCCACCAGCTCCTGGTGATCCAGGTGGCGGCCGGCGCGCGTGTCGTACGCGTCGAACACCCACCAGTCGACCGCCGCCAGGCCGAGCCGGTTCTTCTGGATGCCGGGGCCGCACAGCTCGCCCTGCACGGCGAAGCCGCGCGGGATCGCGCGCTCCAGCGCGTACTGCGCGGCGATCCGCCAGGGCGCCGAATCCGCGCGCGCCAGCGTCCAGTTGCGCGAGCAGACCGTCAGCGCCCCGTCGTCCTCGACGAAGAAGGTCGTCGAGGTGCCGTCGATCTTGGTGGTGATCGCCAGCTCCACGCCCCGGATCTCGTCGAGCAGCCCGAGCGCCGACTGCAGCCGGATCTCGTCGGTCTTCGGCACCCGCGCCGGGAACGGGCCCGCGATGTCGCCGCCCAGCGGAACGGGCGGATCGTACTTCACGACGCCGAGCCGCTCGCGCACGTCGGTGCCGATGGGCGGCACGTCGCCGTCCGGAAGGATCGACGTCGGCAGCGCCAGCCCCTGCGACAGCACGCCGCGCAGCCGCGCGGTCTTGAGGCGAAACCCGCGCGGCCGCATGAACTCGGCCCACGGCGCCCCGTCGGGCAGCAGCGAATCGATCTCGAAGAACACACACAGGTCGCCGGCCGCGAGCTCGTTCTTCTTCACGACCACGTCCCAGCCCATCACGCGCGCCTTGACGATGTTGTCCGCGCCCGCGATCGGCTCGATCGCCTCGACCCGCTGTATCGACACCAGCTTGCGCTCCATGATTGATCTCTGACGGCGGCGCGCTCGCGCGGTCGCGCGTCATCCCTTCGTTTTCGCGCCCCGGCCGGACGCGCGCCGGATCAGCCGGCCAGCTTGAAGCCGACCAGGACCGCGCACGCGGCCAGCAGCGACGCCGCGACGATCACGATGGCGTAGCGAAACCGGCTCGAGCTCTCCCACGAATCCGTGATCAGCATGCGCACGGACGGACGCCGCGGCCGGTAGCTGTCGGTGCCGCCGCCCTCCTGGGCGAGCGCGCCCGCGATGGCCGGGTGGAACTCGGAGCCGAACGTCGACGAACGCTCGGCGGCCGCCGGCGGCTCCTGCCCGGGCGGGCTCCCCGACGGCGTCGCCAGCCGCGAGCGCTGGGCGGGTGGGTGTTCGCTCGCCCGCGCGGCCGGCTCGGGCCGCCCGGCCGTCTCGGTCGGATCGAACAGCCGCAGCTTGACGTGGCCGATCTGGATCAGATCACCGTCGAACAGCCGGTACTCCTGCACGCGCGTGTTGTTCACCAGTACGCCGTTCACCGACCCGAGGTCGTTGACGAAGATGCCGTCGGCGCGGCGCGAGAACGACGCGTGCTCGCGCGACACCTCGGTGATGTTGACGCGGAACTCGCAGCGGCGCGTGCGGCCGAAGATGTAGACGTGATCGCGCTGTTCCAGCCGGAACGTCGTGTCGCCGCTGTCGATGCCGGAGACCGCGGTCAGGAACGGAACCTGCGTCGTGGCCGGCCCGGGCGAGAACACGTCGCTGATCTGGCGGCGCACGTAGGTCTGCGTCGCGTCGTTGCCGGGCACCTCTCCGTCGAAGATCAGCTTGATCTCGGCCAGCTTGATCTGCGTTCCCGCCGTCAGCGGCCGCTTGATGCCCGGCTTGAGGCGCTCGCCGCCCACGAACGTGCCGTTGGTGCTGCCCAGGTCCTCCAGCAGCCAGGAGCCGCTCTTTTCATCGGTCGCGCGCACCAGGCGCGCGTGCACGCCGGAGAGCGGCGAGAACGGCAGCGACAGCTCCAGGTCGGCCCGCCGCCCGATCCGGATCTGGCCGACGCCGTCGTCGAAGTCGATGGAGCGCTCGGCATCATCGCTGGGCGTCGCCCGCCCGCTCCCCGTCTTGCGTTTCCGCGAACCAGCCGGAATGACACGCAATCTGAGCGGCATAGGAGGAATCGGCAGTGTAACTCACAAATAGGCCGCTCGTCCCGCGCTCAGCGTCGCTGGCAGCCGGGACAGAAAAATGTCGAGCGGCCGCCGTCGACGCGGCGCTTAATGCGCGCGCCGCAGCGCGAGCACGGCTCGCCCGCGCGCCCGTACACCAGCAGCGCCGGCGCGTTGTCGCCGCTGCGGCCGTCCGCGTCGACGTAGTCGCGCAGCGTCGTCCCGCGCCGCGCGATGCCGCCTTCCAGCACGGTCCGGATCGCGGCGAGCAGCTCGGGCGCCCGCGCGCGCGTGCGGCCGGCCGCCGCCGCCGGATGGATGCCGGCCCGGAACAGCGCCTCCGCGACGTAGATGTTGCCCAGGCCGGCGACGCGCCGCTGGTCCATCAGGAACGCCTTGATCGACGCGCGCACGCCGGTCAGCGCCGCGGCCAGCGCCGCTGCGTCCAGCGCCGTCAAGGGATCGGGACCCAGGTGGGCGAGGGCCGGCGACGCCGCGAACGGGCGGCCCGGCTCGACCCAACCGAAGCGGCGCGCGTCGATGAAGCGCAGCTCGTCGCCGCCCGCCAGGCGGAACGCGACGTGGGTGTGGGGCGCGCGGGGCGCGGTCGCGGCCTCGACGCGCAGCCGTCCCGTCATGCCGAGGTGGATCAGCACGCCTGAATCGCCCGCCGCGCCGGCGCCGATCAGGATGAACTTGCCGAGCCGGCGCACGCCGCCGATCGACTGTCCGACCGCGACCGCGCGCAGCCCGGCCACGTCGACCTTGCGGCGGAGGTGGAGGCGCTGCCCGCTCCACCAGACCGACTCCACGCGGCGGCCGCGCAGCCGCGGCGCCAGGCCGCGCACGATGGTCTCGACCTCGGGTAGCTCCGGCATCTCGCGCGTCGCCTACCGCGTCGCGCCCGCCTCGGCAAGCGCGTTCGCGAGGCGCGCGAAGTCCGCCACCGACAGCTGCTCGGCGCGCTTGGTCCCGTCGATGCCGCTGGCGGCGAGCGCCGCGCCGACCGCGTCGTCGCCGAAGTGCGCGCCCAGCGCGCCGCGCAGCATCTTTCGCCGCGTCGCGAACGCCTGCTTGACCACCGCCTCGAACAGCGCCCGATCGCGCACCGGCGCGAGCGGCTCCGGACGCGGCACCAGGCCGATCACCGACGAGATCACGGCGGGCGCCGGATGAAACGATCCGGGGCGCACGTGAAACAGGATGCGCGCCTCGGCGTGCTGCGCGACCGCGACCGTCAGCCGGCCGTAGGTGCGGCTGCCCGGCGGCGCGACGATCCGCTGGGCCATCTCGCGCTGGACCATCACGATCGCGCGCGCGACGGCGCCGCGCGCGCCGGCCTCCACCAGGGCCAGCACCAGCGCGCTCGAGATCTGGTACGGCAGGTTGCCGACCGCGAGCAGCGGCCGCCCCGCGGCGCGGCTGGCAGCGGCGTAGTCGAAGGCGAGCGCGTCAGCGGCGACCACCTCGACGCGCGCGTCGCCGCCCAGCTCGGCCGCGAGCACGCGCTGCATGTCGGGATCGCGCTCGACGGCGAGGATCCGCCGCGGCGCGGGCGTCGCCTGCGCCAGCGCCGCCGTCAGCGTGCCCAGGCCGGCGCCGATCTCGACGACGACGTCGTCCGCCGACGCGCCGACCGCCGCGACGATCCGCCCGAGGGCGGCGCGGTCGTGCAGGAAGTTCTGCCCCCAGGACTTCTTCGCCGCCAGCCCGTGCCGCGCCAGCACCCGCCGCGGGTCGACCGACTCGGCCGCCATCCCTAAAGCGGCAGTCCCGGGTCGACCGAGAGATCGAGGCCGGCGCGCGCGCCGCGCTGATAGAGCTGCGTCCCGGCGGCCGCGATCATGGCGGCGTTGTCGGTGCAGTAGCGGGGCGGCGGGATGTGCAGCGCGAAGCCGTCCTCCTTGGCGGCCACCGCCAGCGCCGCGCGCAGGCCGCGGTTCGCGGCGACGCCGCCGCAGACGACCAGGCTGCTTAGCCCCTCGAGCGCGAGCGCGCGCCGCGACTTGCGCACCAGCACGTCGACGACCGCGGCCTGGAAGCTCGCGCAGAAGTCGTTCATCTCCTGGTCCTGCGGCAGCGCGCGCCGCGCCAGCATCGTCGCGACCGCCGTCTTCAGGCCGGAGAAGCTGAAGTCGAGATCGTCGCGCCCCGGCAACGCGCGCGGCAGCGTGACGGCGCGTGGATCCCCCGTCGCCGCCCGCTTGTCGATCGCCACGCCGCCCGGATAACCGAGGCCGAGCAGCTTGCCCACCTTGTCGAACGCCTCCCCCGCCGCGTCGTCGCGCGTCGAGCCGAGCAGGCGCGTCTGCCCCGGCCCGTCGATGCGGATTAGCGCGGTGTGCCCGCCCGACACCAGCAGGGCCAGGTGCGGATACGACGGCGGCGTCGCGCCGTCTTCGGTCGCGAGGAAGACCGCCGCCAGGTGCCCGGCCAGATGGTTGACCGCGACCAGCGGCTTGCCGAGGGCGAACGCCAGCGCCTTCGCCGTCTCGACGCCGACCAGCAGCGCGCCCACCAGGCCGGGTCCGGCGGTCACCGCGATCGCGTCCAGGTCGGCGAAGCGTACGCCCGCCTCGGCGACGGCGCGCTCGATGACCGGCACGATCGTCGCGACGTGCTGGCGCGACGCGACCTCGGGAACGACGCCGCCGTACGGCGCGTGCGTCGCGATCTGCGAGGCGACCACGTTTGCGCGCACGCGCCGCCCGTCCTCGATGACGGCGGCGGCCGTCTCGTCGCACGACGTCTCGACGCCGAGGACTAGCATGCCTGCGCGATCACGGCGATCACAGAGTCGTCAAAGCTTGGCGGGGAGCCGGCTGATGATCGCGCGCAGGTCCGCCGCGTACGATCCCTTCGGCTCGAGGTCCAGGTAATGCTGATAGGCGCGCCGCGCCTCCTCGACGTCCCCGTCTTCCTGCAGGACGCCGCCGATGATCACGTAGGCGTCGGCGAGCTTCGGGTTTAGCTTCACCGCGCGCTCCGCCGACCCCAGCGCCTCGCGCCGCTTGTTGCGATTGAACAGCGCGTGCGCGAGCAGCGCGTGCGCGTCCGCCGAATCGGGGTTGGCATCGCGGGCGGCCACGCAGGCCGCCTCGGCGTCGCGCATCCGCTTCTCCTCGAACGCCATCCGGCAGACCGACAGCAGCGGCCGCGCCTCGCTGGCGCGCTCTCGCGCCATGCGCGGATCGGCCGACCGCTCGTCCCCGTCGTCACGCCCGACCGCGGCTGCGGCCTGCGCGGGGGTCGCCTTGCGCGCGCCGACGACCATCGTGTCGACAGACGCGGGGCGCGGCCCGCCCGACGACGGCGTGTCGGCGATCGGCGTGATGGCGGGCGGCGTCGGCTGCGCCGGCGTGCCGGCCGACGACACCTCGTTCTTCTCGGCGCGCCCGTCCTCGAGCCCGGCCTTGGGCGTGTTCCGTCTGATCGCGACGAAGGCCACGACGACGACGACGACACCGACCGCGCCCGCGACCACGCCCAGCACCTTGCGGCCGCGCGACGAGACGCCCAGCTCCTCCTCCGCCTCGGTCTTCGAGAACTTGTCGTCGCGGCCGTCGTCGACCTTGATGGTGCGGCTCGCGGCCGGCTTGGCCAGCGCCTGGGCGCTCGCCTCCGACTTTCGTCCTGACTCCGCCTTGCGCACCGGATCCGGCTGGCCGACGGCGATCGGCGGCGGTTCGTCGAGAGCGCGCGCGCTGCCCGGCGGGGTGGCCGTGGACTTGCGGACGTACGCCTTGCCCGAATCCTCGCGCACCTGCACGCGCGGCGTCTCGGCCGGGTACGGCTGCGACGGGCGCGCCGGCGCGAGCAGCTTCTGGACGTGGATCTCGCCCGACACGCTGCGCGGCGGCCCGCTGCTCGAATCGCCGGACCAGGCGTACTGCCGCTCGAGCGCCGACGCCGCCGCGGAGGGCTGCTGCGGAGGCGGCGCCGGGAGCGGCATCATCGCCGACGACGACGTCGGTCCCGCCCGCCCCTGGAGCGTCGACGTGGTGGAGATGTCCTCCACCGACTGGATGTCGGCGGTCGAGATCGCGATGGCGGGCCGGGAGAGCTCGGGGCCGGGGACTGGCATCCCCTGCTCGGTCGTCTTGGTGACGGCCATCCCGGGTGCGGTGGTCTTGGCCACGCCCATCCCCTGCAGCGTCGCCGGCTTCGTCCCGTTGCCGCCGCTCGCGTTGGGCGCCGATTCCATCAGCGCCTCCAGCGGCACCTCGGGGATGCCGTCGCTGGCCGGATCGTTCAACGGCTGGGCGGGCGCCGCCCCCTCGGCCTGCAGCCGATCGGTGAAGCGCGCGCGCATGTCGTCGTCCAGCGCTTCCCGCTGCCCCTCGAGCGGATCCATCGGCGCCGTCCGCCGTCCATGCACGCCGACGCCCGGCTCGGGCCCGGCGCCGAACAGATCGCGCTCCTGCCGCGCCGGCGAACGGAACGGCCCGGCCGCGTCGGACAGCCAGCCTTCCATGTCGGCGCTGACTGTCTCTTCTTCCTCGAGCGGGACGCGAATGTCGTGAACGATGCGCTCGCGATAGAGCTTGCCGATCGCCGCCACCGCGTCCAGGTCGGGCAAGCCGCAATCGTCGATCACCTGCAGGAACGTCCGCATGCCGTCGAACAGCCGCAGGATCCGGTTGACCTCGTCGGGGATGTCGGCGAGCCGCTCGGCGAGCAACCGGTAATCGACCTCGAAGACGGTGTCCAGCGGCGGCACGCCCGCGAGCAAGCGCCGCCACTCGTCCACCCGGCGCAGCGCCTCCATCAGGAGGTCGTGGGGCGCCATCTCGATCGTGTCCTTGCGGCGGATACTCTTCCACTCGACGCCCAGGCTGCCCGATGACCAGCAGAACAAACGATAGACGGCGTCGCGGCCTGACAGCCGCCCCACCTCTGCGTCGACGACGCGGCCCTGGCGGAAATAGAGCTCGCCGCGCGCGCTCTCGTTGCCCATCACCACCGCGACGCCCGACTTCTGGTTGGCGGCGATTGCGCGCAGCAGGTCGACGAGCGGCAGATCCTCGACGGTGCTGATGAAACGTTCATTGCCGCTCGCAGACTGCTCCAGCCGTTCGCGATCGCGGCGCTGCAGGAGCGCGCGCGATCGCGCCACGACTTCCTGGACGTAGATCGGCCGCGCCACGAAATCGTCGGCGCCGGCCTCGAGCCCGCGGCGCTTGCTCTCGACGTTCGGATCGAGCATCAGCACCACCGCCGGCGCGATCGCGTCGGATTGCTTCGCGCGTCGGCAAAATTCCAGGCCGTCGGGATCGTCGGCGGCGACGATCACCAGATCGGGATGGTCGGCCAGGCGCTTGTCGCCTTCCTCGGCGTTGCTCGCGACGCGCACCGCGAAGCCGGCGTGTCGCAAGCTGAGATCGAGGATTCGCCGCGTCGCTTCGTCGCTGTCGACGACCAGGATCGTCTGGGCGCGTTGACCCTCTATCTGCTGCGGCTGCATTGCCAAGGCCCCTGAGTATATGCGGCTTTCTTGTAGCAAAATGCTCTTGTTGCTTTGTTATGCACGGCGATCGTTCGGCGTCGGCGTGATAATACGTGCGGCGCGATGTTCGTAACAGAGGCACCGGCGGGCGGACGCAGCGAAGCGGCCGAGCTCGTGCGCGCGATGGCGGCCGACTGGAAGCTCGCCTGCGATGAAGCTCAGGTGGCGGCGCTCTGTGGCTACGCGGCCTCGCTGCTCCGCTGGAACGAGCGCATCAACCTGACCGCGGCGCGCGCGATTGATCGACTGATCGCGGAACACTTCCCGGACGCGTTCGCGCTGGCGCGGCGGCTGGAGGGCCCCGCGCGCGCCATCGACGTCGGCAGCGGTGGAGGGCTGCCGGCGATCCCGCTGGCCGTGCTGCGGCCGGGCCTCACGCTCGAGCTGTGCGAACCGATCGCGAAGAAGGTGGCCTTCCTGCGGACGGCAATCCGCGAGCTCGGGCTCGGGGATCGCGCGTCGGTCCGGGCAGAGCGCGGCGAGCAGGTCGCCGCCGAGGTACCGCGCGGGTTCGATGTCGCGATCTCGCGGGCGACGCTCGCGCCAGAGAAGTGGCTCCAGCTGGCGGCGCGCCTCGTCCGCCCGGGCGGTCGATTGTTCGCACTGACGACGGCTGAGACGCTGCCCGCGCTGAACGACCGCGACGTCTACTTCGAAGGCCGCCGTGCCCTGATCGAGGTCCGTTCCACGTGAGACTGTTCCACGTGGAACATCGCCTCCGGGAGGACGGCTGACGATGCGAGGGTTTCCGGCCCTGCTCGAGGCCGAGCTGCAAGCGCTCAGCGCAATCGACCGCCGGCGCGAGTGCCCCGAAGCCGCGGGCAGCTCCCGCCTTTCCATCGAAGTGGCCGGCAAGCCCATGCTGTCGTTCTGCTCGAACGACTACCTCGGCCTAGCTTCCCACCCCGCCCTGCTCGCAGCGGCCACGGAGGCTGCCGTCCGCGACGGCTTCGGCGCCTCCGCGTCCCGGCTGGTCGCCGGCGATCTGCCCGCCCACCGCGAGCTCGAGGGCGCCCTGGCCGCCTTCCTCGACCGTCCTTCATCCCTCGTCTTCCCCAGCGGCTACCAGACCAACGTGGGCGTGCTGACCGCCCTTGCCGGCCGCGACGACCTGATCGTCTCCGACGCCCTCAACCACGCAAGCCTCGTCGACGGCTGCCGGCTCTCGCGCGCCCGGGTCGAGATCTACCCCCACGGCGACGCGGCCGCGGCCCGCCGCCTCCTCGACGCCGCCGGTCCCGCCCGCCGCCGGCTGCTGGTCACCGAGTCGCTGTTCAGCATGGACGGCGATATCGCGCCTCTGGCCGCCCTCGCCGAGACGGCCGCCGCGACCGACAGCATCCTGGTCGTGGACGAGGCGCACGCGTTCGGCGCCCTCGGCCCGGGTGGACGGGGTCTCTGCGCCGCCGCGGGCGTCGACCCCGACGTCATGATCGCAACCCTGGGCAAGGCGGTGGGTGCAGCCGGTGGCTTCGTGGCCGGGCCTCGAGAGCTGCGGGACCTGCTCGTCAACCGCGCCCGGACCTTCGTCTTCACGACCGCGTTGCCGCCCCCGGTCGCCGCCGCCGCCACGGCTGCCATCCGCCTGATAGCCGGGCCGGAGGGTGACCGGCTCCGTAGCCGGCTGGCCGAGCACATCGCGTCCATGACAGTGGACCTAGGCCGGCGTGGCCTCGTCACCAGCCGAGCCCCCGGCCCGATCGTTCCCATCGTCCTCGGGGCGGAGACCCGCGCCCTCCAGGTCGCGGCCTCCCTTCGCCAGCGCGGCTTCTTCGTCCCCGCCATCCGGCCGCCAACCGTCCCCGCCGGCTCCTCCCGCCTCCGCGTCACTCTGTCCGCCGCCCACGAACCGGCCGACATCCAGGGCCTCGCCGCTGCCCTGACGGAGTGCCTGGCGTGAGCGCACCCGCAGGCGCACCGCGCGGCGTCTTCGTCACCGGCTCGGATACCGGTGTCGGCAAGACCTTGGTTGCCGCCGGCCTCCTCCGGCTGGCCCGACGCGCCGGCCGCATCCCGATCCCGTTCAAACCGATCGAGACCGGCTGCGACCCCGAACCCCTCGACGCCCGCCGCCTCTGGCGTGCCGCTCAGCCGCCCGTCGACCCGGACGACGTCTGCGCCCACGCCCTCCCCCTACCGGCAGCGCCCGCGCTCGCCGCCGCGGAGGTCGGTCTCCAGATCGATCTCGCCGACCTCGCCGCGCGTGCCCAGGCCCTCGCACAGCGCGGAGACTACCTGCTGGTCGAAGGCGCCGGCGGCCTGCTCGTCCCGTATGCCGGCGCGGCGACGGCCGCCGACCTGGCCGCGCTCCTCGGCCTGCCCCTCCTCGTCGTCGGCCGGATGGCGCTCGGCACGATCAACCACGTCGCCCTGACGCTGTCCGAAATCGCCCGGCGAGACCTCCCGCTCACCGGCTACCTGCTGAACCGCACCGAGCTCCAGTCCGCCCCCCACGAGGGCGGCAACGCCCAGATGCTCGCGCTCGTCACCGGGCGCCGGCCGCTCGGCGTCATCCGCCACCTAACGGCCGGCGAACGTGACGACGACGATCGCGTCGCCGACGCCCTCGCCGAAGCGCTCGGCGAAACCGGTCTGCGCCTGCTCCTCGGCTAGCCGCCCGGCCCTATGGCGCGGCGTCGCCCGCGACCTTCTTCGGGAAGATCACCACGCGACGGAAGACGCCCTCGCCCTCGGACTCGGTGGTCACGTCCGGATGCTCGGCGAGCGTGACGTGCACGATGCGCCGATCGTGCGGGCTCATCGGCTCGACCGGAACCGGCCGGCCACTCTTGATCGCCTTCTCCGCCAACCGCCGCGCCAGATCCGCCAGCGAATCCTCGCGGCGACCGCGATAGCCTTCGGCGTCGACGACCACGCCGGGGCCGTCGTTCGGCCGCTTGCTGATGATGCGGTTGATGACGTACTGCAACGCATCTAGCGTCGCACCCTTCTTTCCGATAATCAGCCCGGACTCCGCGCCGTGCGCGTCGAGGATGATTCGCTCGCCGTCATCGAACGCGCTCACCTCCGCCTCGATGCCCATGCGATCCAGAATTTCCCTAAGCGTCTTGGCCGCTTCTTCGCGCTTCTCTGGTCCGACCGTTGCGTTTTCCATGCTCGTCATCCGCCTAGAAAGTGAAGCTCGCGATGGGCGCCGGGAGGGGGGGGGGTATTTCCGGAATTTCCTCGACGGGTGCCGGCTTCCGCAACCTCGGAGCGCTCACCGGCTTGCGCGCCTTGGCTGCCGCAGCGTCCGCCACCTTCGGCCGTCGCGCCTTCCCGCTCCGCACCTTGCTCTGCTTCACCTTGGCCGGCTTGCGTCCCTTGCCGCCTGATTTCGCTGACGAGCGCCCTTTCGCCATGACCGCGTACGCTACTGTCGGCTGCGTCCGCCGTCAACCGCGTGGCGGCGTACTTGAAATGACCGAGGTCGGATCCTACGCTGGCCGGTTCCATGACCGATCTCGCCGCCACGTCCACCGACGCAGCTGACATCGACGCCGACTTGCTCGTCCTCGCCGTCGCCGAGCCCGACCTCGACCGTGGCGACTGGTTCGCCGGCATCGACGCGCGCGTGGGCGGCGTGCTCCGACGCGCTGCCGGCGAGGAGCGCTTCCGCGCCAAGCTCGGCCAGACATTGATTGTCCACGTCCGCGACGTGCGGCCACAACGCGTCGCGCTCGTCGGCCTCGGCGCCGCGCCCGATCCGTCGGGACAGGCGTTGCGCGTCGCGGCCGGCTCCGCCGCCCGTGTCGCCACCGGCGTCGGTGCCGCGCGCGTGGCGTTCGCCTGGTCCGCTGCGGGCGTGACGATCGCCGAAGTCCGCGCCTGCGAGGTCGCGGCCGAGGGCGCGCTGCTCGGCGGCTACCGCTTCGACAAGTACCTGACCGACGAGCGCAGCCGTCGGCCCGCGCTCGCCGCCTTCACCCTGCGGCCACCGAGCGGCGTGGCCGCGCCGGACGCCGCGCCGGCGTTCGCGCGCGCCCAGGCG
>DATBHU010000275.1:0-7584 GCA_036557265.1 Polyangia bacterium
GAGCGGCATCGACGGGCCGAGGTTGGTCACGCGCAGCGAGAACGTCGTCGCGGTCGACGAGCTGTTCATGTATTCGAAGCGGAGGTTCGGGGCGTTCGATCCGCCGGCGCCGCCCGTACCGCCGGTGCCGCCCGTGCCGGCGCTGCCCGCGACGCCACCGGTTCCGCCGGTGCCCGCGGTCGCGCCGCCCTTGCCGCCGGAAGCGCCGCCGCCACCGCCGCCCCCGGCACCGCCCGCCGCGCCGGCCGAACCGCCGGTGCCGCCCGCCGCGCCGGCCGAACCGCCGCCGCCCGCCGCGCCCGTGGCGCCGCCGGTGCCGCCCGCCGCGCCCGCGGCGCCGGCGCTGCCGCCGGTCGCGCCCGCCACGCCGCCTGTGCCGGTGGTCCCGCCGGTCGCGCCCGCGGCGCCGCCTGTGCCGGTCGTCCCGCCCGTGCCGGCCGTTCCACCGCTGCCGCCGCCGCCCGTGCCGCCGCTGGACGATCCGGCCGCGCCGCCGTGTCCGGCCGCGCCGCCAGCGCCGCCCGGTCCAGCGCTGCCGCTGGAGCCGCAGGCGGCGACCAGCAGCAGAGGAGACAGCAACATGACGGTCGTCCAGCCTCGGCGCGCGGTGGTCACCGCGGCATTGTACGCCAGCCGGGGGTCGGCTCAGCCGTGCGCGGTCAGGATCGTCGCCAGCTCACCCTTCTGGTGAAGGTCGCGGACGATGTCGGCGCCGCCGATCAGCTTGCCGTCGACGTACAGCTGCGGGAAGGTCGGCCAGCTCGAGTATTCCTTCAAGCCCTCGCGCAGCTCCTGGTCCGCGAGGATGTTGTAGGAGTCGAACTTCACGCCGGTCTCCTTCAGGATGCCGACCACCGCAGCCGAGAAGCCGCACTGGGGCATGGCGGGGTTGCCCTTCATGAACAGCATGACGCGCCCGCGCGCGATGGTGTCGGTGATGCGCTTGCGAAGATCGTCAGTCACGGCTCAGCTCCTTTCGGCAGTTACTTGCGTTGGTACTCTTCTGGCGTCGCGGTGGTCAGCGCCAGCGCGTGGATCGGCGCGCGCGGACCGATGATGGCGTCGTTCAGCGCCGCGTAGACCAGGCGGTGCCGCTCGACCGGACCCTTGCCGGTGAAGGCGGCCGACACGACGGTCGCGTCGAAGTGGTCGCCGCCCCCGGTCGTGTCGACGACGCTGACGTCGGCGTCGGGCAGCGCGGCCCGGATGCGCGTTCGAATCTCGTCGGTTGTCATGAGTCCGGGCCCCGTTTCGGCCGCGTATATAGCATGCGGTCGCACCCGGGGACCGTATCTCCCGGGCCTGCCGCTATACTCGGTTGCGCATGACCCTCGGAACGCGCGTCACCCTGGTGACGACGACCGTCATCGCGTCGGTGCTCGCGGTGTCGGGCTACGCCTCGCTGAAGGTGCGGCGCGCGAACCTGGAGGTCGATCTCGGCCGCGAGGCGTTCGAGATCGGGGTGGCGCTGCGGGCCGGCATCGAGCCCGTGAACGTGAAGGGCGCCGAGCTGTCCGAGATGCTGCACCGGCGCATCCGCGCGGCGCGCCAGCCTGACGAGGTGTTCCAGCTGGAGGTGCTGAGCGGCGGCATCGACGAGAAGACCGACGACGAGGCCTGGCTGCTGCTGATGCAGGCGGCCGAGATCCAGGGGGAGCCGGTGGGCCGGCTGTTCGATTCGCAGTCGGGCCCGCGCTCGTACGCGATGGCGGTGCCGCTGTACGACGCGGTGGGGCTCGAGCTGCCGATCGGCCACCCGGCGCGCAAGCCGGTGGCCGTCATCGGCATGCGACGCGACGCCGGCTACATCGACGCCGAGGTCGCGGCGACCGCGCGCCGGGTCGTGCCGGTGTTCCTGCTGGTGGTGGTGGGCGTGGCGCTGGTCGTCTGGTTCGCGCTGCGGCAGACGGTGGTGCGCCCGCTGCGCCGGCTGGTCGAGGGCATCGACGCCGTCGCCAAGGGCGACCTGTCGCGCGTCATCCTGGCCGCGCGCGACGACGAGATCGGGAGCATCGCCGGGCGCTTCAACGCCATGACCGGATCGCTGCGCGAGGCGCGCGAGGAGGGCGAGCGCGCCGCGAGCGCGCGCCTCACCCTGGAG
The DNA here is from genome assembly GCA_036557265.1 of Polyangia bacterium. Taxonomy (GTDB): domain Bacteria; phylum Myxococcota_A; class Polyangia; order Fen-1088; family Fen-1088; genus JADGRB01. The sequence goes on from DATBHU010000275.1 coordinate 2,102, forward strand.
GAACGGCTGCGCCACGCCGAGAAGCTGGCCACCATCGGCCAGATGGCGGCGGAGATCGCGCACGAGCTCGGGACGCCGCTGAACGTCATCGGCGGGCGGGCCCGGGCCATCGGCAAGAAGGCCGGCGACGCGGCCGAGGTGGCCAAGAACGCCGGCATCATCGGGGGCGAGGTCGCGCGCATCACCAAGATCATCCACCAGGTGCTGGACTTCTCGCGGCCGCGCGGGCCGACGCTGACGCGGGTGCGCCTGCGCGCGGTGGTCGGCGAGGCGCTGGCGTTCGTGGGCGAGACGGTGCGGCGCCTCGGCATCACCGTCAACCTGGGGGCGGCGGGCGCGCCGGAGCCGCCCGAGGTGCCCGGCGATCCCGATCAGATCCAGCAGGTCTGCCTGAACCTGATCACCAACGCGATCCACGCCATGCCGAACGGCGGGACGCTGCGCATCACGACCGAGACGGTGGTGCGGCGCAAGGGGGGCCTCGACCTGGCGCCGCCCGCCGAGTACGTGGTGCTGGCCATCGCGGACACCGGCAAGGGGATCCCGGCCGCCGACCGCGACAAGATCTTCGAGCCGTTCTTCACGACCAAGGACGCGGGGCAGGGGACGGGCCTGGGCCTGGCGGTCAGCCACGGCATCGTCAAGGACCACGACGGCTGGATCGAGGTCGACAGCCCCGAGTCCGGTGGCGCGGTGTTCTGTGTCTTCCTCCCCTGCGCGCCCGCCGCGGCCCGGGCGGATGAGCCGACAGGCCACTCGACAATTCCGCCCGACAGTCAGCCGGGGGTTGAACAAGCTGAGTCAATCGGCAAGGATTGAGAGAACAGCTTCCGTAGTCCCGAATGGCTGACGCGGCTCCAACGATCTCCGAGCTCACCCCCGAGCCGACCAGCAGCGGGCGCGGCGCGACCATCCTGGTCGTGGAGGATGACGCCGCGATGCGCATGATGCTGCGCGAGTCGCTCGAGGAGGACGGCTTCACGGTCGAGGCGGTGGGCGGCGGGCGCGCCGGCATCGAGCGCGTCAAGCAGGGCGGCGTCGACCTCGTCATCTCCGACGTGAAGATGCCCGACCTCGACGGCCTGGACATGCTGCGCGAGATCAAGGCGTTCGCGCCCTCGCCGCACGTCATCACCATCACCGCCTTCGGTTCGATCGACACCGCCATCCGCGCCGTCAAGCTGGGCGCGTTCGACTACATCACCAAGCCGTTCGACGTCGACCAGCTGATCCTGTCGGTGCAGAAGGCGCTGGACGAGCGCGCACTGCGGTCGGAGCTGGCGCGGCTGCGCGACGAGGTGCAGCGCAGCTACCGGTGGGGAAACATCATCGGCAAGTCGGCGGCGATGCAGGAGATGTTCGCGCTGATCCGGCGGCTGTCGGGATCGTCGCTGTCGGTGCTGGTGACGGGCGCGTCCGGGACCGGCAAGGAGCTGGTGGCGAAATCGCTGCACTTCAACAGCCCGCGCCGCGAGCGGCCCTTCGTCGCCATCAACTGCGCCGCCATCCCGGACACGCTGCTGGAGAGCGAGCTGTTCGGGTACAAGCGGGGCGCGTTCACCGACGCGCGCAGCGATCGGGCCGGCCTGTTCGTGGAGGCGGACGGCGGCACCATCTTCCTCGACGAGATCGCCGAGCTGTCGCCGGCGCTGCAGGCGAAGCTGCTGCGCGTGCTGCAGGAGGGCGAGATCCGTCCGCTCGGCGCGACGCGCAGCCAGAAGGTCGACGTGCGCGTCGTCGCGGCGACCAACAAGGATCCCGAAGAGCACCTGGCGAGCGGCGCCTTCCGCGAGGACCTCTACTACCGGCTGAACGCGATTCACATCCACCTGCCGGCGCTGCGCGAGCGCGTCGACGACATCCTGCCGCTGGCGGAGCATTTCCTGACCAAGAGCGCCGGCAAGGCCGGCAAGGACGTGCGGGCGTTCCACGAGAGCGCGAAGAAGGCGCTGCTCGGCTACGGCTGGCCGGGCAACGTGCGTGAGCTGGAGAACGTCGTCGAGCGCGCGGTCGCGCTGGTCGAGGGGCCGCTGGTGCGCGTGGAGGACCTGCCGCCGCTGGCGCTGGCGGCGCGCGAGCGGCGCGGCGGCGAGGCGCTCGCGGCCGCGGGCGCGCCGGGGGCGCCAGCGGGGGACGCCGACCAGGATCCCTTCGCGGCCGCGCTGGCGCGGGGCCTGACGCTGGCGGAGTTGGAGCGTGACTACATTATGAAGGTGCTGGCCGCGGAGAGCGGCAACAAGACGCGGGCCGCGCAGCGCCTGGGGCTCGATCGCAAGACCCTGTACCGGAAGCTCGAGGAGTACGCCGCGGCCGGCGGAGCCGGCGGCGGCGGCGGCGCCTCGGGCCCCGGCGAAGGAGAGCGCTGATGCAGTCCGTGGTGAAGTTCAAGGCGCATGTCGAGCCCGGCGGTGATCTGGTGCGTTCGCCGGTCACGGATCAGCCGTGCGTCTACTGGCGGCTCCGGATCGTCGAGCGGCTGACCTCGCGCAGCGAGCTGGTGCACGAGATGGCGTCGCCGCAGCCGTTCCGCCTGGTGTGGGGCGCGCGCGACGGCGAGGTCGCGCCCGTCCGCATCCGCATCGAGCCCGACAGCGCGCGCATCGAGGCGACGCCCGTGCTGCACCGGCCCGGTTCGCCGGGCGCGCTGGCGATCGCGCGCGCCTTCGGGTTTCCGGGCGCGCTGGCGGTCGAGGAGATCGTGATCCCGCCCGGCGAGGAGGTGGAGGCGGAAGGCATCCTCCACCACGTCGTCGTCGACGGCGGGCCGTTCCGCACCGTCGAACGCGAGCCGGAGCTGTGCGAGGCGACGCTGACGGTGACCGGCGTGACGATCGGACAGGCGCTGCTGCCGTGGGCGGTCGGCACCGCCGCCGCGGTGCTGGGCGGCATCGGCCTCGCCACCTGGGCGGCCTGGCACTACCACTTCGCGCACGAGGCGGGATCGCAGGTGGCGCGCATCGGCCACTCGCCCTCCCGGCTCGAGCGCCCCCAGTTCCCCCACCCGCGGTTACCGTGATCGGCCGCCGCACAGCCAGCTTTGCTCCGGCGTCGCTGGCCTTGCTCGCCGCGGCCGCCTGCGGCACGCAGTCGGTCGACCGCTACGGCGAACAGATGGACTGGGCCGTGTCGCCGGAGGCGGCGAACGCCAGGCAGCAGCAGGCCTGCGTGCTGCAGCAGCTTCGGTAGTGGCAGACGCCGGACTGGCAGGTCCCGGTCGCGCCGCACGAACAACAGGTGCAGTCGTCGGGATACCCGCAGCTGGTTCCGTTCGTCTGGTTGGTGGTGGTGCAGCCGCCCGATCCGTTGCACGTCGAGGTCTTCTGGCACTGGCCCGGGTAGCAGCTGTACGCGACGCCGACGCACGATCCGTTCTTGCAGACGTCGCCGTAGGTGCAGGCGTTGCCGTCGTTGCAGCCGGTGTTGTCCGGCTGGTTTCCGGTGTCGATGCAGGTCTGCGCGCCCGTGCTGCACGAGGTGATGCCGACCTTGCAGACGCCCGGGTTCGTCGTGCATGACACGCCGGCGGTGCACGACACGCAAGTTCCGGCGCTGTTGCAGACCATGTTGGGGCCGCAGGCCGTCCCCACCGCTTTCAGCGTGTTGTTGTTGCAGACCAGCGTTCCGGTGCTGCAGCTCGTGATGCCGGTGTAGCAGAGGTTGGGGTTGGAGGTGCAGCTCTGGTTCGCCGTGCAGGCGCCACAGTTGCCGTTGCCGTCGCACACCTGGTTGGTGCCGCAGCCGGTGCCGCCCATCTTGTTGCTGCCGTCGGCGCAGGCCATGGCGCCGGTCATGCACGAATAGACGCCGTTCTTGCAGACGCTCGGGTTGCCGGTGCAGGCGCCGCCCGCGGTGCAAGCGACGCAGTTGCCGTTGCCGTCGCACACCTGGTTGGTGCCGCAGCTGGTGCCGGCGCTCTTGTTGCCGCCGTCGACGCAGGTCTGGGCGCCGGTCGAACAGGTGGTCGCGCCGTTCTTGCAGATGCTCGGGTTGCTGGTGCACGCCTGGCCGGCGGTGCACGACACGCACGTGCCGCTGCCGTTGCAGACCTGGTTGGTGCCGCAGCTGGTGCCGGCCGTCTTGTTGCCGCCGTCGACGCAGGTCTGGGCGCCGGTCGAACAGGTGGTCGTGCCGTTCTTGCAGCTGGTCGGATTGCTGGTGCACGCCTGGCCGGCCGTGCAGGCCACGCAGCCGCCCGTGCCGGTGCAGACCATGTTGGTGCCGCAGCTGACGCCCGGCGACTTGTTGCTGCCGTCGACGCAGGTCATGGCGCCGGCCGAGCAGGAGGTCGTGCCGTTGCTGCAGCTGCTCGGGTTGCCCGTGCACGCCTGGCCCGCGGTGCACGACACGCAGCTGCCGCCGCCGCTGCAGATCATGTTGGCGCCGCAGGCGGTGCCCGCGCCCTTCGGCGTCCCGTTGACGCAGGTCGGGGCGCCGGTCATGCACGACGCCGTGCCGTTGTAGCAGACACCGGGATTGCCCGAGCAGCTCGCGCCCTGCGTGCACATGCCGCAGAACCCGTTGCTGTCGCACACCTGGTTCGAGCCGCAGGACGAGCCGGCGGGGACGTTGCCCGCGCCGTCGACGCAGGTGGGGGCGCCGGTGGCGCACGAGACGACCCCGACCTTGCACGGCGACGGATTGCCGCTGCAGTTGCTGCCGGCGGTGCAGGCGGCGCAGGTGCCGGAGCCGCTGCAGACCATGTTGGTGCCGCAGCTCGTCCCGGCGGCCTTGTTGGTGTCGTCGAGGCAGGTCTGCACGCCGGTCATGCACGAGCTGATCCCGTTGACGCACGCGGCGTGGGGGTTCGTCACGCACGCCTGGCCCGCGGTGCAGACCGTGCACTGGCCGTTCGCGTTGCAGACCTGGTTCGCGCCGCAGCCTGTCCCCGCCGCCTTGGGCGTGCCGTCGACGCAGGTCTGCGCGCCGGTGCCGCACGACGTGGCGCCGTCGTAGCAGGCGTTCGGGTTGCCGGTGCACGACTGTCCCGCCGTGCAGTCGACGCACGCGCCGCTGCCGTCGCAGACCTTGTTGCTGGCGCAGGTCGTGCCCGCCGAGCGGTTTCCGAAGTCCAGGCAGACGGGCGCGCCCGTCTGGCAGCTGATGATGCCGGTCTTGCACGCGTTCGGGTTCGTCGAGCAGTTCATGTTGGGCGTGCACGCGCCGCACGCGCCGCCGCCGTCGCAGACCATGTTGGTGCCGCAGCTGGTCCCGCCCGCCTTGGCGGTGCCGTCGACGCAGGTCTGGGCGCCGGTCGCGCACGACGTCACCCCGTTCTTGCACGCGGTCGGGTTGGTCGTGCAGGGCTGGCCGGCGTTGCAGCCGACGCAGGCGCCGCTGCCGTCGCAGACCATGCCGACGCCGCAGCTGGTTCCGGCGGCGGTGTTCGCGCCGTCCGTGCAGGTGGTCGCGCTACCGTTGCAGGTGGTCTTCCCCTGCTTGCAGGGGCTCGGATTGCCGGTGCAGGTCTGATTCGCCACGCAGGC
>DATBHU010000276.1:0-15751 GCA_036557265.1 Polyangia bacterium
CGAGATCGTCTTCTGCTGCCATGGTGTTACCCCCTTGTTGTCAGATGGGCGTCAATGGATAAAGGACTGCGTGCAAATCGTCGACGCCGACGCCCACGTGATCGAACCGAACGGTCTGTGGGTGCGGTACCTCGAGCCCGAATGGCGCGCGCGCGCGCCGCGGGCCGATTCGCCGGCCGGCTTTCGGCGGCTGATGGTCGACGGCCGTGCCGTCCACGACGGCATCCCCCACGACCTGTGGACGCGCGGCGCCGCCCACAACCTCCAGCATCACCCTGACGCCGCCCTGGCCGGGTTCGACGCGCCGTCCAGCGCGCGCGCCCTTCGCGGCATGGGCATCGAACGGGCCCACCTCTATCCGACGGTGGGCCTCTGGATGTTCGCGATCGACGGGATGGATCCGCCGTTCGCCGCGGCGCTGGTGCGCGCCTACAACGACTGGCTGCGTGAGTTCTGCGCGACCGATCCGGCCGTGCTGCGCCCGGTGGGCGCGCTCTCGCGCCACGACCCCGCCGACATGGTGAGCGAGCTGCGCAGGATCGCCGCCTGGGGCTGGACCGCCGTCACCGTCCGGCCCAACCGCCTGGCCGGGCGCACGCTGGGAGACCCCGCCTACGAGCCGTTCTGGGGCGAATGCGAACGGCTGGACGTCGCGGTCGGGATCCACGAGGGGACGCACGGCCGGCTCGAGACCGTGGGGAGCGATCGCTTCAGCAGCCGCTTCGCCCGTCACGCCTGCTCTCACCCGCTGGAACAGATGATGGCCATGCTGGCCCTCATCGAAGCCGGCGTGCTGGAACGCCACCCCGGGCTGCGCGTGGCGTTCCTGGAGGCCGGCGCCGGCTGGGTCCCGTACTGGCTGGCGCGGCTCGACGGCGAATACCGCCAGCTCGGGTGGGAGGTGGCCGACCGCGTTCGCATCAAACCCTCCGAGTACGTGCGGCGGCAGTGCTACGTCGCCTGCGATCCCGGCGAGCCCGGGCTGGAGGACGTGCTCGATCTGCTCGGCGCGGATCGCCTGCTGTTCGGGTCCGACTTTCCCCACATCGACCACGATCCCGACGTGGCGGGCGCGGTCGCGCGGCTCTCGGCGCGGCTGCCCGCAGGCGACGCGGCACGAAAGATCCTCCGCGACAACGCCGATGCCTTCTACAGGACTCATCCCTGACGCTTCAGCGGGTGACGTTTGCAGGCGGCGTGGCCGCGAAGATGGCCGGATCGATGAACGACACGTCGCTGATGAACCACCAGTCCTCGGTCAGCCCTTTGGTGACGTACTCGTAGGGGAGCCACCCGTAGCCCGGGAGCTTGGCGATGGGCGCCCATTCATCGCTCCACGAGTTGCGCACCAGGATGCCCCGCGAGCGGTCGTCGAATCCGCACGCCACCAGCGTGTGTCCGACGAAGCTCTCCACCGGACCGGCCGGCTTCGGGCTGCCGGCGCGCGGCGTCCCACCGCCGTTCGTCCGGTTGCGCTTGCCGTTGCCGTTGCGCCTGGCCTCCGCCGGGCGGAGCGCGTCCAGCACCTCGCGTAGGGTCTGCTGGGCGCGGGTCTGAGGGTCGACCGGCGCGACCCCGGCCGCCGCCGAAGCCATCGGCACGGCGTCCTGGGGAATCAGGCGCCCGGCCACCGCCCGCAGGGTCTTGAGCGCCTCGATCTGCGCCGCGGGAGGGACGGGAATCCTCGGTTGACGCGCGGTCTGCTTGGCGAACTCCTGGAGGGTGGTCTCCACGAGGAAATGAACCGTGAACATGAGCGGCAGGTCGCCCATGAGCAGGCGCTTGATCTCCTGGAGGAGCGCTTCGCCGCGAACGTCGCCGACGTCGAGGCGCCAGTACGCCTTGGCCTTGTAGTTCGCGGCGACGGCGTAGGTCAGCGCGTCAGGCTCACGATCCAGGTTCGCCTCGCTGGTCTCGAACATCTTCTCCGGCGCCACCCCGACCAGGGTCATCGCCTTCATGGTGGTGCGCGAGTCGGTCGGCACGTTCCCGTCCGTGTTCGGCTGGCCGGACTTCTTCAGCAGGTCGCGGGTCACCTTGTAGAGGAACCCGGGCGAGCAGTCGGCGTCGCGCAGCTCGCGCTCGCGGCGCACGCGGTACTCCATCAAGGAGACGCCGGCGAACGCGCAGCAGGCGTTGAGGCTCCCCTGGTTCCGCACGTCGCCGAAATGTTCGAGGTGCAGGGTGTGCTCCTTCTTCGGGGGGAGCTTCAGGACCTTGCGGTCCACCGACTCGAGCACCCGCAGGCCGAGCGGCGTCCTCGAGGCGAGCGAGAAATCCCGCGCGTCGAGATCGCCCGCGATCCACCCGCTCGAGGCCGCCCTCGGCAGTTGATCCAGTTTTGCCATGATGTCTCTCCCCTTCACCTGAGAGCTAGTGGCAGCCACTTATCATTCAGCTATTTACAGCTACTACATCATCCGGGTGCAAACTGCGCCAGCAATTGTGGTTGTGGGATTGGAATCCGCGCGCCGCCGACGCGCAGGAGCAGGCGGACGATCGCGGGCAGGCCCCAGAGGATCGACAGCTGGTGTCGATCGGCGCCGCCGCCGGCGGCGAACCAGCGTGCGTCGTGCCGGTGCGAATCGACCAGCGCGGCGGCGAGGGCGCGCGCCCGATCGAAGAACCACGCGTCGCCGGTCGCCTCGAACGCGTGCAGGGCGAGGGGCGCCAGATCGAGCGCGGGCTTTCGATTTTCGGCCAGCCGCGCGCGCGCGGACGCCGTCGCGGCGGCGAGCAAACGAGGGGGCGGCAACACAGCCAAATCAACGAGCATGTCCCCCACTTCTTTCTTTTTTTTTGATGGAGTTCCGGCCGCGCCCAGCCGGTGACGCAGCAGTCGCCACGAGGCGTCGACGCCCGGCAGCGCGCCGCGGATCCGCGCCGCCGGCGGGGTGAGGTCGCGCGCGCGGGCGCGGGGCGATGCCGGCTCCCACACCCGCGCCAGCCGCTCGACGTCGTCGCGTGTGCCCGCGTCGATCGCGAGCGCCGCCAGCGCCAGGCCGATGGGGCCGCTCGCGACGTCGCCGGGATCTTGCTCGGCCGCCCGCGCCAGTCCACGGTCGGCCGCCCGGCGGACCGACGCCGGAAGCCGCTCGCCGCGCAACGCCGCGCATCGCGCGGCGCCCCACAGCTGTCCGCCCAGGCCGCAGAGGCCGAGGCACGGTGGCAGGCGCTCGTCCGCCAGCTCGCGTTCCAGCGGGGCGAGCGCTTCCTGCGCCGCCTGCCGGAACCTCGGCTCGCCGGTGACCGCATGCAGCTCGGACAGCGCGACGGCGATCCCTGTGGTCCCGGTCACCAGATCTGACCCCAGCACCTGGAGCTGAGCGAGATCGTGTAGCGGATCGTACGCGATACCGAGCCACGCCCGCTCGCCCTGATCGCCAAAGCCGTGCCGCAGCATCAGATCGCCCGCCGCGACGGCCGCCGCGAGCCAGTCGCGGGCATGCGGCGCGCGCGGGATCCGGGCGGACGTCTCGGCGGCCCTGGCCGCGGTGGGTCGATGACCGGTGGCCAGGGTCGTCTCCAGGATCGCCGCGTGCGCCTCCAGCGGGAAGGCATCCAGCTGTTCGACGCGGCCGCGCAGGCGCCGCGCGCCGCCGGGGAGGAAGACGTCGCTCGCCAGCGTGGTGCCGTCGTCCGCCAGCAGGTCGGCGCCATCGGCGCGCGCGAGAAAGTAGGGGACGTCGAGGCGCAGCAGCGCCGCGCGCTCGCTGGCGAACGCGCGCTCGAGCCGCTCGGGCTCGCGCACGCCGCTGGCCCACGGCCCCGCCGCCAGGGCGGCCGCGCGCGTCGTGGCGTCCACCATCAGCGCCGGCACCAGCGAGGCGTCGAGGATCCGGTGGTAGGCCCAGGTGTTGCGCAGGATGACGCGGACGTGCAGCTCGGCGCGCGCGAAGGCGGCGAGCGGGCCGTCGCTCGCCAGCAGCTCGGCGCGGTTGGCCGCCAGGCAGGCGTGCATCTCGCGATGCCCTTCCAGGATCTCGCGCAGGTGATGCGCGCCGGCGTGGGCCTGGCCGGCGAGCGTCGGCGCGTGGTCCGGGTGCGTCCACGTCCGGAAGCCGTCGCGCTGCCGCCCTTCGATTCCCAGGCCCACCGCCGGGTCGGGGCGGAACGGGCTGCGGAGGGGGCGGGGCGGGGTGACGGCGCCCAGATCTTCCGCCGCCACGCCCGGCGCGATCAGCGTGTGCATCGCCAGGATCCCGATCGGCGCCACCGACTCGCGCAGCAGCTCGTCCGCCCGCGCGCGCGCCGCCGACGCCGCCGGCTGGCGCCAGCGGGGCTGCAGCAGCGTCTCCAGATCGAACAGCACCGGGTGCTCGCCGGCGGCGACGACGTTGTCCAGCCAGAGATCGCGCGCCTCCAGCAGCTGCCCGAGGCGGAGCAGCATCCCGATCCGCCGGTAGAAGCGGCCGATCTCCTCGGCGCTGCGGCAGGGCGCAGCCGCCACGTGCTCCTGCCAGGCGTGGTCGCCCGCGGCCAGCAACGCGGGCGTCCGCAGCGGCAGCGGCAGGCCGGCCCGCGCCAGGAAACGCACCAGCGCGTTCCACGCCTCGGCGACGCGCAGGTCCTTGGGCTTGTAGACCAGCCTCGGCCCGCCCTCGAACTCCAGCAGCGTCACGCAGCGGCCGCCACCGTGCTGATCCCCGGCGTCGCCGCGGAAGCTCGTGATCGCGCCCGGCGGCCTGCCGTCGAAGAAGGACGCGGCGATGTGGGCGCGCGCGTCGCCGAGGCGCGCGGACAGCTCGACGATCGCGCGCAGCCAGTCGCTGGTGACGCGGTCGAGCAGCGGCCGCAGCGCGCCGAAGGCGGCGAAGCGCTCCGGCCAGGAGGCCGATCGGTCGCGCGCGACGATCGGCGCGCAGGCGCGGCCCAGGCGGTGCGCCAGCGAATCCATCATGCCGCGGCGGCCGCTGGCCGCGACGGCGCACGCCGCGCCGTCGAGCGCGGCGGCCAGCCGGGCCTCCGCGTCCGCGAGCAGCGGGCGCAGGTGCTGCGCGATGGGCGGCTCGCTCGCGCCGCCCGCGGTCACGGCAGGACGCCGGGCAGGTACATGCGCGCCCAGCGGGCGATGTTCTTCACGCCGCGCGCCCGCAGCGTCGCCTCGGCCTCGCCCGCGGCGGCCGCCGCGGCGGCGTCGGAGACGAGCTGGCCGCGGCCCCAGAGCGCGCTGGCGGCGTGGATGGCCATCCCCGCCTCACGAAACTGCTCGGCCGCCTCGGCCAGCAGGCCCGCCGCCTGGTCGGCCTGGCCCTGCCAGCTCGCCAGCCCGGCGTGCAGGACCAGCGCCGGTCCCCGCGCGTGCGGCCGCCGGCCCTCCTTGTCGAGCAGGGCGGCGCACCGGCGGGCGCGCGCCAGCGACTGGTCGCGCTCCGCGCCTCCGTCGCCCTGCTGCTGTCGCGCCGCCGCCAGCGCGGCGCCGCCGCGCAGCGCCAGGGCCCAGATGCGCGTGATCTGCCAGCCCATCGCGAACGAGCGCGTCGCCACGCTCCAGACTTCCTCGAGGCGCGGCGCCGCCACCTGGGCGTTGCCGCGGTAGAGATCCAGCTCGGTCGCCAGCAGGATGCCGACCATGTGCTGGGGCGTGAACAGCGTCGACGACCAGCCGGCCACGCTCTCGCGCAGCTCCTGCTCGGTGGTGGCGGGATCGTCGGCGGCCAGCGGCACGATCGCCGTGTGCAGCCGCATCCAGACGGCGCCGTAGATGTCGCCGTTCTCGCTGGCGGTGCGCAGCCACTCGCCCCCGCGCTGCGCGAGCTGGTCGAGCTCGCCCAGGCAGCGCAGCACGTTGACCATGCACGAGCGGGCGAAGCTGCACTCCCAGGAGACGCCCGTGCACCGCGTCTCCAGCAGGTGCAGGCCGCGATCCAGCTCCTCGCGCGCCGCCGCCCATTCACCGATCGTCATGTGGGCGGTGCCGGCGTTGATGCGCGCGAAGCCGGCCACGTACGGATCGCCGAGCTTCTCGCCGATGGCCGCCGCCTTCTCGATCAGGACGTTGCCGCGCGCGACGTCCTGCGGGCGCGCCCGGCTGACGGTCATCAGGCCGACGTGGGCCAGGCCGCGCGCGATCGAGCGCGGCTCGCGCGCTTGCGCCGCCAGATCGGTGCTGCGCGCGATGAAGTAGCCGCCGCGCAGGATGTCCACCGACCCGAGGCCCTTGCCCGCCGCCCAGGTGACGTCGATGCGCTTCTGCTGGGCGACCGTGGGCGCCGGGCCGGGCTGGTCGGGCACGGAGATGTTGCGGAAGCGGAGGGTGATGGTGCGCGCGATGATGCCGAACAGCGCGCGCAGCGGCGTCTTCGGATACTTGATGCCGACGTCCGCCAGCAACGGCTTGAGCACGCCCAGGCCGTCCTCGATGCGGCCGCTGGCGAGCAGCTGCTCGGCGGCGCGCGTCTTGAGCTGGAAGGCCCGCTCGGGATCGGCGGCGGCCGCCGACAGATAGAGCGGCGCCGATTCGGCGCAGCGGCCCGCGTTCACCAGCGCGTCGGCGCACTTGGTGATCAGGCTGGTGTCCTGGGGGAAGCAGCGCATCGCCTGGCGGTAGAGGTCGGCGGCGCGCGCGAAGGCCAGCTTGTGCGCCGCGCGGTCGGCGGCCTGCACGGAGTAGCGCCCGGCCTTGTCCATGATGCCGGCCGCCAGGAAGTGGCCGGCCGGCGTCTCGGGATCGACGTCCGGGACGGCCTCGAAGCTCTCGCCCAGCCGCCGGTTCGAGGCGACCACGACGTCCGGCGACAGGTGGCGGCGGATCGCCTCGCGGATCCGATCGTGATAGACCTCGACCGCGTCGGCGCCGCGCGGGCCGCGCGCGCGAACCAGGTTCATCGCGCGCAGCTGCGCCCAGGCCTGGTGCTCGGCGCCCGAGATCCCGGCGGCGGTCGCCGCCACCGCCTGCGGCACCGGGTGCCCGGCGACCACGACGGTCTCCAGCAGCCGGCGCGCGCGCTCCGGCAGCTCGTCGAGCTGGCGCAGCACCAGATCGTCGACCTTGGCCGGCTCGGCGGCCGGCACCGACGGCGCGAGCGGACGCCCGAGCGTGTGGCGCGCCAGCCGCTCGAGGAAGAACGGGTTGCCCGACGATTCGCGGGCGAGCCCGCCCGCCATCGGGTCGTCGGGCTTGCAGCCGAGCAGCTGGGCCGCCAGCCGGGCGGCGTCCTCCGGCTTCAGCGCGTCGACGGAGACGTCGCGGGTCTCGACCGCGCCGCCGGGCGCGTGCGTCGCCGCCTTCAGCTCGGCGAGCACCGGTGAGCTCTCGCTCTCGTCGGAACGGAAGGCGTAGAGCAGCAGCATGCGCGGCGTGTCGGGCGGTGAGAGCAGCTCGCGCAGCACCACCCCGCTGTCGCTGTCGCCCCACTGCACGTCGTCGATGGAGACGACCAGCACCTTCTCCTGCGACAGCCGGTGGAGCAGGGTCTTGAGCGCGCGGAACATGCGGCGCCGCAGCTCCTGCTGGTCGGGATCGGCCTCGGGCGGCCGCGCCTCGCCGTCGCGCTCGGGCCGCCGGGCCGCCAGCACCGGGAACGCGCGCGCCAGATCCTCCATGCTCTCGGCCGGCAGCAGCGCGGGCTCGTTCTTGCCGCGGGTCCCGAGGGTGCGGGCCAGCGAGTCGACGACCGCGTCGAGCGCCTTGTAGGGCAGGGTCTCCTGCTCGTAGCAGCGCCCCGACAGCGCCAGCACGTCGGGGCGGCGGTGCACGTCGGCCAGGAACGCCTCGAGCAGCGCCGACTTGCCCATGCCCGACCCGCCGCGCAGGCGCGCGACCACCAGCTTGCCGGTGCGGGTGACGGCGTCGAGCGCCTCGTGAAGCACCGCGTACTGCGCCTCGCGGCCGACGAGCAGGGCCGGCGTCGCGCGGCTGACCGCCCCGGGCGACTCCTCCGCGGCCCAGACCTGGTCCAGGACCTCGGCGCCCTTGGGCCGCCGCGCCGGATCGCGATCGATGAGCGCCGTCGTCAGGTTGACCAGGTCCACCGGCAGGCCGGCCGACGCCGGCAGCGGGAAGGGCGCTTCGAGCGCCTTGTTGAACAGCATCTTCATGCCGCTGCCTGCGAACGGCAGCTGCCCGGCCAGCGCCTCGTAGAGCATCACGCCGAACGCGTACCAGTCGCTGGCTGCGGAGGCGCTCGCACCCTCGATCACCTCGGGCGCCATGTACGCCGGCGTGCCGACCATCCCGGTCTCGGCCGGCCCCGTCGACACGGCGTCGGCGACCAGGCCGAAGTCGAGCAGGACGACCCGCCCCTGCTCGCCGATCATGACGTTGGCGGGCTTGATGTCGCGGTGGAGGCGCCCGGCGCGGTGGAGGGCGTCGATGGCGACCGCCAGCTCGCGAAAGACGCGGCGGATGAAGGCGAGCGACATCTGCGGGCCGCCGGCCACGGCGGGCGGCGCGGCCGGCAGCGGGATCACCGGCACGTCGTCGTCGTCGTCGTGTTCGCGGTCCGCGCTGCCGAACGTCGTGATGGCGCGCAGGGAGCCGCGCGGCGCGCGCGAAGCCGGCAGCTCGGTCGACCGCGTGGCGCCCGCGCCGATCTCGGTCGCGATCAGGCTGGCCAGGTTGCGGCCCGGGATGTACTCCATCGTGAAGAACCAGGTGTCGCCGTCGCAGGCGAGCTCGTACAGGGTCACCAGGTTGCGGTGGGTGATGTTGGCGACCGAGCGAAACTCGTTCTTGAAGCGGAGCAGGCTGCCGGGCCGGATCTTCTGCAGCGTCTTCAGGGCGACGATGTCGCCGCGCTCGGTGTCGCGCGCCTTGAACACCACGCCCATGGCACCCGCCCCGAGGGATTCCAGCAGCTGGTAGCGGCCCAGCTTGCCGCCCGGGGCGACCTTGCCCGGCGACGGCGCCGGCGAGGGGCGGGTCGAATCGGCAGCGTGCGGCGCTGGCGGATCCGCCATGCCCCTTCATATCGCCTAACGCCCGACCTTACCAGCCTTGCGGTTCGCGCCGGGCCTCGATAGCCTCGCGAGGTCGGAGACGAGCGGTTGAGGAACACGCGGACGACGATTGACGTCTCGACGGTCGCCGAGATCGCGGCGCGGCCCACGCTCCTCGTCATGTCGCAGGAGACGTTCACGACCGTGCCGCTGGTGGCCGACGGCGAGATGGTGATCGGCCGGTCGGGCAGTTGCGAGATCCACCTCGACGACCCGCTGGCGTCTCGCCGGCACGCGCGGCTGCATCTGGGCGAGGCACCGGCCATCGAGGACCTCGGCAGCATCAACGGGACGCGCGTGCGGGACGCCCTGATCGAACCGCGGACGCGCGTGGCGATCGCGCCCGGCGAGACCATCGCCATCGGGTCGACCATGATGGTGCTGCAGACGGCCGGCCAGGCGGCGGTCCTGCGCGGGACCTGGTCGCACGACTACTTCGAGCGCCGCCTGCAGACCGAGTGCGTCCGCGCCGAGAGCACCGGCCGCCGCTTCGCGCTGGCGCGGCTCCGGCTCGAGCGCCCCAGCTCGTGGACGCGCGTCGTGCCGGTGCTGGCGCGTCACCTGCCGCCGCCCCACCTGTTCGGCGCGTACGGCCCCAACGACTTCGAGCTCCTGCTCCTCGACCAGAGCGCCGAGGACGTGCAGCGCCTGCTCGACGACATCGCCCTCAGCCTGCGCGTGGCGGAGGCGCCGGCCCGCTTCGGCCTGGCCTGGTACCCGCGCGACGGGCGGTCGGCCGACGCGCTGCTCGACCGGGCCAACGCCCTGCTGCGCGCCGCCGGCTCGCGGCCCGATCCGTTGCCGGCCGAGGCGGTCGGTCCGGGCATGGAGCGCGTGTACGACTTCGCCCGGCGCGCGGCGCCGACGAACATCTCCGTGCTGCTGCTGGGCGAGACCGGCGTGGGCAAGGAGCTCCTGGCCCAGGCCATCCATCGCCTCTCGTCGCGGGCCACCAAGCCGATGCTGGCGCTCAACTGCGCCGGCCTGAGCGAGAGCATCATCGAGGCGGAGCTGTTCGGCCACGAGAAGGGGGCCTACACCGGCGCCGGGGAGGCGAACCGCGGGCTGCTCGAGAGCGCCGACGGCGGTACCGTGTTCCTGGACGAGGTGGGCGAGATGCCGGCCTCGATCCAGGCGAAGCTGCTGCGCGTGATCGAGACGCGCGAGGTGCTTCCCGTGGGGGCGCGCAAGGTGCGCTCCATCGACGTCCGTTTCCTGGCGGCCACCAACCGCAATCTGGAAGAGGAGGCCGACAAGGGGAGCTTCCGGCGCGACCTCTTCTACCGGCTGAACGGCATGAGCATCGTCATCCCGCCGCTGCGCGAGCGGCGCTTCGAGATCGAGGCGCTGGCGCGCAAGTTCGTGGAGGCCGCGGCGCAGGAGTCCGGTCGCGAGACGGTGCCGTCGATCTCCCCGGCGGCGCTGGCGGCCCTGCAGGCCTACGACTGGCCCGGCAACGTCCGCGAGCTGAAGAACATGATCGAGCGCGCGCTGGTGCTGTGCGACGGGCCGCAGATCGAGGTGGCGCACCTCCCCGCCGAGAAGCTGGCCGTGCCGGATCTGCCGGGGCCGACCCCGCCGGCGGGCGCGCCGGCGCGGCCGCTGTCGCCCGAGGAGCAGCTCGAGAAGCTGAAGATGATCGCCACCCTCGACGGCTGCGCCTGGAACCAGAGCCGAGCGGCCGAGCAGATGAGCATGTCGCGCCGCACGTTCGTGGCCAAGATGAGCCGCTACGCCATCCCGCGCCCGAACCGGACGCGCGCCGCCGCCGCCCGCGCCGAGGAGAGCGACCTGACTTCTCAAAAGTAGCCGCTCCCTCGCGCGTCGCGCGAGAGCGGCTAGCAGCCCGTCTGATCGCGGCGCGCGTCAGCAGCCGGCGTGCGTGACGGTCAGGCGGCGGAGCAGGATCCGGCGCAGGCGCTGGCGCGCGCGCCGCAGCCGCGTGCCCACGGTGCCGGCCGGGATCCCGAGCCGGCGCGCGATCTCGGTGTAGGGGAGGCGGTCGACCGCGAACAGCGTGTACGTCTGGGCGTAGACGGTCGGCAGCGATTCGAGGGCGGCGTGGACGTCGGCCTCGGTCAGGTGCTCCCAGATCGGGCGCTCGTCGCTGGCGCGGGCCGGCAGCCTCTCGTTGTCGCCGGGCGTCAGGATCTCGCGATTGCACCGGCGCACGCCGTCCACGTGAAGGTTGTGAAGGATGCAGAACAGCCAGGCGCGCAGGTCGGTGCCGGGCATGAAGCGCGCGGACGCCTCCAGGGCGCGCCGGCAGGTCTCCTGGACCAGGTCGTCCGCCATGCTCGGGTTGGCGGCGATGCTGCGCGCGAACCGCTTCAACTCCGGCAGGTACAGCACCAGCCCGGAGGCGATCTGGGCAGCGGGGGTTTGGTATTTCGTAAGGGCCGGGGTGAAATAAGGCGCCTTCGTTGCGTTTGTGTCGTGGCTGACGGCAGTCACGCCGGTCGCATAGGCAAACACCACGCCAGCGCGGAACGCGGGATCTACGAAGCTCCCGGTGGGCCGACCTGCGCAGACTGCGCAGCGCGCTCGCGCAGAGTGAGAAGGCTCAGGGGGCGCGCAGGCGGCGGAGCGTGTTCCGATCGGTGTGGGCGATCTCGCCGCCCGTGACGTGAACGTACGTGGTGCACGAGTCGTAGGAGAACGAATCCCCGTCGGTGATCACCTTGCACGTGTACCGGGTCGTGCGCGCCTTGGCGGCGAGGTAGAGGTTGGACAGGATGCCGTAGGTCTCGCTGCCGACGTTCGCCTCGAGCGCGAAGCTGGCATCGCCGGGGCGCGCCGTGCCGCCCGCGAGCACCGTCGTCCCGCGCGGCACCATGAAGCAGCGCAACACGTGCCCACCGTCGGCGTCCCACAGCCAGTAGCCGACCTCGGTGTGGAACGGGTTGTCCTCGTTGGCGCGGAAGGCGGCCATCCGGTAGTCGAGGCCGTGGAGGCGCTGCTTGCCGTTGTCGACGGGGCCGAACGGCGCCAGCGTGACGCGCTCGCGGAACCTGGTCTCCGTCACGCGGCCGCTGCCGTTGTGAAACGAGACGTCGAGCCCGGCGTCGCCTTCCCATTCTCCGATCAGGGCGGCGAGCGGACCCCACGCGCTGGCGTCGTTCATCGCGGCATCATCGCACGGACGATCAGAACAGCGCCATGACGGTGAAGCGCCCGACCAGATCGAAGTGGGCCTGCGTGAGCTCGGAGGTGTCCCCCGCGACCGCCGGGTCCTGCGTGAACGCGAGCAGCTGACCGGAGAGCTCGCTCAGCTGCAGCTGGGCGGCGTATCCGATCGCCAGCCGGGGCGTCGCCCAGAAGCGGACGCCCGGGCCCACCCGGAAGATCCCGCCGCTCGCGGTCGCCGAGACGCGATTCGGGAAGACGTTCTCGTTGTTCACGGTGGTCGTCTGCTGCGCGTACTGGGCATCCAGCGCGCCAAAGAGGCTGACGCGGCCGTCCGCCGTCTCGAGCATGTTGAAGCGGAGCCAGAGGCCGACCGCCAGCGCGGTCTCGACCGACGTCGGCGTGCTCGATCCGGCGTTGGGGCCGGTCAGGCTCGAGTGGCGAAGATCGAAGGCGATTCCGATCACCGCGGTGCTCGACCCCCAGCCGATGCCGAGCGCGCCTCCCTGCGGGGCGGAGAGGCCGCCCGTGCCGAGCTCGATGGCGAGCGCGCTGGAGATCTTCTCGCGGGGCGGGGGCTCGGCCGGGGCCGTGAGCGCCGGGGGCGTCTCGGCCGGCGGCGCGGCCAGCGGCGCAGGCGGGGGCGGGGACATGAGCACGGGCGGTGCGGGCGTGGCCGGCGATTCCGGGGCGGGCGCAGGCGCCTCGGGCGGCGGGGGTTGTGCCGCCGGAGCCCAGGCGAAGGCCGGCGCCGGCAGGATGGCGACGGAGACGATGGAAAGAAGGGGGACGATGGCTCGGGCCGGCGCCGCTCTCTGCATGAATGACCTCGAGCCCATCAGACCTCATCGTGGTCGTGGCGCCAAGCGCCGCGCAGTTCATTGCTGGGGCGCCCGCCGGTTGCCTCGCGCCCGGGGCGGCGCCATAGGAGAGGGATGGAGCGCCTGTTCACGATCGGGCACTCGACGCGCTCGCTGGCCGAGCTGGTCGACGCCTGCGCCGCGCACGGCGTCGGCGCCATCGCCGACGTGCGGCGCTTTCCGGGATCGCGCCGCAGCCCGCACTTCGCCCGCCAGTCGCTGGAGCAGACGCTGCCGGCGCACGCGCTCGGCTATCGCTGGATCCCCGCTCTGGGCGGGCGCCGCCGCCGCGCGCGCGACGCGCCGCCGTCGGCGTGGCGGGTCGACGCCTTCGCCGCCTACGCCGACTACATGCGCAGCGCCGAGTTCCGCGCGGGGCTCGAGCAGCTGCGCGCCGCCGATCAGGCGTCCGGCGGCCCGACCGCGGTGATGTGCGCCGAGGCGTCGCCGTACCGCTGTCACCGCCGGCTGATCTCGGACTGGGCCGAGCTGCACGGCATCGAGGTGCAGCACATCCTCGATGAACGGCGGCGCGAGCGGCATCAGGTCACGCCGTTCGCCCGCCGGGCCGGCGACGAGATCATCTACGAGCTCGAGCCTGGCAGTCAGCTCGAGTTGCCCGTCGTGGGGTAAAGTCGGCGCGCGTGGCTGCCACCGGGTGGAAGCAGGACGTTCGCAACGGGCTCGAGGTCGTCGAGCTGACGACGCCCACGTCGACCTGCATGCTGGCGCTCCACGGCGGGCAGGTGCTCGGGTTCGTCCCGCATGGCGCGGGGGAACGGCTGTGGGTCAGCGAGAAGGCGCGCTTCCAGGTCGGCAAGGCGCTGCGCGGGGGCATCCCGATCTGCTTTCCCTGGTTCGGTCCGCATCCAGATCTCGGCGATCTGCCCGCGCACGGGTTCGCGCGCACGCGGCTATGGCGCATGGTGGGCGTGGCGGCCATCAACGAGCGGCAGATCCGGGCCGAGCTGGAGCTGGCCCCCGACGCCGACACCCTGCGCCTGTTCCCTCACCGGTTCGTGGCGCGGCTGGCGGTCACCGCCGGCGAGACGCTGGAGCTGGCGTTCGAGGTGACGAACACCGACGAGGCGCCGTTCACGTTCGAGATCGCGCTGCACACGTATCTCGCGGTCTCCGACGCCGCGGCCGTGGCGCTCGTCGGCCTGGGCGGGCGCGCCTACCTCGACAAGGTGGCGGGCGGGATCGTCCGCCGGCAAGCCGACGAGCCGGTGCGCTTCGCGGGCGAGGTCGACCGCGTCTACGACAACGACCGGCCGCTCACCCTCGTCGATCGCGGCGCGGGGCGGATCCAGATCGAGAGCCGGGGCGCCGGCTCGACCGTCGTCTGGAACCCGGGCCCGGAGAAGACGCGCGCGCTGGGCGACATGTCGCCCGACGGGTTCCGGGGCTTCGTCTGCGTGGAGACCGGCAGCGTCGGGGATCGCCGCGTCACGCTGGCGCCCGGCGGGCGCCACGAGACGGCGGTCAGCTACGCCTGGCATGTGACAAGATGAAGGTCGGGCCCGGGCGATGTCGATCCCACGCAACTACGCCGCGGACGAGGCGGCCGACGGCGACGAGGTCGCCGGCCGCACCCTCCGCAAGCCGAGCTACGCGATAAGCCGGCGGCTGGCCGCCTACCTGGCGCGGTTCCGGCGCGAGCTCGAGCTGCCGGTGACGTACGGCCGGCTGGAGGGCTTCCGTGAGAGCCTGCCGCTGGCCGATGCGGACGGACGCGACACGCTGTGGGAGTCCGTCATCTACCCGCCGGCCGAGATGGAGGCGCTGAAGGTCGATCTCAAGTACGTCTACGCGCTGCTGAAGGTCCACGGCGACCTGTCGGTGGTCGACCACCTCTACATCGATCGCATCGACTTCTGCAGCTTCGGTAACTCGCTGCCGTTCCGGATCCGGATCGTCAACGGCATCAACGAGAACCCGGACTACTTCTACATCAAGCAGGCGGACGCCTCGCGCGTCTACGGGCTGGAGCTGGAGCACCTGCTGTCGCCGAACCGCCTCAACTACGTCACCTACGGCTCGACGCTGGTGGAGGAGCACGTGGCGGGCGTGCCGGGCGACGTCTTCATCCGGCGCTGGCTGGAGAACCACGAGCTGAAGCCGATCCGGATCGCCAAGGAGCTGGTGAAGTTCAACGAGCGCTGCTTCATCCGCCTGCTCGGCGACATGCGCAGCTACAACTTCGTGTTCGTCCTGACGCCCGACTTCGAGGGCTGGCAGGTGCGCATCCGGGCGATGGACTTCGACCAGCAGTCGTTCAGCGGGCGGCGGTCGTTCTACTTGCCCCAGTTCTTCCGCGACAACCTGGCGCTGGTGAAGTTCACGACCAACCTGCTGGATCTCAAGACGGCGTACCAGTACCAGCGCGAGGAGCGGACGCTGATGCTCCAGCGCGCCGACGCCGCCCAGCAGCGCCTCGACATCCTGCTCGACGCGATGGCGGGCGACGTCATCGCGCCCGAGGCCAACGTGCTCCGCCTGCGCAAGGGGCTGGCGGAGCACTTCGGCGCCGACGTCTACCTGAGGTGCGAGTCGATGGCCGCCCTCGTGCGCGAGAACCTGCGGCAGATCCAGATGGAGGACGCGCACGTGCGGCGGGGATCTCTCGCCTAGAGAGAGAGCGGGGGGCCCCTCTCCCTAACCCTCTCCCCGCTTCGCGGGGCGAGGGGATCTGATCTGATCTGATCTGATCTGATCTGATCTGATCTGATCTGATCTGATCTGAGCTCCTCTGAGCTCCTCTGAGCTCCTCTGAGCTCCTCTGAGCTCCTCTGAGCTCCTCTGAGCTCCTCTGAGCTCCTCTG
>DATBHU010000277.1:0-6869 GCA_036557265.1 Polyangia bacterium
CGTGCTCGGCTCCGCCCGCAGGCGGCCGTACTCGATCGCGCCGACCACCTGCGGCGTCAGGCCGGGCGTGCGCGCGTTCAGGAAGCGGCCCAGCTCCAGCTCCGGGCTCTCGCCCTCCTCCAGGCGGCGGAACATCTTCAGCAGGTAGCGATCGCCGTAGCGGATGGCGGCGGAGGCGTGCTGGGCGCTGATGTTGGCGGGCTCGCCTTCGGGGACGTGCAGCTCGGTGAAGGCCTCGGCGTCGATGGTGCCGCCGCTGCCGGCCGCGCGCGCGCGCCCGACCACCGCCGACAGCAGGGCGCGCGCCGACGGGCCGTCCTCCAGGGCGTCGAGCAGCGTCGCGTCCTGCCCGGGCAGGGCCAGCGACGCCACGATCGCGTGCGGGGCCATGTAGCGCGGCTCCGTCACCGTCGCCAGCGGCAGCACGTAGCGCTCGGTCTCGCGATCGGCGTACTCGACGCGGACGATCAGCACGTAGACGCCCGCCAGCGCCACCGCTTCCTCGACGCGGACACTGGTCAGGCGGAACCCGCGCCCGCCGAACCAGCGTCGCGTCGCCAGGAAGTCGCCGAGCGCGTCCTCCAGCGTGGTCCGTTCGTCTCCCAGCAGCAAGGCCTCGGCGTTGCGGCACGCGAGCGGCGGCGGCACGTAGGCGGCGGCCTCCTCCTCGCCCGCGCCCGACGGCGGCTGCTCCAGCGAGAACCAGTAGAAGGCGTAGCCGGGCAAGGTCAGCAGATAGGGGAGCTCGCCGATGGCCGGAAACTCGGTGTGCCCGAACAGCTCCAGCGGGCGCATCCCCTTCCACTTCGCCAGGTCCATCTCGACGTACTGCGGGAAGCGCGACAGGTTGGCGACCACCAGCACCGTCTCCTCGACCTCGCCGCGCGCGTTCTTCAATTCACGCACGAACGCGAGGACGCGGTAGTTGGCCGGGGTCAGGAACTCCAGCGTGCCGCGCCCGAACGCGTGGAACTGCTTGCGCAGCGCCACCAGCCGCTTCGTCCACCAGAGCAGCGAGTTCGGGTTGTTCTGCTGCGCTTCGACGTTGATCGCCTCGTAGTGGTACTCGGGATCGATGATGATCGGGAGGATCAGGCGCTGCGGGTTGGCGCGCGAGAAGCCGGCGTTGCGGTCGGCGCTCCACTGCATCGGCGTGCGCACGCCGTTGCGGTCGCCCAGGAAGACGTTGTCGCCCATCCCGATCTCGTCGCCGTAGTAGAGGACCGGCGTCCCCGGCAGCGAGAACAGCAGCGCGTGCAGCAGCTCCATCTTGCGGCGGTCGTTGCCGACCAGCGGCGCCAGCCGCCGCCGGATGCCGAGGTTGATGCGCATCTCGCTGTCGTGCGCGTAGGCGCGGTACATGTAGTCGCGCTCCTCGTCGGTCACCATCTCCAGCGTCAGCTCGTCATGGTTGCGCAGGAACAGCGCCCACTGGCTCGACGCCGGGATCTGGGGCGTCTGCGCCATGATGTCGAGAATCGGGAAGCGATCCTCCATGTGAATCGCCATGAACATCCGCGGCATGATGGGAAAGTGGAAGTTCATGTGGCACTCGTCGCCGGTGCCGAAGTAGGCGGCCGCGTGCTCGGGCCACTGGTTCGCCTCCGCCAGCAGCATGCGATCGGTGAAGCGGGCGTCGACGTGCGCCCGCAGCTTCTTCAGGAACTGGTGGGTGGCCGGCAGGTTCTCGCAGTTGGTCCCGTCCGCCTCGTACAGGTACGGGACGGCGTCCAGGCGCAGGCCGTCGACGCCCTTGCCGAACCAGAAGTCGACCACGCCGAACAGCGCTTCGTGCACCGCCGGGTTCTCGAAGTTGAGGTCGGGCTGGTGCGCGTAGAACCGGTGCCAGAAGTAGGCGCGCGCCACCGGATCCCACGCCCAGTTCGAGGGCTCGAAGTCTTTGAAGATGATGCGCGCCTCGTGATAGCGCTCGGGCGTGTCGCTCCAGACGTAGAAGTCGCGCTCGATCGTCCCGGCCGGCGCGCGCCGCGCCCGCTTGAACCACGGGTGCTGGTCGGAGGTGTGGTTCAGGACCAGCTCGGTGATCACGCGGATGCCGCGCGCGTGCGCCTGCTCGAGGAACAGCTCGAAGTCGGCCAGCGTGCCCACCTCGTGGTGCACGTCGGTGTAGTCGGCGATGTCGTAGCCGTCGTCGCGCATCGGCGACGGATAGAACGGCAGCAGCCACACCGCCGTGACGCCCAGGTCCTGCAGGTAGTCGAGCTTGGAGGCAAGGCCGCGGAAGTCGCCGTAGCCGTCGCCGTTGCTGTCGAAGAACGAGCGCACGCGCGCTTCGTAGATGATCGCGTCCTTGTACCACTGCGGGTTCTCGCCGACGGGCGCGGGCCGGCGCGCCGGCGTTATCAGGTGACGCTTCATCATGCGGTTGCCCTCACACGATCATACGTCTCGCACAGCGACCGCAGGCGCTCGGCGACGGCCGGCGACAGCGCCCCCGCCGCCAGCCGGAACGCCCAGTTGCCGCGGTCGGTTCCGGGGCGGTTCATGCGCGCATCCGATCCGAGCCCCAGCAGATCCTGGGCCGGGACGATGGCGACGTTCGCGACCGACATCAGGATGGCGCGGATCATCTGCCAGTGAATATCGCGCGCGGCGGCGTCGGTCGGCTCGGACGGATCGTGACCGAGGTAGGCGAGGGTGGTCCGGCGCTCCTTCTCGGTCTGCTCGGCGCTGCGCGTGCCGCTGCCCGGATCGTGAAACCAGCCCGCCGTCGTGTCGTTGTCATGGGTGCCGGTGTAGACGACCGCGTTGCGCGGGTAGTTGTGAGGCAGGAAGTCGGACGCGTTCGGGTCGGTGCCGAACGCGAACTGCAGCACCTTGATGCCCGGCAACCCGAACGCGTCACGCAGCGCCTTCACCTCGGGCGTCACCACGCCCAGGTCCTCGGCGATCAGCGGCAGCTGATCCGCGCGCAGCGCGCGCTGCACCGCCTTGAAGAAGTGCGCGCCGGGCCCGCGCCGCCAGCGGCCGTTCACCGCCGTCGGCTCGCGGCCCGGGATCGCCCAGTAGCGGGTGAAGCCGATGAAGTGGTCGAGGCGGACGGCATCGAACGTGGCGAGGGTGGCGCGGAAACGCTCTACCCACCAGGCGTAGCCGGTCTTGCGCATCCGCTCCCAGCGGTAGAGCGGGTTGCCCCACCGCTGCCCGGTCTCGCTGAAGTAGTCGGGCGGCACCCCGGCGATCAGGACCGCCTCGCCGGCGCGGTCCAGGTGATAGAGCGCACGCTTCATCCAGACGTCGGCGCTGTCGTGCGCCATGAAGATCGGGATGTCGCCGATCAGGCCGATGCCGCGGGCGTGCGCGTACTCGCGCAGGGCGCGCCAGTCGCGCGCGAAGCGCCACTGCACGAAGCGGGCGAAGGCGATCTCGTCCGCGAACGTCTTGCGCGCTCCGGCCAGGGCGCGCGCGTTGCGATCGCGCAGCGGCGGCGGCCACAGCGTCCACTGCGATTCGCCGTGGGCGCGCTTGATGGCGCGGTAGAGGGCGAAGTCGTCCAGCCAGCCCTCGGCGGCGGTCGCGAACGCCTCGAAGTCGCGGTGGCCGCCCGCGTGGCGGAACGCCGCGAACGCGGCGCGCAGCGCCTCGTCGTGCCGCTTGCCGCGATCGGCAGCCGCCAGCAGCCCGTCTTCGATCAGGCGATCGATCGCCACCAGGGCCGGGCTGCCCGCGAACGCGGACTGCGCGCTGTAGGGCGAGCTGGCGTAGCCGGTCGGACCAACCGGGAGCATCTGCCACCAGCTCTGGCCGGCGGCGGCCATGAAGTCGACGAACGCTCGCGCCTCAGCGTCGAGCTGTCCCCCTTCGGGACCGCCGGGCAGGCTGGTCGGGTGCAGGAGCACCCCGCTCGTGCGGTCGGACAGCTTCGGCAAGCGTGCGACGGGCATCGGGGCGCGTCGCGATGAGCTTAACGTTGTGGTGGGCGATCACAAGCGGCGCGAAGGATGACTGCTATATTTGGAACATGCTCCGGGTCGTTCTCGGTCTTCTGAAGGGTGCCGTGGTCGGGGGCGCGCTCGGGTGGGCGGCTTTCAAGCTCGGCGTTACGGCAGGCGCGGCCGCCCTCATCACCTACGCGATCATCGGCGGCGTGGTCGGCATGCTCTGTGGCAAGCCCCCCTGGCGTCAGGACACTTTCTGGACGTCCGCCCTCAAGGGGATCGGCGGGCTGATCGTGGGCGGGTTGCTGTACTGGGGCGGAAGCAAGCTGTTCGGCGGTTTGCACATCGCGCTGCCGGCCGCACTCGGTGCTTCCCCCGATCGCAGCGTCGCCGAGCTTCCGATCCTGCTCGGCCCGCTGGTGGGCGCGCTCTGGGGCGCCTTCGTCGAGGTCGACGACGGCGGCAAGGCGGCGGCCGACAAGAACAAGTCGAAGCCGGCCGCCTGAAGGCACCTACCCTTTCGAGGTGACCGGTCCGTGGGAGCCGGCGCAACCCCTGCCGCCGGAGGCCGAAGATGACCCGTGATAGGCTTGAAATCATGGCCGCGGGCATCCCCCAGGATCGCGAATACACCGCCGAGGAGGCGATCCGGCTGGATCCATTCGATTCCTGGGAGCTCGTCGACGGACGATTCGTCGTCGTGACCCGGCCGAGCGCTCGGCACGGCTGGATGATGCTGAGGGTGGGGCGTCTCCTGGCCGACTTCGTCGAGGCGCACGATCTCGGCGTCGTGATGGCGGGCGATCCCGGCTTCATCCTGCGCCGCCGGCCGGACACGCTGCGCGGTCCGGACGTCGCGTTCGTGCGCAAGCAGCGGCTCTCCGGGCCGATCCCCGACGAGTGCCTGGAGGGGCCGCCCGACCTCGCGGTCGAGATCGTTTCTCGCAGCGACAGCTGGCCGGCGATTGCGCGCAAGGCCGATGATTACCTCGCAGCCGGCTGCGTCGCCGTCTGGGCCATCGATTCCGACAGCGAGACGGCGCGCATCTACACGGGCGACGGCGAACGGATCCTCGCAGGGACCGACGCGCTGGCGTGTCCAGCCCTGCTCGGCGACTTCGAGATCCGTCTTGGCGATCTCTGGCGCTGAGCCGGGCGAGGCGCCTTCTCGAGCTCTTCGGTCAAGCCTCGTCGGTCGCGTCGTCGAACGCGCCGAGCTCGCGCAGGACCTCTTCGTCACGGGGCGCCGCATCGGCAGCGGGCGCCGCCGCGGCGGCGGCCTGGGCCAGCTTCTCCTGCCGGTGCTCGATCAGACGCCGCCGCAGCTGCAGCACCGTCTCGGCCAGGCCGAGGACGATGTACGCGGTCATCATCACCAGGAAGATCAGGGCCTTCGAGACCCCGTTCATCACCACCACCACCCACGAGCCGATGATGACCACCGCGAGCTCGACCGTGCGCCGGGTCAGGCGCAGATCCTTGAACGAGCGGAAGCGGATGCGCGACACCATGAAGTACGACAGCGTCAGCACGACGCCCGCCACGACGCTCTCGCTCACCAGCTTGTAGGGGCGCAGCTGGTGCGCGACCAGGACCATGAACACCAGCACGCTGGCGGCGGCCGGGATGGGCAGCCCGAGCGTGTATTTGCCCGGCTTCTTGTGGCCGGCTGCTTCCTCGCGCCGCGACAGCACGTTGAAGCGCGCCAGCCGCATCGCCCCCGCGCAGACGAACAGCCCGGCGATGAAGATCCCGAGGCGGCCGAAGCTGGTCAGGCCCCACTTGTAGACGAGCAGGGCCGGCGCGACACCGAAGGTGACGAGGTCGGCGAGCGAATCGAGGTCACGGCCGAGATCGGTCTGCGTCTTGGTCAGGCGCGCGACCCGGCCGTCCGCGGTGTCGAAGAAGAACCCGAAACAGATCGCGAGCGCCGCCTGGTAGAGATCGCTGCCGCCCTGTCCCCACGCCGACAGCGAGATCGAGATGAACCCGCAGAAGACGCTCGATAGCGTGAAGAGGTTCGGAAGAATGTAGTAGGTCTTCCGGAAGTCCACGGGACGAGAATACCATGGCACGACACCCGTGATTCGCGCCCTCCTCTCGACAATTTCGTTCGTCGCCGCAACGCTCATCGGAGCGTTGCTGGCCGTCCTGTGCGGCATCTTCGACAGAAGCGGCGACTCCGTGCTCGCGCTGGCGCGGCTGTGGTCGCGGATCCTCCTCGGCGTTCCCGGCGTGAAGGTCGAGGTGACGATGCGGGCCCGGCTGGAACCGGGCCGGCCGTACGTGTTCGTGGCCAATCACGCGTCGATGGTCGACATCTGGGCCGTGTTCGTCACCATCCCGGCATCGTTTCGTTTCATTGCCAAGAAGCAGCTGGCACGCATTCCACTGTTCGGCTGGGCGATGACGGCGGGGCGCTTCATCTTCATCGACCGCCAGAACCCGCTGGCGGCGCGGCGGAGCATTGACGAGGCGGCCCGCCGGATCAGATCGGGGCAGTCGGTCGTCATCTTTCCGGAGGGGACCCGGACGCGCACGGGACGGCTCCTGCCGTTCAAGAAGGGCGGTTTTCACCTGGCGATCGATTCGGGCGCCGCCATCGTGCCGGTCGCGATTCGCGGCTCGCACGCGGCGATGCCGCGCGGCTCGGCGCTCATCCGGGCCGGCACCGTCGCGGTCGAGGTCGATGAGCCGATCCCGACCACGGGGATGACCACGGCGGATCGGGACGCGTTGATCGAGAAGGTGCGTGGCCGGATCGCGGCGATGCTCGGCGAGCCGATCGAGGCGCCGGACGCCGCCGCTCGGTGATCGCGTGAGAAATTGCGCCGGACTGATTCAGGCTGCGCTTCTTTCCCGACGACATCGCGTCATTCGCACAACACGCAGTAGGAACGCAAGGCCGCTCACCGCGCCCACGTCGGTCGTCGAGAATCCAGCCGTTGCGATAGGACGGCGCTGCGCAAT
>DATBHU010000278.1:0-8907 GCA_036557265.1 Polyangia bacterium
GAACGTGACGTTGGTCTTGCCCGCGAACGGGTTCGTCCAGTCGGCGGCGAGCGGCGTCCAGACGCCGTCGAGCGCGGGCGCCACGAACGATCGAAAGAAGCGGTTGCCCGTCGGGCCGAACGCCTCGACCATCGCGACGTACGCGTCCTTGCCCTTCACGCGATAGACCATGTCGCCCTCGAACACCGTCTCCTTCACGCCCTGGATGGCGACGACCGCGTCGCCGAAGCCGTTCGGGAAGTCGGCGAGCTTCGTCTGGCTGCGGAACAGCTCACCCGCGTCGTCGGCGAAGAACAGGTGGCAGCTGGCGTCGTCGCAGATGCAGAAGAAGTCGAGCCAGAAACCGTCGCTCCCCTTGGCGGCGGTGTAGCCGGGCGGATCGCTGGCGAAGAAGCTCACGGGCGGTGTCCACGCTTCGGGCTTGCTGATGTCGTCGTTGGTCGAGTACTGCGGCTGTCCCGACTGGAACAGCAGGTACCACTTCGACTGCGGCGCGAAATAGAACACCTGCGGCGCCGCGTGGTAGCCGGTCAGACCGGGCGGGCTGTTGTCGAGGTAGGTGAGCGGGGCGGCGTCGGCCTGCGACCAGTCCGTGAACGTCAGGTAGACGATGCTCCAGGCGCCGGCGGTGTTGGCCGTGGTGGCGAAGACGTGCCAGCGCCCGTCGACGAAGACGACCGACGGATCTTTGACCGACACGATCGGGTGCTTCGCGTCCTGCTTGGCGGTGATCAGCGGACCGCTCGACGTCCACTTGAAGGACGAGGGCAGCCCGGAATCGATCGGCGACCCGCCACCCGTGCCACCGCTGCCGCCCGTGCCGGCCGGCGTCGCGCCGTAGTTCGGATCCTTGGCGCACGCGGCCAGCGCCACGGTCAGCGCCAGCGCCAGCGTCGAGGCGAGGGCGGCGTGCTCTGTCGTCGGGCGGTACATCGCTCGTTGGGTCTTGAGTCGGGAGACCATACCCGGTGGGCCAACTTTCGATCGCGTAGAGTGGCGATATCGCATTTGTTTTCCTCAACCTCTCATTTGTCGTGGTGCCGAGTTCTTGTCAGCGAATCGGCGGGCCGCGGGCCAGCGCAGCGGTAGCGCTCAACCGAGCTCAGCGCTGCTCGCCACCGCACTCGTTTGCCCTCGCCCCGCGCAGCGGGGAGAGGGTCAGGGAAAGGGGCCCCTCACCTTCGGGCCTTCGGCTCGACCTCTCCCCCTCGAGGGAGAGGTGATCAGGCGCGCCGGCGTCTGCGGAGCAGAACGAGCGCGGCGAACAGCATCGCGAGTGGCGCGTGCGGTGCGCGCGCGTCGGTGATCGCGCAGCTGCAGCCCGATCCGCTGCCGTCGCTGCCGCCCGTTCCCGACGGGGCGGCGCCGCCGTGGCCGGCGTTGCCCTGCGGGGTCGCGCCGCCTGCGCCCGTCGTGCCGCCGCCTGCGCCGCCGCTCGACACGCCGCCAGTGGTCCCGGAGGCGCCGCTCGTGCCGCTCGCGCCGCCCGCGCCGGTGTTGCCGCTCGTGCCGCCGGTCCCCGCCGCGCCGTCGGCGCCCGCGGCGCCGCCGCCCGCGCCCGCGGCTGCCCCGCCGGTCGAGCCACCGCTGCCACCGCTACCACCTCTGCCACCGCTGCCGCCGGCGTTGCCGCCGTTCGAACCGGCCGCGCCGCCGCGGCCGCCCGCGCCGGATGCGCCCGCGTTGCCGCCGGCGCCGCCCCCGCGCCCTCCGGCGCCACCCGAAGCGCCGCCCGCGCCGCCGCTGCCGCCCGCGCCACCGCTCCCCGGCGGCGCCAGCGTGTACATCAGCGCGCCGCCGTACGGGATGTTCACGGAGATGCCCGCCGTCATCCCGGTGTTGCCGGTGATGTCGGCGCGGTGCCAGACGTCGCGGACGGTCGGCGTCCCGGTGACGCTGAGCTGCGCGTAGGTCACAGACATCGTCGCGTCCTGCGTGCCGCGGTTGAACAGCGCGACCGCCTTGCGGCCGCCGCTCAGATCGCGCGCCCACACCTCGGTCGTCCCCTGCTGCGCGATCCGCTTGGCGTGCGTGCCCATCGAATCCTGATTGACCGCCAGCACCTCTTCGTTGGTCAGCAGCGCGGTCGTCCACGGGCCGCTGGTGGTGCTGGTCATCAGCGACACGACGTTGCCGCCGAAGATGAGCGGCGACGGAAAGATGCTCCACAGCGACAGGATCGAGACCTGCTCGTTGTGCGTGAAGGTGGTGTCGGCGTTCGGGTGATTGTTCCACTCGACGCGCGGACCGAGGTAGCCGAGCGGCAGCATGTCGAGGTCGGGCCAGTGGCCCTGCACCTGGCCGCTCGCCGCCTGCCAGGTCCCGGCCGCGCGGAACACGCCCGGCAGATCGGTGATCGCGCCGACGTCCCAGAAGTCGTCGACGACGCGCCACATGTCGGCGTTCGCGTTCAGGTTGGCGACCGAGGCCGGCAGCCACGACGGATCGTCGGGGCCGGGCGAGAAGCTGATCACGATGGCGCGGCCGCTCTTGTCGACCGCCTTGCGGATCGCGTCCGCCTCCGCCTGGTGATAGGCCTTCGTGGTGTTGTTCAGCATGTCGTCGATCTTCACGAAGTCGATCCCCCACGCCGCGTACTGCGCGAAGATCGAGTCGTACCAGGCCTGACCGGCGGCGGTGTCGCCGCGCACGCCCCACATGTGCGTGTCCCAGGGGCAGGCATCGCTCTGGTTCGCGGCGTCGGTCGCGCGGTAGGTCGAGCTGGCGATCGGCGTGTTGGCGGTGACCGAGACGCGCGGGATGCCGCGCATGATGTGAATCCCGAATCCCAGCCCCAGCTGGTGCACCTTGTCGGCGAGCGTGGTGAACCCGTTCGTCCCCGTCGCGGACGGGTACTTGCTGGGCGCGGGGAGGTAGCGCCCGTTCGCGTCGGTCGGCTGGTTCGGCTCGTACCAGCGGTAGTCGATCACGACCGTGTTCCAGCCGAACGGCTGCAGCTGAGATCGCAGCGCCTGCGCCTGCTGCTGGACCTCGCTCTCGGTGATGCTGGCGCCGAACGAGTCGTAACTGTTCCAGCCCATCGGCGGCGTGGGCCGCAGCGTGGTGCCCGACGCGATCTGAAGCGTGCCGCCGGCGCTGCCCGCGCTGTTGCTGGCGCCGACCGTCACCGCGTACGAGCCGGCGGCGGGCGCCGTTCCGCTGATGACGCCGGTGCTCGCCGCGATCGTCAGCCCGGCCGGCAGGCCGGTGGCGGTGAACGTCAGGGGCGCCTGGCCGCTCGCCGGGATCGCGAACAGGAAGGGCGTGCCGGGGCGGGCGCCGACCACGAACGGCGTCTGGAGGCGCGGCGCGGCGGGCGGCGGCGTCATCGAGATCGCGATCGTCGTCTGCGCCGCGCGCGCGCCGCCGGAAAACGAGAGCGACGCCAGCGTCAGCACTATCGCGACGACCGCCGCGGACGAGAGCACAGGCAACCGGGAAGCGCGCGTCATGGTGGTCATATTGCCGCGTGAGGCTGCGCCCGTGGGTCAGAAAAACGACGTCGTCGCGCGTAATAGTCTATTTGTGTCAGAGGGAGACGCGGTGTGTGTCGCTGAAAATACCGAGCAAATCGACGATCGAAGCATGATATTGGTCGATTCGTGAACAACGAGGCCCGGCCCCCGTCCCAGGTCGCGCTCTGGCGGCGGCGCTCGCTCGAGGTGCAGACCTCGGAGGTGGTGGCGGGGCGCGTCGACGGCCCGGAGCCGCCGCGCGCCTGGGCGGCCCGGCTGCGCAAGCTGATCGACGCCGCGCGCGAGCCGCAGGAGGGCCCGTCCTGGTGGACGCCCATGAACGCCTACTTCGGCAGCGTGGAGACGCGCCGCGATCCGCGCGGCTACCACTGGGACGGCATGAAGCGGCTGGGGCGGCGCGATCGCCCGCTGGTCTTCTTCCAGTTCACGCTGGCCGGCTGGGGGGCCTTCGAGCTGCCGGGGCGGCCGCCGCAGCAGGTGCCGCCCGGCACCGCCTTCTTCGCGGTGGTGCCGTCGCGCCACCGCTACTACCTGCCCGAAGGCTCGCCCGGCTGGACGTTCGGCTGGATCGGCCTCTACCACCCGTACCTGATCCGCCGGATCGCCAGGCAGGTGGCGGCGACGGGCCCGGTGCTGGCGACGCCGCCCGGCTGCGCGCTGATCGCGCACGCGGCGCGGCTGGTGCGCGGCGCGTTCCACAAGGACTTCCGCGACCGCTTCGACGTCGAGCTGGCGCTGTTCGAATTCACCGTCGCGTTCGAACGGCTGGCCCAGGAGCGGAGCGACCCGGAGGGCGAGCGCGCGCGCCTGCTCGACCGGCTGCGCGCGCGCGTGCTGGCGGGCGGCCGGCGCGCGATCGGCGTCGGCGTGCTGGCGGACGAACGCGGCGTGAGCCGCAGCAACTACAGCCACGACTTCCGCGCGCGCACCGGGACCACGCCCGCGCACTTCATCAGCGAGGTCCGGATCCAGGAGGCGGAGCGCCTGCTGGTGACGACGCGCCTGCCGATCGCGGAGATCGCGCGCGCCTGCGGGTTCGCCGACGCGACCCACTTCGGCAAGGTGTTTCGCCGCCACCGCCAGCAGAGCCCGGCGGTCTACCGGCGCTCGCTGGCGTGACGGCTCATTTGCCGTAGCCGGCGGCGACGATGTTCGCCTGGACGGCGCTCTCGGTCGCGTCGGTGGGATAGCCGGTGACGATGGCGCCCTCGTAGAAGGTGCCGACGCTCAGGTTGGTGTTGGTCGAGCAGCAGTCGCCGCCGCTGCCGAGGACGATCGCGCCTTCCTTCTTCATCGGGCTCCAGCCGCCGGGGAGGCCGCCCTTGTAGAACGTGCTCAGGCTGCCGGTGGTCGCGTCGCCGCCCTTGAGCTGGAACTCGGTGGTTCCGTTGTTCTTGAGCACGGCGGTGATGAAGGTGTTGGTCATCGTCGGCACGTTGTTGTTCTTGCCGGAGCTGCCCATGGAGAACAGCCCGGCCTCGAGGTCGGCGAGGATCCAGGGACCGCTGCCGGCGCCCGTTCCCCAGGCGGTGATCGAGCTGAAGTTGAGGGCGTCCATCGCGCCGGGCCCGACGTACTTCCGCGACAGCTCGCTGTTGCCGTAGTCGAAGCAGCAGCCGCTGTTGAAGTGCTTGCCGCTGGTGACCATGTACATGCCTTCGGGCTGGCTGCCGGTCGCGATCCCCGACTTCGAGGCGTCGACCCAGTAGCTGTTGCTGGCGTTGATGTAGAGCGAGTAGACCTTGTTGCCGCCGAGCTTGATCGACTCCGAGGTCGCGGTGGCGGGCTTGTCCGCGCCGCCGACGGGGCTGCCCGAGCCCTGGTACCAGAGGTCGTTGCCCTTGCCGGACTGGTCGTAGATGGCGGTGATGACGCAGGTGGTGCCCGCGCAGAACGTGTCCTGCGCGGCGCCGTCGGCGGCGCCGCCGGCGGCGAGCGTGTTGATGTCGCGGGTGGTGCCGGCGGTGTTGCGCACCTGATAGAGCTTGCCGCTGTACGCGCCGAGCAGCGCTCTCACCGTGCTGTGCGCGGCGACGCAGGTGTTGCCGGCGGCCTTGTAGATGTCGCACGGCCCCATGACGGTGCCGGAGCCGCCGCTGCCGCTCGTTCCGCCGGTGCCGCCCGAGCCGCCCGTACCCGCGACGCCGCCACCGCTGCCGCCGCGACCCGCGGCACCACCGCCGGCGCCGCCGGAGCCTCCGCCGCCACCACGGCCGGCCGCACCGCCGGCGCCGCTCGCGCCGCCGGCCCCGCCGCGGCCGCCGCTGCCCGTCGCGGAGCCGCCGGTGCCGCCCGCCGAGCCGCCGCTGCCGGCGGTGGAGCCGCCGTTGCCCGCCGAGGACCCGCCCGCGCCGCCGGCGGAGCCGCCGTTGCCGCCGGCGCCCGTCGCGCCGCCCGCGCCCGCGCTGCCGTTCTTCGCGAGCACGATGGTGCCGCTCATGATCGGCTTCGTCGTCTGCGGCGTCATCGTCAGCGTGCCACCCGAGACGCAGTACGCGTACGGCACGTCGCCGCCGTCGTTGGAGATGGTGACCACGTTGCCCGCGCGCGTGTAGTTGCCGTTGGTCGAGGGCGCGACCGAGAGCGCGCCGATGCCGCCGCGCTGGTCGACCGTGCCCGAGCAGGCGCAGCCGCCGCCCGCCGCCGGCGCGCAGGTGAGCGTCGCGAAGCCGAGGTTCTTGATGAAGTTGGCGGCGCCGTCACAGTTGACGGGCGTCGACGAGATGGTCAGGCACCCGGGCGCCAGGTTGAACTGCTCGCTGCCCGACGTGGTCGTGTCGTCCGCATACGTCCCGTCGGCGCCGGCGGTGATCGTCCCGGTCACCTGCAGCGAGCCCGTGACCGGCGTCGTCGGGCAGCCCGCGCCGACCAATCCGACGTCGAGGTCGCCGCCGACGCGCAGGCAGGTCGACGTGACGGTCCAGGTGCCGGCGAGGTCGCCGCCGCAGGCCGCGACGCTGTCGCAGGCGCCGCCGGCGCCGGCGCTTCCGGCCGGGCCGCTGCCGCCGCCGCCGCCGTTGCCCGTCAGGCTGCCCGAACCGGAGCTGCAGGCCCCAGCCAACGTTGCGAGCGCCACAGCCGTGATGAGGAGCGGGGAGTTGAGCTTCATCGATGACTCCTTGTCGTTGTCGCGGAAGAGTTGTCGAGGAAAGTGCGGGCGGACGTCGCGTCCGGTGTGAGCGTCACCAGCGAGACGGCGAAGCGCGGCAGATCGAAGTCGATGGCGACGGTGCCGTCGGCTGCCACCGCGGCGGCGCCGTCCGGCACCAGCGGCGACGGAGCCATCGCGGCCTCCAGCGCCGCGGCCTGGGCCGGCGACGGGCTGGCCGGCATGCCCAGCGACGCCCAGACGGTGTAGGCGTCGCCGTGCGCCTCGTCGACGCGCAGGTGCGAGACGCGCGCGCTCGCGCCGAAGCGCGCCGGCAGCCGGATCGCCAGGCGCACGGGCGTGGCGGCGGCGGCCACGACGTCGTCGTGGTAGTTCCAGACCAGGATCTGGACGGCGTCGCCGTTCAGCGTCGCGACGCCGTCGACGTCGGGCGCGCCGCGCACGCCGTTCGCGAGGATCTCGTCCAGGGCGCGCGCGCCGCTGCTGCCCAGCGGCAGGCGCGCCCCGTCCAGCCGCCCGAGGAGCTTGAACGCGGCCATCACCGGCAGGTCGATGCCGCCGGTGGCGAGCACGCGGTAGCCGGCGAAGGCGGGCGTGCCGGGGAACGTGAACGCCCAGGTCAGGACGCCGCCGAGCTTCACGCCCACCTGCGCCTCGAGATCGAGGGTGTGCTTCATCATCGCGAGCTCGTAGGCGCCGTAGGCCGTCGAGTTGCGATAGGCCGCGCCGGTGATGACGCTGGCCGGGCAGGCGGCGCAACCGTCGGGATCCGCCTCGGTGATGTAGATGGGCGTCGCGGCGAATTGCGGGAACGCCGCCACCGCGGCGAAGCCGGCCCGGTGCAGCCGCAACTGGTTGCCGAGATCCATCTCGACGTGACCGTCGACCTCGGCGACGCCGCCTTTGGCGTGAAACGTCACCAGGTCCAGGCGCGTCCCGATCGCGCCGGTGACGGCGTTGGTGCCCCGCGCGCAGTGGGCGAGGAACTGCGGCAGGAAGCTGCCGCCCGGATCGACGACCGCCGGCCCGCCCAGCGGCGCGTCCGGGATCGCCGCGTGCAACGCCGCTTCGGTGTAGTCGTAGAGCTTCGCGTAGTCGTCGAACGTGCCGTGCCAGTAGCCGCCGTCCGGCTCGTTCCACAGCTCCCACAGCCAGCGCGCCGCGACGTCCGGATAGCGCCCGCCCGCGTGCAGCGCCCAGGCATTGATGAGATCCCCCCACTTTGCGTCGTCGGCCGGCGGGTAGAAGCAGCCGCCGTCCAGCGCGGTGGTGCTCGCGTTGCGGTAGGGGGCCGGGTGCGTGGAGAGGGCCTCCGGCATGAACCCGAGCTCGACGAACGGAAAGGCGCCCGCCCCCGTGATGGCGTCCAGGATTCCGTCGGTCAGCGTCCAGTCGTAGATCGGAGTGCCGGCGGCGTCCTCGCTGTAGACGTTGGTCGAGCCCCACTTCATCGCCGGCGTTCCGTCGCCGGTGTTGAACAGGAAGTGATTGCGCACGTGCACGGGCGCGCTGTGCGCCGCGGCGATGGCGCCCAGCAAGGCCGCCCCCTCGGGCACGGTCGTGTCGTTGATCTCGTCCCAGCCGTGAAAGGCCCACACCCGCTCCAGCGGCGATCCCGGCGCCGTCGCGTCGACCGACACGGTGACGGGCGGCGGGCCGGACGCCCCGCCGCAACCGCTCAAGGACAGCAGTCCGGCCAGCGATGCACCGACGCCGCTGCGACCCGACATGTCACTACCACCAGGTCTCGGCTTGCATGCCGAAGATGGCGCCGCTCGTGTAAAGCGGGAGCCCGGTCGTCATGTCCCGGTAAACGTCGGTGTAGAGTCGATAGGAATCGACGCCCGCGATGGCCGCCGCCTGGTTCCAGTTCGCGTAGGTGGCGAATAGCCGCAGCTCAGGGCGGGCCCAGAATCCCTTGTCCGGGGTGAGGGCGACGGCGCCGGTGTACTTGTGGAGGTACTGCTCGGGCGCGCCGTTCGACTTCGTGATCTGGTCGTACCCGACCTCGCCGAGGAGCTTCACGTGCTTCAGGACGGCGACGCCCACGCGCCCGCCGGCGGACCGCCAGGTGTTCGTGAACCCCGGATTGCCGAGGAAGTTCGTGTCGCGCTGATAGATCGCGACGAGCTGAGCCCCCAGCCACTCGATCGGTTGAACCGTGAGCACGTCGAGGGCGCGCAGGCGGGCCTCGGACAGATCGTGGGTGACCGAAAAATCCGGGTAATAGAAGCGGGCCAGCGTGCCGAAGCCCGTTCCGCCGCCACGCCCGTACTGGACGGCGACCTTGTTATCGCCGCCCAGCAGCTTCTGCACATACTG
>DATBHU010000279.1:0-21754 GCA_036557265.1 Polyangia bacterium
GCTGATGCTCGGGCAATGTCGGCGGCAGGAGATCCCGCCGTCGGCGCGCGCGCCGGGTACGCGCCCCGGCGCGCGCGCCGCGGCGGAGCCGGCAGCAGCACCGCCGGCCGTCGCGGCGCGTGCGGCAGATCCCGCGCCCCCGCCGGCACCCGACGACGGCAAGAAGGATCGCGAGAACGGCGGCTGGCTGGACGGCAACATCTATCGGCTCCGCCTCGACGCCGTCCGCGCCTGTCCGGACGCCGCCGCCGACGGTGCAGCGCGGGTCGGCGTCGTCGTCCGCGTGGCCGCGAAGACCGACGGGCTGTTCGTCGCGCCCCGCGACTTCAAGCTCGAGAGCGGCGGCGTGATCCTGGAGAGCGCCGTCGCGGCGAAGGCCGCGGCCGGCTGCGCGCCGTTGCTCGTGCCGCGCTCGCTGCGCGCGGGAAAAGCCGCGGACGGCGTCGTGGTCTTCGACCTGCCGGCCGGCTTCAACCCGGACCGCCGCCCGGTCAAGATCACGTATCAGCCGACGCGGTGGGGCGGCGCCCACCGCGTCGAGACCGTCCTGCCCCCGCCGTCCGGCTAGCCCCGGCGGCGCCGCGCCTTTTCGCGACGGCCGCGCCGCAGCGCCAGCGTGAAGGCGAATAGCAGCAGCGCCGCCGCCGAGGGCGTGGTCGAGCCCTGCGCGGTGTCGCAGCCGCAGCCCCCGCCGCCCGCGTTGTTGTTGCCGCCGTCGGGGCCGGCGTCCATGCCCTTGCCGGCGCCGCCGCCCTTGCCGCCGCCGCTGCCCGCGTCGGGGCCGCCCGTCCCCGCGCCGCCGCCCGTGCCGCCGGCGCCGCCGATCGAGCCGCCGATCCCGCCGCTGCCGGTCGCGCCGCCCATGCCGCCCGCGCCGCCCATGCCGCCCGTGCCGGTCACGCTCCCCTCGCTCACGCAATCCGCCGAGCAGCCGTCACCGGAGGTGGTGTTGCCGTCGTCGCACTGCTCGACGCCCGCCTGCACGAAGCCGTCTCCGCACCGCGCCGCCTTGCAGCCGGTCACGCAGCCGTCGGTGTTGCTGGTGTTGCCGTCGTCGCACGCCTCGCTGCCCTGCTTGACGCCGTCGCCGCACACCGGCAGCTTGCAGGCGTTCGAGCAGCCGTCGTTGTCCGTCGTGTTGCCGTCGTCGCAGTCCTCGACGCCCGCGTGCACGTAGCCGTCGCCGCACTTCGCCACCACGCACCCGGTGACACACCCGTCGGTGTTGCTGGTGTTGCCGTCGTCGCAGCCTTCCACCCCGGTCCGGACGTAGCCGTCCCCGCACGACGCCGTCAGGCAGGTGTTCAGGCACGCGTCCGTGTTGCTGTTGTTGGCGTCGTCGCACTGCTCGTTCCCCTGCACGGCCCCGTCGCCGCAGCCGGGCGCCTTGCAGCTGTTCGAGCAGGCGTCGTTGTCGACGCGGTTGCCGTCGTCGCACGCCTCGACGCCCGTCCAGACGAAGCCGTCGCCGCAGGTGGCGGTCTTGCAGTTGTTCAGGCAGCCGTCGGTGCTGCTCACGTTGCCGTCGTCGCACTGCTCGACGCCGGTCTGGACGAAGCCGTCGCCGCAGGTCGCCGCCTTGCAGGTGTTGAGGCACGCGTCGGTGTTGCTGTTGTTGCCGTCGTCGCACGTCTCGGCGCCCTGCACGATGCCGTCGCCGCACGCCGCGGGCTTGCAGCTGTTCGAGCAGGCGTCGAAGTCGACCGCGTTGCCGTCGTCGCACTGCTCGACGCCCGCGTACATGTAGCCGTCGCCGCAGCGGGCGTTCAGGCAGCCCATCACGCAGCCGTCCGTGTTGCTGTTGTTGCCGTCGTCGCACGCCTCGACGCCCGCGCGCACGAAGCCGTCCCCGCACAGCGCCACCTTGCAGGTGTTGAGGCAGCCGTCGGTGTTCGAGCTGTTGCCGTCGTCGCACTGCTCCCCCGACTGCACGATCCCGTCGCCGCACGCCGGCAGCTTGCACGTGTTGCTGCACGCGTCGTTGTTCACCGTGTTGCCGTCGTCGCACGCCTCGCCCGTCTGCACGATGCCGTCGCCGCACGCCGGCAGCTTGCACGCGTTCGTGCAGGCGTCGTCGTTGACCGTGTTGCCGTCGTCGCACTGCTCCCCCGCCTGCACGATCCCGTCGCCGCACCCGGGGAGCTGGCAGCTGTTCGAGCAGCCGTCGCTGTTGACGCTGTTCCCGTCGTCGCACGCCTCGACGCCCGCGCGCACGTACCCGTCCCCGCAGGTCGCGTTCTTGCAACCGAGGACGCAGGCGTCGGTGTTGCTGCTGTTGCCGTCGTCGCACTGCTCGCCGGTCTGCACGATCCCGTCGCCACACCCCGGCAGCTGGCAGCTGTTCGAGCAGCCGTCGGTGTTGACCGCGTTCCCGTCGTCGCACGCCTCGACGCCGGCGCGCACATAGCCGTCGCCGCAGCCGGCGTTCTTGCAGCTGTTCAGGCAAGCGTCCGTGTTGCTGTTGTTGCCGTCGTCGCACTGCTCGCCCGACTGCACGATCCCGTCGCCGCACGCCGGCAGGCCGCACATGTTCGAGCAGCCGTCGGTGTTGACCGTGTTGCCGTCGTCGCACGCCTCCACCCCGGTGCGCACGAAGCCGTCCCCGCAGCTGGCGTTCTTGCAGGTGTTGAGGCACGCGTCGGTGTTGCTGCTGTTGCCGTCGTCGCAGTCCTCGACGCCGGCCCGCGTGAAGCCGTCGCCGCACGTCGCGACGGCGCACGTGTTCAGGCAGGCGTCGGTGTTGCTGGTGTTGCCGTCGTCGCACTGCTCGGAGCCGTTGACGATCGAGTCGCCGCAGTGCGGTCCCTGCCCGGAGCAGTCGGCCTTGCAGTGGCCGTAGCTGCCGTTCTGGGCGCCGTCGTCGCACGCCTCGCCCGCGTTGACGACGCCGTCGCCGCACGCCGACGTCAGCACGAACTCGTACGCGCCCATGTCGTAGGCGGCGCCGTTGATGCCGTCGCCGTCGATCGGGCGCGACACGTCGTCGTGGTCGTGGTTGGGCGCGCCGGTCGCGGTCGCGGCGTCGATGGTGACGCTGGTGCCCTGCACGTGCAGGTCCGTCGGCGCGCTGACGAACAGCGGGTTCTGGGAGATCGTCCCGGTCCCGGCGGAGACGTTGCCGTAGTTGGTGGCGTTCCCCCAGACGTCGGAGTAGGTGACCGTCGCGCTGGTCGTCCCGGAAGCGAGGGACCGGTAGATGCCATAGTTTCCGTTCTGGGCGATGATCGAATTCTTGACGTTCGCGGTGGCCGTGTTGCCGCCCGGGACCACCATGTAGACGCCGTAGCCGCAGCCGTAGATCGTCGAGTTGATGATGTCGACGTTGCCGCTGCCTTGATCGGTGGCGACGTAGACGCCGAAGGTGCCGGCGCGCACGACCGAGTTCGTCAGGGTCGCCGAGGCCGCGTGCAGCAGGTACAGGCCGTACGTGTTGCTGGAGAGGTTCATCGCGTCGAGCGCGGGCGCCCCCGCGGAGACCAGGATCCCGTACGTGTTGGTCTGCAGGGTCGTGTGGTCAATCGTGGGGCTGGCGGTGGCCTGGTCCCAGATGCCGTAGATCGCGCCTTCGACGGTGGTCCAGGTGATCGACGTCTGCGTCGCGCCCGGGAGCAGCGTGACGCCGTACCAGGCGTTCATGGTGACGCTGCTGCTGGCGGTGGTCAGCTTGATCTGGTTCGCCGCCGTCGACCCGCCGTTGCAGACCAGCCGGCCCGCGACGTTCAGCTCGGTGCGGTTGGTGTCGTTGCCCGAAGCCATGATGTCGCCGCTCGCGAACGCCAGCGTGACACCTGGATCGATCGTCAACGTGACGCCGGCAGGCACCGTCACGTCACCGCCGACCGTGTAGGGCGAGCTCGCCTTGGTCAGCTCGGTGTTGACCCACAGCGTGCCGTACAGGCCGGGCGTGGCGTCGGACACGTAGGGGAGCGGCCCGAGATCTTGTCCCGTGTCCCCGGCGAAGCGCGAGGGCGAGTTCGACGTCAGCCGCAGGTTGGACGGCGCATTGACGAACAGCGGATTCGCCGAGAGCGTGCCCGTCCCGCCCGAGACGTTGCCATAGTTGGTGGCGTTGCCCCAGACGTTCGAGTACGTGACGTTGGCCGTCGTCGTGCCCGACGCGAGGGAGCGGTAAACACCGTAGTTGCCGTTGGAGATGACGTTCGAGTTCTTGAGGTTGACGGTCGCCGAGGCGCCGCCCGGGACCACCATGTAGATGCCGTAGCCGCAGCCGTAGATCGTGCTGCCGCTGATGTTGATGGTCGACGACCCGCTGCTGGTCGCGACGTAGACGCCGTAAGTGCCCGAACGCATGATCGCGTTGGTGATGGTCGGTTGTCCGGTGCCGAGCACGTAGACGCCGTAGGTGTTGCTGCTGGCGATGATCCCGCTCAGCATCGGCGTCCCCGCGTTGGCGAGAAAGCCGTACGTGTTGGTGTCGAACGTCGTGTTCGTGATCGCCGGGCTGAGCGAAGCCGACTGATCGAAGATGCCGTAGATGCCGTGCTTGATGATCGCGCTCGTGACCGTGGCGCCGGCCGCGGTCGCGTCGATGACGATCCCGTACCAGGTGTTGGCGGACGTCCCGTTCTGCGCCTGGAAGGTGACCGGGCTGCCCGACGTACCGGCCACCGTCAGCGTCCCCTTGATCGTCAGCTCGACGCGATTGGCGTCGGCGCCCGCGCCCTGCCCGTCGGTGCTCGCGAACTGGACCGTCACGCCCTGCTGGATGGTCAGGAACGCGCCGTTGGGCACGGTGACGTCGCCCTGGACGATGTAGGGGCTGCCGGCCGCCGTCCAGGTCTGGTTGATGACGTTGCCGCCGACGACGATCGTATCTGCGGCGGCGGGGCGCGCGATGACGAGGCCCGCGGCGACGCAGGCGAAGGACACACCGACACGGACGACACGACGCGGGACCTGGTGCAAGACGCTCCTCCGGTGAGGTTGATAGAATGCGGGGCGCATTACGGTATCGGAGAGATGGGGACAGGGTCAAGGACGGCCCCGACCGACGGAAGTCGCGCCCGTGGCACGCGCTTTGTACGGAAAGCGGCGTCATGAACCGCATCTTGATTGCGTGCTTGCTGGTCGGGGCGCTCGGAGGCTGCACCTCTGAAACTCACAGCATCGAAGCCTCAGAATTCCAACGCAGCTGCTCCGTCGACGCGGATTGCGTGGCCGTCTCCGAGGGGACGATCGGCTGCTGCGGCCTCTCGCCGTACTGTCCGAACGCCGCCGTCAACCAGGTTGGCTACTCCGCCTACCAATCAGCCATCGCGGCCCGGACTCCGACCTGCTCGCCTCGCCCGCCCTGCGCCTACCTGCGGCCCACCTGCTTCGGCCACGCGATCTGCTCGAACGGAACGTGCACCTTCGATCCGGAAGCGACCGACGCCTCGACCGCCGATTGATCCGCGCCGAGCGCCGCGTGGTGCCGGAGACGAGACTTGAACTCGTAAGCCCTTGCGGGCGGCGGATTTTGAGTCCGCTGCGTATACCGTTTCGCCACTCCGGCAGTGGAGTGATTCCGCGGGGATACTAGCACCGACGACGGCGTCGGAAAGACCGCTATTCTCGGCTCGTGAGCTGGGGCGCCGTCTGCTTCGATCTCGACGACACGCTCATCGATCGCGATGCGGCGTTTGCGCAATTCTGTGAGGCGCTGCGCGGGCGCCACCCGAGGCTGGCCGGACGTGATGTGCTCGCGGAGCTGCGAGCGCTCGATCGCCGCGCGTCCGTCCCCCGCGACGAGTTTGCGGCGGCGGCGGTTCGGCGGCTGGAGCTGGCGATGACGCCGGAGGCATTTCTGGGCGAGTTCTTCGCGGGGATGGCGGCGTTCGCGCGACCGTGGCCGGAGGCCCCGGCGCTGCTCCAGCGCATCGGCGCGCACACGAAGATCGCGGTGGTGACGAACGGCGGGGGACGGACGCAGCGGGGCAAGCTGAGGGCGGCGGGGCTGGCGCAGCTGGTGCACGAGGTGTTCGTCTCGGACGAGCTGGGGGTGGCCAAGCCGGACCCGGAGATCTTCGCGCGGGCGCTGGCCTGGGCGAGGTGCGCGCCCGGGCGGGTGCTGTTCGTCGGCGACGATCCCCTGCGGGACATCGCCGGCGCGGCCGGCGCCGGGATGGTGACGGCGTGGCTGACGCACGGCCGGCCCTACCCTGACGATCTACCTCGGCCCGACCATTCGCTGCCCAGCCTGGCCGCGCTGGGCGCGCTCGTGCCATGACGCGCGAACCATGACGCGCGAGCAGTCATTCACTGCGGACGCGCGGGAATCTCGACGCCGTGTGCGCGAAGCGCTTGCTCGAAGATCGCCCATCCCGACTCGACCAACGTCGGGCGCGGCGGGAGGTCGAACCCGACGGTGCGGATCGTCGCGGGCCGCAGCTGGCCGATGAACGTCGCGATGACCTCGAGGTCGACCTTCGCGGACTGCGCGAGGATGGTCGCGCGATCGCCCGCGAAGCGCAGGATCAGCCCTTCGCCGCCCTCGAACTTCCACGCGTGCGCCCAGTCGACCTCGGCGATGCCGACATCGCGCGCGCGCTGCAGGATGTCCTGCATGATCAGGCTGCGGGCGAAGCTCAGGTCGAAGCGCACGCGTCGCAGCGACTTCGCGAGTGGACGGCCGGCGAGCGCGTCGATGACTGCTCCCACGTCTCTCATCCCGCGCAGGAACGCGACCTCCGCGAGCGCAGGAAACGACAGCTCGGCGAGCGCGTTGTCCCAGTACTTGATCGTGAGCGACGTCCACGGCAGGTCGTCGCGCTGCCTGCCGATCGCCAGGACATCCCCGTGAGAGAGGCCCCACACCGCGCGAAGCGCTTTCCAGCGTCGATCGGTCACGAACTTCACCGCGGTATCGCCCCACGTGACCGCGAGCTCGAGCTCCTCGACGGTCGACCACTCCGGCGCCGCGAGCAGCGCGTTCTGCACGATCAGCTTCGCCGCTTCGCGCGCCTTCCCGACAAAACCGCGGCGAAACTCGACGCCGCTCTTCAGCACGATCGGTTCGATCGCGCCGAGCCACTTGCGATCGTAGCCCTTCAGCAGCGCGCGCTCGCGCTTGCTGGCCGGACCGTCGCCGCGCTGGCACTGCAGCGCGATCAGCTCGCCGCGCGGATCGCCGGCTTCGAGCAAGACGTCGGCGTAGACGAGGCGCAACGAGGTGTCGAGCGGGTCGTCGTAGATCGCCTGCAACAGCTCGCGCGCATCCCTCGCTTGCTTCTTCTGCACCGGCGTCTTTACGGCGAGCAGCCCGTCAATCTCGGCGAGCGCGCCGGCGTCGACGGCCTCCGGCGGCTCGCGCGTCGCGATCGCGGCGGCGACGCCTCTCAAGATCTCGGCGTCTTTCCTGTGCTTGCGGATCCACCGCAACCTTTTCTCGACGCGCGCCCACGCGCCGACGAGCAGCGGACGAAACCGCGGGTCATCGACGGCGTCGAGCGCGCTCGTGATGTCGCCGTACAGCGCGCCGTCGGTCCGCTGGAACGGCGGGTGCTCGACGAAGTGGGCGAGCGCCGCGGCGATGCGCGGATCGGCGGCGCGCGCCTTCGCGAGCCCCACGAGGATGCCGTACCTGTTCGGCAGCGTACGCACGCCACGCACGACGGCCTCGACGATCGTCGAGACGTCCGCGTCGGTCGCGCTCTTGCAGCGCGCTCTCAGCGCGTTGACCATGTCCTTGTCGGGGATCGGCTCGCTCGGGATGC
Organism: Polyangia bacterium; assembly: GCA_036557265.1. Lineage (GTDB taxonomy): Bacteria > Myxococcota_A > Polyangia > Fen-1088 > Fen-1088 > JADGRB01. The sequence continues at coordinate 7,716 of DATBHU010000279.1, forward strand.
TGGCGCCGACGCGCTCGATCAGCTCGGCGAGAGGTGGGTCGCGCGCCTCGCGCCACGCGACGAGCAGCGCGCTCAAACATGTCGGCCAGTCGCCGGCACGCGCCGCGGCGAGCGCGGTCTTCATCGGGCGAGCGCCCCGGCCGTCATGCGCGTCGAGTATCGCCCTCGGCCAGGTCCTTGCCCAGGTTGATCTCCGCGCTTCCCGAGGCTCGTGCCATGATGGCGGGCCGATGCGGCCGCCGCAGGACACGAACGCGATCGTCGGAAGCCACGACATTCTCTTCGTCGTGCTCGATACGCTCCGGATGGACGTCGCGCAGCGGTGCTGGGCGGAGGGACGGCTGCCGACGCTCGCGCAACACCTTCCGCCGGAGGGCTGGGAGGAGCGGCACACACCCGGCAACTTCACCTTCGCCGCCCACCAGGCGTTCTTCGCCGGTTTCCTGCCCACGCCCGCGCGTCCGGGGCCTCACCCGCGTCGCTTCGCCCTCCGCTTCGAAGGGAGCGAGACCACCACGGCCGAGACCTGCGTGCTGGATGCGCCCGACATCGTCCACGGCCTGGCGGCCCGCGGCTATCACACCGCGTGCATCGGCGGCGTGGGCTTCTTCAACAAGCGCAACCCGCTGGGACGCGTGCTCCCCGCGCTGTTCGACGAGAGCCACTGGCGGCCCGAGCTGAGCGTGACCGACCCGCGCTCGTTCGAGAATCAGGTGGACGTGGCCGAGGAGATCGCCGCGCGCGCGCCGGCGGATCGGCGGCTGTTCCTGTTCATCAACGTCGCGGCCTTGCACCAGCCCAATCACTTCTACCTGGAGGGCGGGCCGCCGCGCGACACGCTCGAGTCGCACGCGGCGGCCCTGGTTCACGTGGATCGGCACCTGCCGCGCCTGCTGGCGGCAGTGGCCCGCCGCGATCGCGCGTTCTGCATCGTCTGCTCGGACCACGGCACCGCGTACGGCGAGGACGGGTGGCACGGACACCGCGTCGGCCATCCGACGGTGTGGACGGTGCCCTACGGCGAGTTCGTGGTGTCGCGGAAGGCGGCGCCACCTGAATGGGAGGCGCGGGCATGACCTCGCCGCTCGCGGATCCGCCGTACGGCGCGTATCTCTACTCGTATCCGCACAAGACGGCTTACCGGCCGCTGCCGCGGCCGCGGCGGCTGGCGGACGTCTGGGCGCGCGAGCGGCGCGAGGCGCTGTTCCTGTACCTGCACGTGCCGTTCTGCGAGATGCGCTGCGGGTTCTGCAACCTGTTCACGACGGCGCGACCGAAGGCGGACTTCGTCGACAGCTACCTGGACACGCTGGAGCGCCAGGCGCGACGAGCGCGCGCGGCCCTGGACGAAGGCGGGCCGTTCGGTTTCGCGCGCTTCGCCGTCGGCGGCGGGACGCCCACCCTGCTGTCCGAGGCGGCGCTGGCGCGATTGCTGGACGTGGCCGAGGTGATCATGGGCGCGGACCTGGCGCGCCTGCCCGGGTCGGCCGAGACGTCGCCCGAGACCGCGACGGTCGAAAAGCTGCGCCTGCTGGTCGAGCGCGGGGCCGATCGCCTGAGCATCGGGGTGCAGAGCTTCATCGAGGCCGAGACCCGCGCCGTGAACCGCCCCCAGGATCCGGCCGAGGCCCACGCGGCGATCGAGGCGATGCGCGCCGCGGGGCCGAGCACCGTGAACGTCGATCTCATCTATGGGCTGCCCGGACAGACCGCGGCCAGCTGGCAGTTCACGCTGGACGAGACGCTGCGCCACGAGCCGGAGGAGGTCTACCTCTATCCTCTATATGTGCGGCCGCTGACGACGCTGGGACGGCGCCGGGCGGCCTGGCAAGAGTTCGATGACCAGCGCCTGGCGCTCTACCGCCAGGCCTGCGAGCACCTCGGGGCGGCGGGGTACCGGCAGATCTCCATGCGCATGTTTCGCGCGGCGGGCGCGCCGGCCGTGGACGGCCCGGTGTTCTGCTGCCAGGACGACGGCATGCTGGGCCTGGGCTGCGGGGCCCGTTCGTACACGGGCGAGCTGCACTACTCGACGGAGTACGCGGTGGGCGCGGCGGGGGTCCGCGAGATCCTGGCCAGCTGGGTGGCGCGCGACGAGGCCTCGTTCGACGTGGCCGACTACGGCTTCGTTCTCGACGAGGACGAGCGCAGGCGCCGCTTCGTCATCCTGTCGCTGCTGGCGGACGAGGGCCTCGACCGCCGGCGGTACGCCGACCGCTTCGGCGACGATCCCCTGGTGCATCTGCCCGCGCTGGACGCGCTCGAGCCCGAGGGCCTGGCGAGCTGGCAGGGAACCAGCTTGCGCCTCACGGCGCGCGGGTTCGAACGGGCCGACGCCATCGGACCCTGGCTGCAGTCGCCGCGCGTGCGCGATCTGATGAACGAGTGGGAGCTCCGCTGAATGCGGCTTTCGATCCTCTACCGGGGGCCGCTGGAGAGCTGCAACTACGGCTGCGCGTACTGCCCGTTCGCCAAGCGGGTGGACACGCGGGCGCAGCTGGCGACCGATCGCGCCGCCTGGGAACGCTTCGTCGACTGGGTGGCGGCCCGACCCGCCGACGATGAGATCGGCGTCTTCGTCACGCCCTGGGGCGAGGCGCTGGTGCGGCGGTGGTACGGCGAGGGCCTGGCCCGCCTGTCGCGGCTGCCGCAGGTGGCGCGCGCGGCAGCGCAGACGAACCTGTCGGGGCGCCTCGACTGGTTGGCCGACGCCGATCCGGCGCGCGTGGGGCTGTGGTGCACGTACCATCCCGAGTGGACCACGCGGGAGCGCTTCCTCGCCCGCTGCCAGCGCCTGGAAGCGGCCGGCGTCAGCTACAGCGTGGGCATCGTCGGGTTCGCCCACTTTCTCGACGAGGCGCGCGCGCTGCGAGCGGCGTTGCCCGCGCACGTCTACCTGTGGGTGAACGCCGTCAAGCGACAAGGCCAGTACGACGAGCGCGCGGTGGCCGACTGGGAGGCGATCGATCCGTTGTTTCGCTACAACCTGCCCAGCTACCCGAGCCGGGGACGGCCCTGCCGGGCCGGACACAGCGCGGTCACCGTCGACGGCGACGGAACGCTCCGACGCTGCCACTTCGTCCCCGAGCCGATCGGCAACATCTACCAGGCCGGGTGGGAGGCGGCGCTGGCACCGCGCTCCTGTCCCAACGAAACCTGCCGCTGCCACATCGGCTACGTCCACCTCGAGTATCTCGAGCTGGACAAGCTGTTCGGCTCGGGCCTGCTCGAACGCGTCCCGCCGGCGCTGGCCTGGCGCAGCCGGCCGCGCGCGCTGCCCGTCGTCGCGGGTTGACGGATCGCTAGTGCCCGGGCCGCGGCGAAACCGATCCAATCAACATGAGATGGTTTCGAAACCATTCGGGGCCGGAGAAGCTCGCGGCCTGCGCGAGTCCGGAGGTACCTTGAGATGAATCGATGTCGAGGTGGTGCATGCATCGTGTAATGCTCGGAGCGGCGGTCGTCTACCTGTCCATTGTCGGAGTCACGTGTGGGAACACGCAGTGCTCTCCGTGTCGTCCGGGAACGTATCCGTCCAATCCGAGTGTGCAATGCAGTGCATGCGTACCTTGCGCGGATGGTGGGGCGGCGGCAGACGCGAGTATTTGGTGCAGCTTTAGCGTTCCTGACGCAGGCGGCGGGTAGCCGACTAGCGGCGATCACGCGCAGGCGCGGTGTGCGACTATTGTTTTTCAGGTAGCCGCGATCCCGCGCTTCGCGCGGGGGCGGCTAGGACATTCTCAGCGCGGCGCGGATCTGCCACTCGTAGACGTCGAGGCCGTCGCGGGTCAGGTTGGGGAGCAGATCGCCGAAGGCGTTCGCCTCCAGGACGGCGTGCGAGCGAAAGCCGGGCGTGTACATCAGATCGACGCCGACGTGCAGGGCGCCCGGATGGGCGGCGGCCACGCGCGCGCAGGTCTCCATCGCGGCGGCGACCGCACCGGGCGCGGCGGCGCGCAGGGCGTCCGGATCTCCGCGGCGGCCGCCGAGGTGGAGGTTGGTGATCGGGTGCGCGCTGGTCCGCACCACCGTGAACGCCGGCTGGCCGGCGATCACCAGCACGCGCGTGTCGAAGTATCGGTTGTCGAGCCGCGCCTTGGGGAGATCGAGCTCGACCTGCGAGCCCTCGCGCAGCAGGAAGGTGAGAATCTCGGCCACCCGCTCGGGCGCGCGCACCACCCGCACGCGCAACGAATTGAACCAGCCGTCGCGTGCCTGCTCGATCGTGGTCATGAGCGCGCCCTGCCCGGCCTGGTAGATCGCCAGGCACGAGGCCGAGGAGCCGCACGACAGCTTCACGTAGACGCTGCGCCAGCCGCGCGCCCGCATGGCCGCGCGCAGGGCCTCGGGATCGGCGGTGGGTTCGAGGGCGGGCGGCACCGGGATGCCGAGGCCGCTGTAGCGGCGCCAGGTCTCACGCTTGTCGAACAACGTGGCGATCTCCGCGGGCGGACTGAGCACGCGCCAGCGCGGCCGCGCGGCCACTAGCGCCGCGACGTCGTCGAGCACGCGCAGGAACCCGAGGTGGGCCTGGCGGGGACAGAGGATGCGGCCGCGGCTCGGCGCCAGCGTGGCCAGCGCGGCCGGCGCGATCGTCGCCACGCCGGCCGCGCGGGCGTCTGAATAGCCACGCGCCAGAAACGCGCGCTCGACGCCGTCGTCCTCGCCCGCCGCATCGATGCGCAGGAACGCCGGCGTGGCGGGCAGCGCGGCGAGCGCCCGCGGATCATCGGCCAGCGCGCGCCAGGCCACCACCGTGGCGGGCGGCAGATCTTGCCGGGCCAGCGCCGCCTGGAACAGCGTGACCCGCCGGTTCTCGGGGTTGCCGATGAGCACGAAGCGCGGAGCCGACGCCCGCGCGCTCACTCGCCGACGGCGACGTAGCGATCGTCTTCGTCCCCGTCGCGCTGATCCCCGGCGCGCACGTCGGGGCACAGCTTTTCGACCGCCTGGACCATCTCGGCGCTGAGGAAGTTCTCGGTCAGGTCGATGCGTTCCAGGTGCGCGAAGGCCGGTGCGCTGGCCAGCAGCGCGCGCGCGCCCTCGTCGCTGAGCGTGCCCTTCGACAGATCGAGGACGCGCAGCTGTCGCAGCACCGGGCTCTTGCCCAGCAGACCCGCCAGCTCGTCGGCGAACTCGCTGTTGCACAGGCCCAGCTCGCGCAGCGCCGGCAGTCCCCGCCCCTCGAGGATCGGCCGCACGTCCTCCGCGCCGCCCGAGGCCCCGTAATTGTCGTCGCCGAAGTAGAGCGAGAGGGTTTCGAGCTTCGGCCAGCCGGCCTGGGTCACGTCGCGGATGTTCTGGGTGGTGAAGCCGCCCGTGATCACCGAGAAGCTCCGCAGCGCGGGGAGATCGATGGCGCCGAGCTGCATCGATCCGCCCTCCAGGGTCAGCTCGCGCAGCCCGCTCGCACCGCGCAGCCAGACACCGACGTCGCCGAGGTCCGACGAGGAGATCATGGACTCCTCGTAGGCGGGGTTGGCGAAGTGCAGCTTGCGGACCGCGGGCGGCAGGCCCAGCTCCGCGATCACCGCGTTCGTGTCGCGGTAGTCGTTCATGTCATCGAGGATGGCCACGCCGAAGGTCAGCTCGCGGAGGAAGCGCGCGGACGCGCAGGCGAGCAGGCTGCGATAGAGGTCGGGCAGCGCCTGCTCCTCGCTGGCGGCGATGCGGGCGCTTCTCAGCCAGCCCGCGTGCCACGTGATCTTCAGCGGGGCACCATCGTCGTCGGGTTTTACATCGGGCAGATCGCCCAGCAGCTGTTCGCGGTTGGCTTCGATCAGCGCCTGCTCGCGGGCCCGGAGCTCGCGGGCCTCGCCGCCCGCCAGCGCCACCTGGAGGGCGGCCAGCTCGCCCCGCGGATCGCCCTCCCCCTGCAGCCAGTCTGCGTAGACCTGGTAGGCCGCTTCGTCGTCGGGATCGGCAAGGATCGCCCGCTCCAGCTCCGGGTTGCGAGCCCCGACGACACGCGCGTTGCCGCCGGCGGGCGCGTCGTCCTCGTCGCCATCGGCGTCCGCTTTGCCGCCCGCCTCGACGTATCCCTTGCCCACTTTCTCGGCGATCAGCTTGTCGTACTCCTTTTTGGCCGCGGCCTCGCTCGCGCAGGTCTTCGTCTTCGTCTGTCCCGCGGTGCCGATCCGCCCCCAGGTGGTGGTGAACGCTTTTCCCTCGAGCGCAATCTCCCAGAACTTGTTCGAGCTGCCCTCCGAGAACTCGTAGCGCGGCATGGTCACTCGCCGATGGCGACGTAGCGGCGGATCTCGCCGCGGGACTCGTAACCCTCGCGCTGGCCCCCGGCGCGCACGTCGGGGCACAGCTTCGCGACCGCCTCCACCATCTCGGCGCTCAGGAAGTTCTCGCTCAGGTCCAGCCGTTCCAGGTGCGCGAAGGCCGGCGCGGTGGCCAGGAGCGCGCGAGCCCCCTCGTCGCTGAGCGTGCCCTTCGATAGATCGAGGAGGCGCAGCTGTCGCAGCACCGGGCTCTTGCCCAGCACACCCGCCAGCTGGTCGGCGAACTCGCTGTTGCACAGGCCCAGCTCGCGCACCGCCTGCAGACCGCGGCCCTCGAGGATCGGCCGCACGTCGTCCAGACCGCCCGAGGCGCCATAGTTGTCGTCGCCGAAGGTGAGCGAGAGGGCCTCGAGCTTCGGCCAGCCGGCCTGGATCACGTCGCGGATGTTCTCGGTGGTGAAGCCGCCCGTGATGACCGAGAAGCGCCGCAGCTCGGGCAGATCGATCGAACCGAGCTGCATCGATCCGCCCCGCAGCGTCAGCTCGCGCAGTCCGCGCGCGCCGCGCAACCACACGCCGACGTCGCCGAGGTGCGACCAGGAGATCTCGGACTCCTCCTGGGCGAAGTCGGCGTAGTAGAGCACGCGAAGCGCCGGCGGCACACCCAGCTCCCCGACCACTGCGATGGTGTCGTCGTAGTTGTTCTCGTCCTCGAACGCGCCCACGCCGACGGTCAGCTCGCGGAGAAAGCGCGCGGATTCGCAGGCGAGCAAGCTGCGATAGAGGTCAGCCAGCTCGTGGCCTTCGCCGGCGGCGATGCGGGCGCTGCGCAGCCAGCCCGCGTGCCACGTGATCTTCAGCGGGGCAGCATCCTCGCCGGGATCGACGTCGGGCAGATCGCCCAGCAGCTGCTGGCGGTTGGCCTCCAGGATCGCCTGCTCGCGGGCCCGCAGCTCGGCGCTCTCTCCGCGCGCCAGCGCCACCTGGATGGCGGCCAGCTCGCCCCGCGGATCGCCCTCCCCCTGCAGCCAGTCGGCGTAGACCTGGTAGGCCTCCTCGTTGTCGGGATCGGCCAGGATCGTCCGTTCGAGCTCCGGGTTGCGCGCCATGGTCACCTCACTCGCCGACGGAGGCGTAGCGATGCACCTCGACCTCGCCGTCCTCGTTGTCGTCCTCGTCCGCCTCGCGCTGGTCGCCCGTCTCGAGATCGCGACAGAGACCCTTGAGCCGGCGGAGGCCCGCGGCGCTGATGTAGTTGTCGCTGACATCCAGGCGCTTCAACTTCGCGAACGCGGCCTTGCTGGCCACCAGCGCATCTGCGCCCGCGTCGCTCATGTTGCCCATGGACAGGTCCAGGGTCTCGAGCTGCGGGAGGATCTTGCTCTTGCCGATGACGCGCGCGATGTCGTCGGTGAACTCGCAGTTCTTGAGCCCGAGGGTCCGCAGCGCCGGCAGGCCCTTGCCGTCCAGCAGCGGCTTGATGTCAGCGAGATCGCCCTCGGCGCCGTACTGGTTGCTGCCGAACCAGAGCTCGAGGTGCTCCACCTTGGGCCAGCGCGCGTTCACGATCGATTTGACCGACTTGCCCGACATCCCCCCGGTGCGGAACTCGGCGTGGCGCAGCTCGGGCAGGTCGATGGTCCCCAGCTTGAACGAGCCGCCCTGCAGGATCAGCTTGCGCAGCCCGGGCAGCTTGGGCCACAGCTTGCCGAAGTCCCCCAGGTTGGTCCAGGAGATCTCCGTCTCGTCGGGATATTCGTAGTCGCCGATGAACAGGCTGCGCAGCGCGGGCGGCGGCCGCTTGACGAGGGCGTCGACGATTCCCTGGTACTCCTGGTCGGGATCCTGCCGGTGGAGCCCCACCACCACTTCGGTCAGGAACCGGCAGGACGGGTGCGCCAGGAACGTGGCCAGCACCTCATCGAGGTCGAGGTCCACCTTCTGGTCGTTGGCGTAATGATCGAAGGCGACGCGCAGCGACTGCACGAAGCCCCAGCGCCACGTCATCGTCTCGGTGTTCTTGCCGTCGAAGGTCTTGCGGTGCTCGGCCAGCGGTCCCAGGAAATACGCTTTCTGCTCCTCGAAGAACTTGTCCGCCGTCGCCTTCAGCTTCTTGTTTTTCGCAGCCTGCGCCGCCAGCGTGATGAGCTCGCCCCGCGGGTCGCCCTGGCCTTGCAGCCAGTCCGCGTACACCAGGTAGCCCGCCTCGTCGTCGGGATCGGCCAGGATCGTCTGTTCCAGCTCCGCGTTCCGCGCGTTGAGAGCGCGCGCGGCGCCGCCGGGGCCGGCCTTCTCGACGTATCCCTTGCCCACCTTCTCGGCGATCAGCTTCTCGGCCTCCGCGAAGGCCTTCTGTGGCGTGGGGAGCTTCTTGGAGGTCTTCTGGCCGTCGGTGCCCGCACGGCCGTAGCGGGTGACGAACGAATTGCCGCCGACGGTGATCTCCCAGAACTTGTTCGAGCCGCCCTCCGAGAACTCGAAGTAGCGAGCCGGCGCGGCCGTGTCTTCGTCCTCGTCCGCGTCTTCTTGTTCAGCCTGGGCCTTGCCCTTGCCGTTCTTGCCGTTCTTGCCGGGCAGCCGATAGCCCTTCGCGGTCTTCTCCGCGATCAGCTTCTCGTACTCCTGCTTGGCCAGCGCGTCGCTCTTGAACTTCTTCGTGGTCGACTGTCCTGCGGCGCCGATCCGTCCATAGGTGGTGGTGAAGGCCTTCCCCTCGAGCGCGATCTCCCAGAACTTGTTCGAGCTGCCCTCCGAGAACTCGTAGCGCGGCATGGCGCGAACGCTAGACCATCGACTGGAGCAACTCAAGCGCAGCGCCCTGCCACGCCGCCAGCGCGTCGTCCTCGACGTCACGCTCGGTGACAACTGCATGACGGTCGGCCCCGGACCACGACAGCACCGGCGCCGCCTCGTCGATCGCCATCGCGGCCACGCCCGCGGGCGCCCGCAGATCGGAGGCCGCGCCGAACACCACCACGTCGGTGAGCGCGCGGCGCGCCCGCTGCCCCCGGGGAGACATCGCCTCGAGCACCTCGGCCACCCCGGGTGTCTCGCCCACCTGCGCGAGGCCCCGCTCGCGCTCGTCGCTGAGCAGCAGCGCCATCAGCTCCTGCTCTTCCCTGAGGACCGGCTCTCCCTGGTCGCCGCGCGCGAACAGCACCTCGATGGCCAGTGCCTCGTGCCCCAGCGCCTCGACCAGCCGCCGGATCACCAGCAGCACGAGGCCCAGCGCGAGGACGCCGCGCTGCCAGGGCAACCCTTCGTCCTTGGTGCGCAGGGCCGCCAGCGCCGGCGCGAACACGAACACGATCTCGTGGCGGCGGCGCACGAACGCGCTCTCGTCGCGCATGTAGTAGAGCAGCTCGCCCTCGACGTAGCGCAGGTCGAACAGGTCGATGTCGGCGCCGTCCTCCATGTAGACCAGCTCGGAGGTGACCAGGTTCTCCAGGCTGCCGGTGTTGACCACCGACGAGAATCCCCCGGTGGGATAGAGGCTGTCGTCGACGAGCGCCGTCGGCGCCTGTCCGCGCCGCGCCGAGATCCGGCGAAACCGCCGCGGCAGTCCCTGACCCAGCACCTCGGCCGCCTCGACGATCTGTTCCACGGCCACCCGGCGCGCGGCGCTGCCCAGCACCTCGAGGTGCTCGAGCACGAAGACCTCGCGCTCGCCCAGGAGCTGGCGCGTGCCCTGCGCCGCCCGCACCAGCGCTTCGTAGCCGGCGGCCAGCCGCGACGAGAGGGCGCCGTCCTCGTGCAGCGCCGTCCGCCCGGCGGAGACCAGCTCGTCGCCCCGCCGGGCCGTGAGTCCCCGGGCAACCGCCGGCGACACCACGGTCCCGCGCAGGCCGGTGCGCTCGATCAGCGCCGCCGCCAGACGCGCCACCGCCGCCGGTCGCGCGGCGACCGGCAGGCGCGCCACGGCGTCGGCGGCCTCGTCGAGCCGCGGGTCGGCCAGCAGGCGATCGAGCACGTGATCCTGATAGGCGCCGAGCGCCTTTTGCAGGCGTTCGTCGCCGAAGTACGGCGCTTCGTCTACCGGCGACCGCCAGCGCGACGACGACGTCAGCAGATGGCCGAGGTCGGCGATCACGCCAGGCGGCGGCAACGCGGCCAGCTCGTCGACCGCGCGTACCAGCCACGCGGCGCCCGACAGCACGTCGGCGCCGCCCCGACCGCCCAGCCGGGCGAGCGCCAGCCCGCCGAGCAACCACCGCAGCGCCTCATCGCGCCTGCGCAGCACCAGGGCTTCGGCCGTCATGCCAGCCCGAGGAGCCGCGGCACCTTCTCTTCCAGCAGGTCGATCTCCTCGCGCGTCTCGCCGAGATATTGCAGGAGCCGCAGGTCCTCGCGCTCGACGGCGCCGCCGTGCTTGATCCAGGCGGCCGTGCGCAGCAGCCGATACAGCTTGACGACCTTGCGATCCGAGACGAACACGCCGTCCTCGCGGGTCACCGTCTTGATGATCCGCCGCAGCTCGCGCAGCAGATCCTCGCGGAAGAACAGGTCGCGATCGCGCTGCTCGTTGCCGTCGGGACCCGGCGTTCTCCGCGCCATGACGAAGTTGAGGTAGCGGTTCGCCTTCAGCAGATCGGCGAGGTCGGCGTGCCCCTCCGCCCAGGGCTTCTGCCCGAGCTCGCGCTGCGTGTGTCCGTCCAGGCCCGCGTCGATCAGCTCCACGAAGCGCGTCTCCTGCACTGAGCGGCAGGCGGCCTTGAGGCAGAAGCGATCCTTCAGCGCGGCCAGCTCGCTCTGCTCGGGGATCTCGTTCGTCGCCGCGAACAGGACACACAGCTTGACCGGAACGGGCTGTCCGTCCTGGTAGAACTTGCGCTCGTTGATGACGGTGAGCAGCGAGTTCAAGATCGCCGAGTTGCTCTTGAAGATCTCGTCGAGGAACACCAGCCGCGCGGTCGGCAGCTTGCCGCGATCGCGCCGCACGTAGCGGCCCCCGCGCAGGAGGTTGATGTCGATCGGGCCCAGCACCTCGGCCGGCTCGGTGAAGCGGGTGAGCATGTACTCGAAGTAGTCGGCGGGATCGATGCGCAGGGCGTCGCGGAACTTCAGCACCAGGTCGCTCTTGGCGGTCCCGGGCGGGCCGACCAGCAAGAGCGGCTCCTGCGCCACCGCGGCGATGACCATGAGATCGATGAGCGGCTGCTTGTCGACGAAGAAGCGGCCGAGGCCGCGCCTGAATCGGTCGATTCGTTCGCGCAACAAAGGCGCTTCGCGCGCCAGCGCGTCGAAGCCGAGGCCGGCCACCTCCTCGACGGGGTTTGCGTCCTTGGGCTGGATCATCACGTCGGTCATCAGAGCTCTCCTAGATCGCGGTGCAGGCGGCGGCGGACGAGCAGCTCGTCGTCCTCCAGGAAGCGGCGGCCCAGCTCGCCGAGGGCGAGATCGGCGCTGGCCACGCCGCCCAGCAGCGACTCCATCGCGTGAACGACGGAGAAGCAGAAGTGGCTGTTGGTGTTGAAGCTGTCGGTGATCCCGGCCAGCAGCTTGCCCAGATCGGCCAGCGCCGGCAGGGCCTCGTTGATGGGGGTGTATCCCAGCGTGGTGGCGAGCGCGCGCAGCAGCTCGAGCCGCTGGGGCATCGGCGGCGCTTCGGCGAGCGCCTGGCGCGCCTTGGCGAGGATCGGGCGGGCCCGATCGAGATGGCCCAGGCTGGCGTAGCCGGCGGCCACCGGCAAGCGGGTCAGCACCGGGCTGCCCGCCAGTCGGCCGTCCAGCGCATCGAGCAGCTCGTTGGCGGCGTCGAGCAATCCCACGCGACGCAGGCTGCGCAGCGCCCCCGCCAGCCCGGGGGCGGCCTCGGCGGGCGCCGGCAGCGCGGTGAGCAACTCGTGCAGCTCGCGCACGAGGCGCGTCGCGACCTCGGGCTGGCCGTAGTGACCCGCGACGGCCAGCGCCTCCTCCAGCAACAACGCGCGCGTGGCCGGGGGGAGATCGCGGCAGGCGGGGACGATCCGCTCCAGCGCGGCCAGGGCCGGCATCTCGCCGACGCGCGGCAGGAAGTCGAGCACGCCGTCGAACAGGCGCGCGCGCTCGTCGGCGGAGGTGCCCCTGGCCAGCGCGCGCGTCAGCAGGGCCTCGATCTGCTGGTCGAGCGCCGCCCGGTCGGTGAGCGCGCGCAGATGCGCGAACTCCTCGCCGCGCAGATCGCGCTGGCCGCGCGAGAACGCGGCGGCGGGATCCAGCTGCCGGCCCTCCTGCGGCTCGAGCAACGCCGAGCCCTGGCGCAGACGATCGACCTTGTAGCGCGCGAAGCGCTCCAGCTCGTTGAGACGGGCGGTGATCTCGGCGGGCAGAGGCGCCGTGGGCGGCTGACCCTGCAGGGCCTGCTCCACCCGCGCCGCGTAGGCCGCCATCAGGAATCCGTGCACGGGATCCTTCGTGTCGACGGCGGCGGCGGCCTGGTCGCGCAGGGCGTGGGCGCGCTCGCTCGCGCCCAGGCGCGCAAAGGCCACCGCGGCCGTGGCCAGCACGTACGCGCGGGTGAGCGCCGGCTTCGCCTCGACGGGAGATCGCGTCCGGCGCGTGCGATCGTAGTGCTCCAGCAGATGCTCGAGCTGGGCGAGCAGCCGCGCCGCGGCCCCGCTCTCGACGCCGTGCCCGCTGCCGGCGAAGCGCAGGAAGGCCGGGACGTCGCGGTCCAGCGACAGGCCGCCCGCCAGCGCCGCCAGCACGCCGTCGCGGGCGCGGGCCAGCGCCAGGCGATCGCCGCCGGCGAGACGCGCGAGCGCCGTGCGCGCCAGCCAGCGGGTGCGCACGTCGACCACGCCCTCGTGGCGGTCGAGAAAGCGCTGAATGCCGGTCGCCGTGGCGGGCGAGAGGGGTTCGGCCCCGGCTTCGGCTGCGAGATAACTGGCCGCGGCCTGCGCGGCGAGCGCGCCTATCTGATCGCGGGTGACGGTGGGCAGCGCCAGCAAGGCGGCCGGCGCGCCGTGGCGGAGCGTCTCGGCCTCGACCCAGCGGCGGAGCAGGCTCGCCGCCGCCTCGCTTTCGGGCGCCAGCTCCCACACGGCGCGCGCCCACGCCAGGACCGCCTCGCGCCCGCGGCCGAGGGCGTGGTTCAACTCCGCCATCACGCGCCAGTCGTCGCCGCGCTCGGGCGCGTCCGCGGGCGCGTCGCTGGCCAGGAACGCGCGCTCGCGCGCGGCCAGCTGCGCTTCGAGCTGGCTGTCGGGAACGGCGGCCACCTGGGCGGCCGCGCCGGTGCGCCCGGGCGGGCGCGGCGCCGGCGTGGCCGCACCGGACGCAGGGGCGCGCTCCGGGCTGGATGGCGCTTCGCCGCGCGGCGCCCGCGTCCGACGTCGGGACGCGGGCTCGCTCTCGCTCTCGCTGTCGCTCTCCTCGGCGCGCGCCGTGGTGAACTCGGGCAGCTCGAGGATCGCGTTCCTCACCCACGGGGCCAGCAGCTCGGCGTCGGCGTTCACCACGTAGTCGACCCACTCGGCGAGCGGCAAGAAGGCGCTCTCCGGCAGGCGCTCCGGTCGAAAGGATCCGCGCGCGCCGTCGGCGTCCGCCAGCGGCGCCAGCCAGGTCACGTGCTCGGGCGCGGTCAGCAGCTCGCGCAGGCGCTCGCGGCGCAGGGGCGGCTCGACCAGCGCGTCGACGGGCGCGTACAGGCCAGGCACGCCCAGCAGCAGCGCGTACGCATCGGCGGCGAGGGTGAGCGCCGGCGGCCCCTGCCGCCCGGCGCGCGCCCGCAACACCACCGGGGCGTCCGCGCCCGCGCCGGCGGCGAACTGCAGGCGGGCGATCACGTCTTCGGGAAGCTCGGCGACCAATCGATCGATTGCGGCGGCG